>JBJEUH010000129.1:0-16673 GCA_051883735.1 Candidatus Ventricola sp.
CCTCTGGAAGGCGCTTGGCCTGACCGACGAGGAGCTCACCCGTCCGCTGATCGGCGTCGTGTCCGCGCAGAGCGAATGCGTGCCGGGTCACAATCACCTGAAGAACATCGCCCAGGCCGTCAAGGACGGCATCCGCCTGGCGGGCGGCGTGCCGGTCGAGTTCCCGGCCATCGGCGTGTGCGACGGCATCGCGATGGGCCACATCGGCATGAAGTACTCCCTGGCCTCCCGCGAGCTGATCGCGGACAGCTGCGAATCCATGGCGCTGGCCCACGGCTTTGACGGCATGGTGTTCATCCCCAACTGCGACAAGATCGTCCCCGGCATGCTGATGGCGGCCCGCCGCCTGAACCTCCCGGCGATGGTCATCTCCGGCGGCCCGATGCTGCCCGGCAAGATGCCCGGCGAGGCCCGCGACTACGACCTCAACTCCGTGTTCGAGGCGGTCGGCGCGTACAAGGCCGGCAAGATCGACGACGACGGGCTCAACGCGGTGGAATCCTCCGCCTGCCCGGGCTGCGGCTCCTGCTCCGGCATGTTCACCGCGAACTCCATGAACTGCATCACCGAGGTCATCGGCATGGCGCTGCCGGGCAACGGCACGATCTCCGCGGTCGACGCGGCGCGCATCCGCCTGGCGAAGAAGACCGGCATGCGCATCGTGAAGATGGTCGAGGAGGGCCTCACCCCGGACAAGATCATGACCGAGGCGGCGTTCCGCAACGCGCTGTGCCTGGATATGGCGCTGGGCTGCTCCACCAACACCGTGCTGCACCTGCCGGCCATCGCGCACGAGAGCGGCATCGACTTCAACCTCGACTGGGTCAACGAGACTAGCGCGAAGGTGCCCAACCTCTGCCACCTGGCCCCCGCCGGCCATCACCATGTGGTCGACCTGCACCTGGCGGGCGGCGTGATGGGCGTGCTCTCCGAGCTTGCGGGCCGCGGCCTGCTGGCTGAGGACGCGATGACCGTCTCCGGCGAGACGCTGGGCGAGGAGATCGCCAGGGCGAAGAACTACAACCACGACGTGATCCGTCCGTTCGACGATCCGTATTCCCCGACCGGCGGCCTGATGATCCTGCGCGGCAACCTCGCGCCGGACGGCGGCGTGGTCAAGCGCAGCGCCGTGGCGGCGGAGATGCTGGTGCACGAGGGCCCGGCCCGCGTGTTCAACAGCGAGGAGGAGGCCATCGCGGCCATCTACGCCAGCCAGATTCATCCGGGCGACGTGGTCGTCATCCGCTATGAGGGCCCCAAGGGCGGCCCGGGCATGCGCGAAATGCTCAGCCCGACCAGCGCGATCTGCGGCATGGGCCTGGATAAGGAAGTGGCGCTCATCACCGACGGCCGCTTCTCCGGCGCGACCCGCGGCGCGGCCATCGGCCATGTGTCCCCGGAGGCTGCCTCCGGCGGCATGATCGGCCTGGTGGAGGAGGGCGACACCATCGCCATCGACATCCCCGGCGGCAAGCTGGAGCTGAAGGTCAGCGACGAGGTGCTCGCCGAGCGCAGGGCGAAGTGGGTCTGCCCGCCGCCGAACGTCACGAAGGGCTACCTCGCGCGCTACGCCAAGCTGGTCTCCAGCGCGAATAAGGGCGCGATCGTCGAGTAATTGCTGCTTATACAGCCGCGAAGCGAAGAAGGGAGTCTGAGGGACGATGTCCCTCAGGCGGGTCTTAGGGACCGGAGCCTGCCGCCTGCTGTGCAGGAAACAGGCAGGCGAAGCGTCGGGAATCGCAAGGAGCGCCCGATGGCGCGACTATGCGAGTTCCCCGGGTCGGCAGCCCTAACGTTTCCCCCAATTTTCGAAAAAACGCAGTTTCAGAGCAGGCTGCGCAGCAGCCTACGATTGAAACGGGTTTGATTCGCAGGGCTTAAATTCAAGCAAACGCCAAATAAAGGACTGTAAGCACGGCTTGCAGTCCTTTTTGCTTGCAATTCACGGGAAAGTATACTACAATGCTCCCAAAGGAAGTGATGCGCATGGAACCCTGTACCCTGGTGATCCCCGATCTGACGATGGCGGAGGAGATCCGCGCCTACCGGCAGGCATTCCTTGACAGCGGCGACTCGATGGACGGCACGGGCGGGCTGCGCCGGCTCGAGAATCCTGCGGACTGGCTCGACGAAAACGCGCGCTTCATGAAGCGCGAAACCGTGCCGGGCGGCAAGGTGCCCGCGACGCAGTTCGTCTATGTCCGCAGCAGCGACGGGCGCATTGTCGGCATGATCCAGGTGCGACACGAGTTCAACGACTATCTGGCGAAATACGGCGGGCACATCGGCTACTGCGTGCGGCCGGACGAGCGGCGCAAGGGCTATGCCGCGGCCATGCTGCGGGAGGTGCTGCCGGTTTGCCGGACGCTGGGGCTTAAAAGGGTGATGGTCACCTGCCTGACGGACAACGAGGGCAGCCGGCGCACGATCCTCAAAAACGGAGGCGTGTACGAATACACGGTGCACGAGCCGGACGAGGACGTGGATCTGGAGCGATACTGGATTGCCCTGTAAGGAGGAGAAAAGATGGCTTGCATGTATACGGCGGTGCGCGTGGAGAAGCCCGACTGGGAGAGGATTCCGTCGGTGACGCTCACGCACCAGCCATGGCTTGCGCCGTGCGATATCGAGGCGGCGGCGCAGCTGTGCCACGATGGGGAGAACCTCTATGTGCGCATGACGGCGAAGGAGAAGCATATCCGCGCGACGCTGACGGGACCGCTGGATCAGGTGTGCAACGACAGCTGCCTGGAGTTCTTCCTCGCGCCGAAGGCGGACGACAGCCGCTACTTCAACTTCGAGTGGAACAGGCTGTGCAACGCCTATGTGGGCTTCGGCGGGGCGCGAAGGACCCGCGCGCGCCAGATTCTCAAGGACCCGAAGGCGCTGTTTGCGCCGACCGCCTTTGACACGGCGGACGGCTGGGGCATCGAATACAGGATTCCGAAGGCGTACATTCAGATGTACATGCCGGACTTCGAGCTGCGGGGCGAGGCGGCGTGCAACTTCTACAAGTGCGGCGACGAGACGGAGATTCCGCATTACCTCGCCTGGGCGAAGCTGACAAGCGACAAGCCGGACTATCACCGGCGGCAGGACTTCGGCAGGCTGGTTTTTGAATAAAGAAAGGCGCTGACCGGAAAACCGGCCAGCGTTTTTGCGATAGGACTTGGCAAATGATTCGGGCTGCGCGGATCAGCCTCCGTTTCAATCGTAGGATGCTGCGCATCCTGCTCTGAAACGGTTTTTTCTTTGGAGAGAAGGGACGTTAGGGCTGCCGCCCTAAGACCTGCCTGAGGGATTTTATCCCTCAGACTCCCTTTTCGCTTCGCGCATGGATACGCGAGTCAGGCGCTTTTTCGGTCCCGGCAGTTCGCATGACAGCAGGAGCAGTCCCCGCCGCAGGAGAAGAGCAGCTTCTTCCTGCGGATGCGGCGGACGGCGAGCGCGACCAGCACGGCGAGAAGCAGCAGGACGAGGAGGGTGGACAGGTTCATTCAGATTCCTCCCAGCGCCAGGCCGATGATGCGCACGATGAACGCCGCGATCCAGGCGAACGCGCACTGCCCGAGGACCACGCCCACGGCCCACTTGCCGCCCAGCTCCCGCTTGATCGAGGAGACGGCGGCGACGCAGGGCGTGTACAGCAGGCTGAAGACCAGCAGGCTCGCGGCGGCCACCGGCGTGAGCGAGGCGAGCAGAACCTCCGTGGAGCCGTAGAGCAGCACGAGGGAGGAGACGACGCTCTCCTTGGCCATGAAGCCGGAGACCAGCGACGTGACGACGCGCCAGTCGCCAAAGCCCAGCGGCGCAAACAGCGGCGCGAGCAGGCCGGAGATGGCGGAGAGCAGGCTGTCGTGGGAATTCTCCACGACCTGGAGGCGCATGTCGAACGTCTGCAGGAACCAGATGAGGATTGTGGCGACGAAGATGACGGTGAACGCGCGCTGCAGGAAGTCCTTCGCTTTCTCCCACAGGAGCAGGGCAACGTTTCTGGCGCCCGGCATGCGGTAGTTGGGCAGCTCCATGACGAACGGCACCGGCTCGCCGGAGAAGAGCGTCTTCTTGAGCAGCAGCGCCATCAGGATGCCGCAGACGACGCCCAGCACATACAGCCCGATCATCACCAGCGCCATGTGCTCCGGGAAGAAGACCGCGCAGAAGAACGCGTAGATCGGCAGCTTGGCCGAGCAGCTCATGAACGGCGTGAGGAGGATGGTCATCTTGCGGTCGCGCTCGGAGGGGAGCGTGCGCGTGGCCATCACGCCCGGCACCGTGCAGCCAAAGCCCACGAGCATCGGCACGATGCTGCGGCCGGACAGGCCGATCTTGCGCAGCAGCTTATCCATGACGAACGCGACGCGGGCCATGTAGCCGCTGTCCTCGAGCAGGGAGAGGAAGAAGAACAGCGTGACGATGAACGGCAGGAAGCTGAGCACGCTGCCCACGCCGCCGAACACGCCGTCGATGACGAGCGAGTGCACGACGGGGCTGACGCCTGCAGCGGTAAAGAGGCGCTCCACCGCGCCGGAGAGCAGCGCGATGCCGTCCTCCAGCCAACCGGAGAGCACCGCGCCGACGACGTTGAACGTGAGATAGAACACCAGGCCCATGATCGCGATGAACGCGGGGATGGCGGTGTAGCGGCCGGTCAGCACGCGGTCGAGCGCGACGGAGCGCGCGTGCTCGCGGCTCTCGCGCGGGCGCACGACGGCGGCGTCGCAGATGCGCCGGATGAACGAGAAGCGCATATCCGCGATGGCGGCGGCGCGGTCCAGGCGGCGCTCCTCCTCCATCTGCACGATGATGTGCTCGACGGTCTCCTGCTCGTTCTGAGAGAGGTTCAGCTGCTCCAGGATGAGCGTGTCGCCCTCGGCCAGCTTGCTGGCGGCGAAGCGGACGGGAATGCCCGCGGCCTCCGCATGGTCCTCGATGAGGTGCATGAGGCTGTGCAGGCAGCGGTGCACCGCGCCGTTGCACTCCTGCGCATCGCAGAAGTCCTGGCGGCCGGGGCGCTCCTGGTACTGCGCGACGTGGATGGCGTGGTCAATCAGCTCGCCGATGCCCTCGTTCTTGGCCGCGGAGATGGGGATGACCGGGATGCCGAGCCGGGCCTCCAGCTCGTTGACGCGGATGGAGCCGCCGTTCTCGCGGACCTCGTCCATCATGTTGAGCGCGAGCACCATGGGCACGTTCAGCTCCATGAGCTGCATGGTCAGGTACAGGTTGCGCTCGATGTTGGTCGCATCGACGATGTTAATGATGCCCTTGGGCTTGTCGTTCAGCAGAAACTGGCGGGTGACCAGCTCCTCGCCGGTGTACGGGGACATGGAGTAGATGCCCGGCAGGTCGGTGACCAGCGTGTTCGCGTGGCCGCGGATGACGCCGTCCTTGCGGTCGACGGTCACGCCGGGGAAATTGCCCACATGCTGGTTGGAGCCGGTGAGCTGGTTGAAGAGCGTGGTCTTGCCGCAGTTCTGGTTGCCGGCGAGCGCGAAGGTCAGCTTCGTGCCGGAGGCGAGCGGATGCTCATCCGCCTTGACGTGATACTTGCCGCCCTCGCCCAGGCCGGGGTGCGGGGTGCGGCTGTTTGGCCCGGCGGGCGCGCGCAGGCTGGCCTCGGGGATGGGCTCCACGCCGATGTTCTTCGCGTCGTCCACGCGCAGGGTGAGCGTATAGCCGCCCAGCAGCAGCTCCATGGGGTCGCCCATCGGGGCGTATTTGACGAGCGTAATCTCCGCGCCGGGGATCACGCCCATGTCCAGAAAGTGCTGGCGCAGCGCGCCCTCGCCGCCGACCTGCGTGACGACGGCGGACTGACCAATCGAAAGCTGATTGAGCGTCATGGCTTTTCCTTCTTCCTCATGCATACAGTTTGAAGGGGATAACCTCCCTCTGCAAAAGATAGTCTACCCTAACAATCGGCGTTTGTAAAGACCTAATCTTGACAAAGTTGGGCGCGCCGGTTTGACAGCGTATACCGGCAATGCTATAATCAACTGAATGCTGATCGGGACACTGCCGGTATATGCGAAGGAGGGCGCGGGAATGCAGAAGGAAAAGAGGCGCTGGCCGCTTGTGCTGGGCGTCGCGCTGTGCGTGCTGACGCTGGCGCTGTCCGTTGCGCTGCAGGAGGCGGGCTATCTCACCTACCTCAACGGCGACATGGCCTCGGAGATGATTCTCGCCAGGCGGCAGGCGGACACCGGCAGCCTGGTCCAGATGGACTGGATCTACTCCACGGAGATTCACACGGTTCACATGAACCTGTTTTACGCGCTGGCGTTCCTGTTTACGGACAGCTTCATGGCTGCGCGTATCATCGGCAATACGATCGGCTTTGTGATCGCCATGCTCTCGTGCGTGGTGCTGTGCAGGACGCTGGGGCTCTCCACGGCGAAGGGCCTTTGCACGGCGGCGCTGCTGCCCTTCGCGGCGGGCACGCTGTACGCCTCCAACATGACCATCGGCGGCTACTACATCATCCATCTGCCCTTCGCGTTTTTCGGCGCGGCGCTGTGGCTCTCCGCCTCCGAGGGCGGCCGGGGCAGGACGCGCGGCCTGACGGCGCTGGCGCTGTTCCTGCTTGTGTGCCTGCTCGAGGGCCTGCTGTCGGTGCGCTATGTGCTGTGCTTCATCTGCCCGATGGCGGTGGTGGCGGGGCTGGATGTGCTGCTTGCGCCGCAGCTGAGCCGCTCGCTGCGGGATCATCACCTGCGCTTTGGCGGGGTGACGGCGGCGGGCTTTCTGGCGTGCGCCGCGGGCTATGCGGCCGCGGAGCTCCTGTACCCGCGGCTGTTTGAGAGCGGCGTGGGCTCGGCGGGCTCGTTCGTGTTCAACCCGCTGGACGGCGGGGCGATGGCTTCCTCGCTGGCGACGGTGTTTGCGGACTTCCTCAAGCTGCTCGGCTGGCTGGGCGGCGCCCCGCTGTTTTCCCTGTCGGGCATCGCGAACCTGTGCATCGCCGCGGTGCTGGTGCTCGCCGGCCTGATGACGGTGCGCGTCTGGCGGGGGCTTGACACGCAGGAGCGCACAGCGCGCAGGCAGAAGCGCCTGCTGCAGTACGCGTTTGCCGCGCTGCTGGTCAACCTGTTCTGCTTCGTGTTCATCCAGGGCACGTACCTCAACCGCTACCTCATCCTGGCGGTGCTGTTTTTCATCCCGGCGCTGACGGTCGTGGTCGCCCGGGAGAGAAGCCTGCGGTTGCGCTGGGCGTTCCTTTTCTTCTTCCTGATGATGCTGGGCACGGCGGGCGGCCATTTCCTGCTGGAGACGCGCGCGCAGCAGCCGGCCGTCCAGCAGCGGGAGGCCGACATGATGGACACGGCGGACTTCCTGATCGGGGAGGGCTACACGCACGGCTACGGCGACTTCTGGGTCGTGCGCGTGATGCAGGAGCGCACGGGCGGCGCGCTGACGTTCACCGGCGTGCGCCAGATCGAGACGGAGGAGGGCGCGGTATGCCCCGTCTCGCTGGAGATGATCCGCTGGCTGGAGCCGCAGGACGCGTCGCACATGGACGCATGCCCGGGCAAGACGTTCCTGACGCTCACCCGGGATCAAAGCGAGACGCTTGCGCCGTGGCTTGAGATGACCGGCGCGCCGGTGATCCACGAAAACGGAAAATATGTGACCTACGGCTTTGACAGCTCGGCGGCGCTGATCAACTGCATGCTCCTGGGCCAGATGAAGCTGGAAAACGCAGCCTGTGAAGACAGCGTGTTCACGATGCAGGCGGGCGGGCGCATGCGCGTGCCGACGGGCTTCCGCGAGGCGGGCACGTACGTCCTGACCTTCACCTGTGCGGGCGAGCCCGGCGAGGGCAGCCGCGCGGCGGCCTACGCGACGAAGCGCTTTGAGGTCATCGGCGAGGGGGCGATCGCGGCGGGCGAAAACGAGCTGACGTTTACGCTGAACGCAGACGATCAGTATTTCATGCTGCTGCTGACCAGCGGCGAGGCGCAGGAGCTTGCGATCACGGACCTGCAGCTTCGCAGATGCGAATGAGCCGGCGCGCCTTGCCGGACAGGCCACTCGTGCATGAAAAATTGATGGAAGCGGGAGCATGAAGGGCGGATACTCCGTCATATATATGTACGGGTCATCCGCTGACACCCAAGATTTGCCAAAAGGCCTTGAAATATCCTTCTGGAGTGGTTTATACTACATGGAGAACTACGGAGAGTTGAGGAGGGCTGACCATGTTTTGTCCCCACTGCCATAACAAAATCCCGGACGGAAGCAACATCTGTCCGCTGTGCTATGCCAATTTGGCGGGCGTGAGGCCGCAGGCCTCTGCCGCGCCCAAGGACGCGGGCCGGGAGGATGCGCCGGCGAGGACGCCCGCGCGCAAGAGCACCAAGAAGGCCGCCTACACCAAGGGCAGCCGCGGCGGCAAGAAGAACGCCGACATGACGCCCATGATCATCGCCTTTGGCCTGATCGTGATTCTGATCATCATCATCGTGATGATCTTCAGGTCCATGTTCAGCGCGGGCGACGGCCAGAAGACGCCGAACGCGCCGGCTGCTACGGCGGCCGTGCAGGCGCAGAGCACCCCCGAGAACAACTTCATCGTCTTCGGCGCGACGGCCACCCCGGGCGCGCAGATCATCGTGACGCCCACCCCGGCGATTGAGGTGACGGCGACCCCAGCCCCGACGGCCCAGGCCACCTACACCACGCTGCGCAAGGGCGACGAGGGCCCCGAGGTGGTGACGCTGCAGCAGGCGCTGGCTGAGCTGGGCTATCTGAGCGGCGCGGCCGACGGCAACTTCGGCACCGGCACGCAGACCGCCGTCAAGAAGTTCCAGACGGATCAGGGCCTGGAGGCCGACGGCATCGCCGGCAAGAAGACGCTGGAGGCGCTGTACGCGAAGTCCTCCGTGACCCCGATCCCGGAGACGACCGTGGGCCCGGACGACATCATGAACCTGCCGGGCTGATTGCGAAAGAAGAGGCTGTAAAGAGGACGTCTTTACAGCCCCTTTTCCTACAGGTTTCAATCTGACATTTTCTGGAGACGATCATGAAAAGAAGCATGTGCATTTTTCTGCTGGCGCTGTGCCTGATCCCCGCGCTGGCCCTTGCCGCGCCGGCGCTGGAACGCGTCTTTGCGAGCGACGTGACGCTGGTGAGCGGCCAGGACGGCTGGAGCTTCGACTTCTATGCCGGGGAGGGCGGCACGCTGGCGGTGCAGCTGCTCAGCGGCAAGACCGGCGAGGCGGTCTGCGATGTGGGCGCGCTGGCCGTGGAGGCCGGAAGCGGGCGCATGGCCTGGAATGGCCTGCTCCCGGATGGCAGCGCCGCAGCGCCGGGCGACTACATGGTGCAGGTGCAGCTGAGAAACGCCTGGGGCGAAGAGAGCGAGAGCAGCGTCTTTTCGCTGCACATCTTTGAGAGCGAGCAGGCGCGCAGCGAAAACGTGCTCGACCTGAGCACGCTTGAGGCGGAGGAGGCGGCGAGCTGGGACGAGCCGGCTGCGGCGGCCGAAGCCGCCGGCGTGCCGCAGGCGACGAGCTTCTGGGACATGAACCCGGACGACTACGACCTGACCAACCCCGAGCACCAGCAGGCCATCTGGGACCTGATGATGCAGCCGATCACGGTGCTGCAGGGCGAGCAGACGGAGAACATCTACATCACCAACCAGCCGGGCATCAGCGCGCGCCCGTACAAGGAGAACTGCGCGGGCGAGCTCCACGGTCAGAGCCAGGGCGTGCATGTGCTGGAGGCGGATGTGGACGGCTACGCGCTCATCGAGGCCTACACCAACGACGGCACGAAGACGGAAAACAGCTACATGGAGTCCATCGCGGCCAGCAAGGTGCAGGGCTACATCAAGGCGAGCAGGCTGTATCAGGTGACGCCCAGCGACAAGTATGCGCTGCTGATTGACAAGCTGAGGCAGAAGCTCTACGTCTTTGAAGGCGGCAGGATCGTCACGTCGCTGGACGTCTCCACGGGCAAGAACACCAAGAGCCAGCCCTACAACGAGACCCCGGCGGGCGAGTTCATCACGGTCAGCCGCGTCGGCGACTTCAAGGCGGGCTCGAACACCATCGGCCGCTTCGCCATCCGCATCAACGGCGGCACGCTGCTGCACGAGGTGCTGCACGACGTGGGCGCCGACGGCACGACCAAGATCTACACGAACTATGAGCCGCAGCTGGGCTACAAGGCCAGCCACGGCTGCATCCGCATCCCGCGCAGGAAGAACGCCGACGGCTTCAACATGGAGTGGTTCTGGAACAACCTGGAGCTCAAGACCAAGGTCTTCATCTGGGAGGACAAGGGGCGGCAGATGTACGCGCCGGAGCTGCCGGACCCGGATACGCAGCTCTACCGAAACCCGAACGGCGGCAGCAACTACCACATCGACGAGAACTGCTCCGGCGTGAAGGCGCAGTACCTGCCGCTGACCGGCGATTTCACCTACGCGGACCTGGACAAGAGCGAATTCAGCAAGCTGACGCCCTGCGCGTACTGCGGCGCGCCGCCGACCAAAAAGGAGCTGTACAACCGCTACGTCGCCTCGGCAGAGGAGATCGGCGCGGAAATCACCGACGAGGTGAAGGCGATCTTCGGCGTGAACTGAGAGGACGGACGCAAAAAGAACAAAATGAAGGCGGATCATGCAAAGGCATATCCGCCTTTTCTGCTGCATAAATTTTAAAAATGAATAATTTGAGATGAAAAACTTCTTGGAAGAAGGGAATAATTGACCTCCTCCTAAAAATTTGAATATATGAAAAATAAAACTTGCATTGACAGCGGAGATATGATATACTGCATCTACACCGTTTCAGCGGAGTAAAGTATTAAACTGAATTCTGCTGAAAAAGAAAATTCAGATCGGGTTGCCGGATCGATGGCAGGAGGCGTTCCTTTTGATTAAACTGAACAACGTGCACAAGAGGTTTGGCCACCTGGAGGTGCTCAAGGGCATCGATCTGACGGTCCCCAGGGGAGAAAAGCTGGTGATTATCGGGCCGAGCGGATCGGGCAAGAGCACACTCATCCGCTGCATGAACGGCTTGGAGGAGGTGACCAGCGGCGAGGTGTACATCGACGGCAAGCTGATGACGCACAAGACCCGCTCGGCGCTGAACCGCCAGTACTCCTCGATGGTGTTCCAGCAGTTCAACCTGTACCCACATCTGACGGTGATGGAAAACCTGACGCTGGCCCCCATGAAGCTCAAGAAGGTGCCCAGGGCCGAGGCTGAGGCGCTGGCCATGGAGAACCTGAAGCGCGTGGGCCTGGCCCAGAAGGCGCACGTCTATCCGACGACGCTCTCCGGCGGCCAGCAGCAGCGCATCGCGATCGCGCGGTCGCTGACGATGAAGAACCCGGTGATCTACTTCGACGAGCCGACCTCCGCGCTTGACCCGGAGATGGTGCAGGAGGTGCTCGACATCATGATCGAGCTGAGCCACGACGACGTGACGATGGTGGTCGTCACGCACGAGATGGGCTTTGCCCGCGAGGTGGCCGACCGCGTGGTCTTCTGCGACGGCGGACACATCCTCGAGCAGGGCACGCCGGAGCACTTCTTCACCAACCCGGAGCACGAGAGAACCAAAGCGTTCCTCTCCAAGATTCTCAGATGATAACCGCCTGGCGGTTACCGATATCGTTCCATAAAGGAGGAAACCCCATATGAAAAAGATGTTGATGCTCGTCCTCGCCGCTGTGATGCTGCTGTCCCTGACCGCTGCGGCCTCCGCCGAAACCTTCCGCGTCGGCGTGAAGCAGGATGTTTACGGCTTTGGTTACCTCGATGAGATGACGGGCGAGTACTCCGGCCTGGAGATCGATCTGGGCGCGATGATCGCGGAAGCGCTGGGCTATGACGAGGTGGAGTACACCACCGTGACGGCGGCGACCCGCGGCCAGATGCTGGACAACGATGAGTTGGACTGCGTCATCGCGACGTTCACCATCAAGCCTGAGCGCAAGGAGAGCTGGGACTTCTCCACCCCGTACTACACCGACGCGGTGACCGTGCTGGTCGAGACGGCGAGCGGCATCGCCGATCTGGCCGGCCTCAAGGACAAGACCGTGGGCGTGTCCACCGGCTCCACCTCCGCCAAGGCGCTGGCGACCGCGATGGCTGACGCCGGCGTGATCGACGCGTTCGACGCGGACGCCTTCGAGATCGCGACCTTCAGCGCGGGCGTGAAGTTCAAGGAGTTTGACGACTATCCGGCCATCAGCCTGGCGCTGGACGCCGGCGACGTGGACGCCTTCTGCGTGGACAAGTCCATCCTGGCCAACTACAAGACCGACGACCGCAGCTTCATCGACGCGTCCTTCTCCCCGCAGGACTACGGCGTGGCGACCAAGAAGGGCTCCGAGCTGTCCGCGAAGGTGGAGGAGCTCATCACCGGCTGGCTCGCCGACGGCACGATCGACAGCATGATCGCCGAGTGGGGCCTGTAAAAAACCCAGACACATCAAGGCGCGCAGCCGCGGGCTGCGCGCCCATTTTCTTCTATATGATACCCTGCGTAAAACCGCGCGAAGCGAAAGAGGGTCAAGGGACAATGTCCCTTGCGGGGTTTGGGGCGGAGCCCCAAAAAAGGAGGCGTCTATGGAAACCGTATTCAGCGCAAAGGCCTGGGCGACGGTGTGGCAATACCGCGCGACGTTCGCAAGCGGCCTGATGAACACGCTGCGCAGCGCTGTCGTGGGCCTGCTCATCGCGATGGTGATCGGCTTTGCGCTGGGCCTGATGGCGACGGGCAGCCGCAAGAGCCTGCGCCTCCTTTCGCGCGTGTACGTCGAGTTCTTCCAGAACACGCCGCTGATCCTGCAGGTCTGCTTCATGTACTACGCGCTGGCGTATTCGGGCGTGAAGATCACGGTCGTGACGGTCGGCTTCATCTCGCTGGGCCTGTATCACGGCGCGTACGTCGCCGAGGTGGTGCGCGCGGGCATCCAGTCCATCCCGATGGGCCAGTTCGACGCGGCGAGATCGCAGGGCTTTGACTATGTGGATACCATGCGGCACATCATCCTGCCGCAGACGATCAAGATCATCCTGCCGCCGATGGTCAACCAGATGGTCGCGCTGATCAAGAACACGAGCTGCCTGTACATCATCGGCGGCGCGGACCTGATCGCCACGACCTACAACTTCGTGACCGGCGCGAGCACGGGCGGCGCATACGGCCCGGCCTACCTGGTCGGCGGCGCGCTGTTCTTCTGCGTGTGCTATCCGCTGTCGATGATGGCGGGCCGGTGGGAGCAGAAGCTCAAGGCGCGCGACAAGGTGAAGCCGGAGCAGACGGAGGATGAAGCGAAGGAGGCGGCAGTCTGATGGATCAGTTCATGGCGGAGCTGCAGGGCAGCATCGGCATCCTCAAAAACGCGGACGTCGTCAGCTACCTGCTGGGCGGCCTGGCCTTCACGCTGGGCATTTCCTTCATTACCATCGTGCTGAGCGTGATCGTGGGCGCGGTGCTGGCGCTGGTGCGCAACTACTGCACCAGCGGTCCGGCGAGGATTCTGCAGAAGCTCGCCGCGGCGTACATCGAGCTCTTCCGCAACACCCCGCTGATGCTGTGGATGTTCGTCTGCTTTGTCATGTGCCCCGCACCGAACGTGAGCAAGGGATTTGCGGCGCTGCTGGGCTTTACCTCGACGGTCGCCGTGAAGACGCTGTTCAAGGCGATCGTGGCGTTCACGCTGTTCACCTCCGCCATCATGGCAGAGATCATCCGCGGCGGCCTCAACTCCGTGGCCAAGGGCCAGTTCGAGGCGGCGTACTCGCAGGGCTTTGGCACCTTCCAGACGATGACGCTGATCGTGCTGCCGCAGGCCTTCCGCAACATCGTGCCGACGCTGCTGTCCCAGATGATCACGACGATCAAGGACTCCAGCTACATGGCAAGCCTGGTGACCGTGGAGCTCATGGGCTGCACCAAGCTGATCATCTCCAAGGCCAACAGCTACAACGGCACCTGGGTGGACCGCTTCAACCGCGGCACCATTCACGTCACCGACGTGTTCGTGCTCTTCGGGTTTGCGTTCCTCGTGTATTTCGCGATCAACTTCACGCTCTCGTGCTTTGTCAGACGGATGCGGACGAGAAGAAGGGCGTAATCCTGTCAAGAAGTCGGTCCGTACGCGCGAGGCGAAGAAGGGGTCTGGGGCCTGCGGCCCCAACGTTCTTCATAAGCCAAAGCAAGAATCGCGGCGGAGCCGAAGGCGACCATTGCGATTCTGCTCACGCAGCTTGAAACAGGCGTGAATGGAGAATGGGTTTGGGCGCAAGCCGGATCAGCAACAGGAAAGCGCATAGGAACAGGCCGGGCCTTCCCGCATGGGGAGACCCGGTCTGTTGTGATATGGATGCTTTGCCTTACACCGGCTGCTGTTCCTGCGGGAGCAGGGCATCGCCGTGCCGTAGCTGATCATCCGCGCGTCCACCTGCGCGCCGGAGGCGCAGCCGCAGGGGAGAAGAGAGAACGCCGGACGTCTGATGTTCCGGACGGGAGGATCAAACGCTTTAAAGCGCTAAAGCGATGGACAGATCGGCTTGTATACCAGCAAACCGGTATAGATTGCGCCGCAGAGAGTTGTGCATAGTGACGAAAAAACGGCCCCTGACCGCCCGTAAATTGGTGAATTATTGTTTTTACATGGATTTGAAACGCCCGGAACGGTGTGCATGGATTGCGAAAATGAAACGCCCGGAAATGTGGACATAGAGGTACGGGAGAAACGAAAGAAGGACAGGCCGGAAAAGCCTTGACAGCGCTTGATTTTTTGAGGAAGAGGAAAATCGGACGCCGGGGAGAAAACCTCAAAAAAGTCGAAAAAAATTTCAAAAAGGGGCTTGCGCATTTTTCGGTTTTAGAATATAATGTGGAGGATGTCTGCAAAGGGGATGAAGTGGCAGATTGCTCACTGGCCGGTGAGGTAACTGTCACGGACCATGTCCGCGAATCGGACGACGGCTCAAGACCGTTATGCAGGGCAAAGAAAGCCAAGCAGTCGTACTTGAGTACGAACAAGGAGGAAAAGAAATGGCCAGCAAGAAAATCCGCATCAAGCTCTGGGCCTACGAGCACAGCCTCGTCGACCAGGCTGCCGAGCGCATCGTCGAGACCGCTCGCCGCACCGGCTCCAAGGTGTCCGGCCCGATCCCGCTCCCCACGGAGAAGGAAGTTGTGACGATCCTGCGCGCGACCCACAAGTACAAGGATTCCCGCGAACAGTTCGAGCAGCGCACCCACAAGCGCCTGATCGACGTTCAGAACCCCACCCGCGCCACCTTTGACGCGATGGAGAAGCTCGATCTGCCGGCCGGCGTTGAGATCGAGATCAAACTGTGATCAGGAGGTAAGATAAGATGAAGAAAGGTATCGTCGGCAAGAAGATCGGCATGACGCAGATCTTTACCGAGGACGGCCGCCTGATCCCGGTTACGGTTATCGAGGCAGGCCCCTGCCCGGTCGTGCAGAAGAAGACGATGGAGAAGGACGGCTACGAGGCCATTCAGGTGGGCTTCGACGCTTACGCCCCCAACCGCGCTGAGAAGCTCGTGAACAAGCCGATCAAGGGCCACTTCGCCAAGGCGAACGTCGCCCCCTGCCGCAAGCTGCGCGAGCTGCGCCTTGAGGACTGCGGCGCCTACAACGTGGGCGACGAGGTGAAGGTTGACGTGTTCGCCGCTGGCGACAAGGTCGACATCACCGGCACCTCCAAGGGCCACGGCTACACCGGCGTCATCCAGCGCTGGAACCAGCACACCGGCCCGATGGCGCACGGCTCCAAGTATCACCGCGGCGTCGGCTCCATGGGCGCCAACTCCACCCCGTCCCGCGTGTTCAAGAACAAGCACATGTCCGGCCACTACGGCGTCGACCGCGTCACCGTTCAGAACCTGAGCGTCGTGCGCGTGGACGTCGAGCGCAACCTCCTGCTGGTCAGGGGTAACGTGCCGGGCCCGAATGGCGGCACGCTTGTGATCCGCGATTCCGTCAAGGCCTGATAAGGAGGAACCGTCACCATGCCTAAGATTGCAATGCTGAATCAGGAAGGCGCCAAGGTCGGTGAGATCGAGCTGAGCGAGTCCATCTTCGCCGCCGAGATCAACGAGAGCGTCATCCACCTGGTTGTCCGCAGCCAGCTGGCCGCCAAGCGCCAGGGCACCCAGTCCGCCAAGACCCGCGGCGAAGTCCGCGGCGGCGGCCGTAAGATCTATCGCCAGAAGGGCACCGGCAACGCGCGCCACCATGGCAACCGCGCTCCGCAGTTCACCCACGGCGGCGTCGTGTTCGCTCCGAAGCCCCGCGATTATGTGATCAACGTGCCCAAGAAGGTTCGCCGTCTGGCCCTGAAGGGCGCGCTCACCAGCAAGGTCAACGAGAACGAGATGATCGTTCTGGACAAGATCGCGCTGACCGCGCCGAAGACCCGCGAGGTCGCGGCTATCCTGAAGAACCTCGGCGTCAACAAGTCCGCGCTGCTGGTCCTGGCCGGCCCGGACGACACCATCACCCGCGCGTCCGCGAACATCGCGGGCCTGAAGACCGCCTACGTCAACACGATTAACGTGCTGGATATCCTCGGCAATGAGAAGTTCATCATCACCGAGGAAGCGGTCAAGCTCGTTGAGGAGGTTTACGCGTAATGAAGAATCCTCATGATATCATCCTCCG
>JBJEUH010000129.1:16773-19329 GCA_051883735.1 Candidatus Ventricola sp.
ATCGAGTACGATCCGAACCGCACCGCGTTCATCGCGCTGCTCAACTACGCCGACGGCGAGAAGCGCTACATCCTGGCGCCGATCGATCTGAAGGTTGGCGACACCGTCGTCTCCGGCGCTGAGGCGGACATCAAGCCGGGCAACGCCCTGCCGATCCGCAACATCCCGCTGGGCACCCTGATCCACAACATCGAGATCGTTCCGGGCCGCGGCGGCCAGCTCGTCCGCTCCGCCGGCGACGCCGCTCAGCTGATGGCGAAGGAAGGCAAGAACGCTCAGGTCCGTCTCCCCTCCGGCGAGGTGCGCCTGGTTTCCATGGACTCCAAGGCGACCATCGGCACGGTCGGCAATGTGGACCACAGCAACGTCCGCATCGGCAAGGCCGGCCGCACCCGTCACATGGGCATCCGCCCGAGCGTCCGCGGCGTTGTCATGAACCCGTGCGACCACCCGCACGGCGGCGGCGAGGGCAAGAGCCCGGTCGGCCTGCCGGCGCCTGTCACCCCGTGGGGCAAGCCGGCTCTCGGCCTGAAGACCCGCAAGCCGAAGAAGTACTCTGACAAGAAGATTGTCAAGCGTGCGGGCAAGAAGTAATAGGAGGACTCATCAATGAGCAGATCGGTCAAGAAGGGCCCCTATGTAGCTGCGAAGCTGCTCAAGAGGGTCGAGGAAATGAACGAATCCGGCAAGAAGAGCGTGCTGAAGACCTGGTCCCGCGCGTCCACCATCTTCCCCCAGATGGTCGGCCACACGATCGCGGTGCACGACGGTCGCAAGCATGTGCCGGTTTACATTGTGGAAGAAATGGTTGGTCACAAGCTGGGTGAGTTCGCCCCGACGCGCACCTTCAAGGGTCACGCCGGCGAGAGCGCCAGCGGCCGCAAGTAAAGGAGTGAAATCGCATGGCTACCAGAATTCGTGAAAAGGCGAAGGTTCGCAAGGAAACTGCGGACAAGCGTCCCCGCGCGACCGCTCGTTACGTGCGCATCTCTTCCAGCAAGGTGAAGATCGTCATCGATCTGATCCGCGGCAAGAAGGTCGACGAAGCGCTTGCGATCCTGATGTACACGCCGAAGGCCGCCGCCCCCGTGGTGGAGAAGCTGCTGCTTTCCGCGATTGCCAACGCCGAAAACAACCTGAGCATGGACCGCGGCTCCCTGTACGTCGCGGAAGTGTACGCCAACCCGGGCCCGACGCTCAAGCGTTACGTCGCCCGCAGCCGTGGCAGCGCTTCCCCGATGCTCAAGCGCACGAGCCACATCACTGTCGTGCTCGACCAGAAGTAAGGAGGTTTTCGGATGGGCCAGAAAGTGAATCCGCATGGCGCCCGCGTCGGCGTCATCAAGGATTGGAGCACCCGCTGGTATGCGGACAAGAAGAACTTCGCTGACAACCTCGTGTCCGACGCGAAGCTCCGCAAGATGATTAAGAATCTGGAGTTCGTCGACGACAAGAGCAAGAAGCCTGTCAGGCTCTATGACGCCGGCATCTCCCACGTCGATATCGAGCGCCGCTTCGATAACGACAAGGTTCGCGTGACCGTGACCGTGCACGTCGCCAAGCCGGGCATCGTTATCGGCGCGAACGGCGCGAACATCGAGAAGATCAAGGCTGCGCTGGCCAAGGAGCTGGGCGCTGGCGCCCAGGTGATCCTCAACGTCCAGGAGATCAAGAATCCGGATCTGGACGCGCAGCTGGTCGCCGAGAACATCGCCGCGCAGCTGGAGAACCGCGTGTCCTTCCGCCGCGCGATGAAGAAGTGCCTGCAGAGCTCCATGCGTGCGGGCGCGAAGGGTATCAAGACCTCCGTTTCCGGTCGTCTGGGCGGCGCGGACATCGCGCGCTCCGAGGGCTACCACGAGGGTTCCATCCCGCTGCAGACCCTGCGTGCGGATATTGACTACGGCTTCGCCGAGGCGAAGACCGCGTACGGCCGCCTGGGCGTGAAGGTCTGGATCTACAAGGGCCAGGTTCTTCCGACCGCGAAGAAGGTTCCGGCCAAGACCGAAGGAGGCAAGTAAACCATGTTGATGCCCAAGAGAGTGAAGCGTCGCCGCGTTTTCCGTGGCCGCATGAAGGGCAAGGCCCATCGCGGCAACTTCCTGGCGTACGGTGACTTTGGCATTCAGGCCACTGAGCCGTGCTGGGTGACTGCCCGCCAGATCGAGGCCGCCCGTGTCGCCCTGACCCGTTACACCAAGCGTGGCGGCCAGGTTTGGATCAAGATCTTCCCGGACAAGCCGATCACCGAGAAGCCGGCGGAGACCCGCATGGGCTCCGGCAAGGGCTCCCCGGAGTACTGGGTTGCCGTCGTCAAGCCGGGCCGCGTGATCTTCGAGATCAAGGGCGTGCCGGAGGCTGACGCCCGCGAGGCTCTGCGTCTGGCGCAGCACAAGCTGCCGCTCAAGACCAAGATCATCGCCCGTGAAAAGACCAGCGAAGGTGGTGAAGCGTAATGAAGAAGAATCAGTTTAGCGATCTGTCCGCTGCCGAGCTCAACGATAAGGTTGTGGAGCTGAAGAAGGAGCTCTTCAACCTGCGCTTCCAGCTGGCGAC
>JBJEUH010000130.1:0-3619 GCA_051883735.1 Candidatus Ventricola sp.
CGGATAGCCGGTCACGATGCGGTCCACCAGCGTGGAGCAGAAGACGTTCTCCTCCGCGAGCCAGGTCTTGAACTCGGCGCTGAGGTTCCACTGGTCGGCGGTCTTGAGGCAGCACTCCTTGAGGTTGCGGCCGTTGTAGTCGATCAGCTCGCACGGCAGCAGGATGAAGCCGGTGCCCTTCGCGCCGCCGAACGCGGTGAAGCGCTCATACAGCAGGCGGGTCAGCTTGCCCGGGAAGGAGGCCTGCGGCTTGTCGTCAAAGCTGTCCTTGCCGGTGTAGACGATGCCGGCCTCGGTGGTGTTAGAGATGATGAAGCGCATGTCCTTGTTGTGCGCCAGCGCGAGGTAGCCCTCGAAGTCCTCATACGGGGAGATGCCGCGCTTCACGCACTGGATGATGCGGGTGTCCTTCATGGCCTTGCCGTCGACCTGGCCGCGCAGGATCTGGGTGTACAGGCCGTCCTGCTCGTTCAGCATGCCGATCATGCCGCGCTCGATGGGCTGCACGACGACCACGCCCGCGTCCATGCCGGCCGCTTCATTGGCCTTGTCGATCATCCAATCGCAGAAAGCGCGCAGGAAACCGCCCTCGCCAAACTGAATCACGCGCTCGGTCTTGGGAGCGACGCCGCGCGCCATATCAATGGAAGAAAGTGTCGTAGCATTCAGCTGAATCATGTCCCTAACCTCCTGAACTCTTGTCACCAGGCCCCGCTGAACACGCCGAAATCCGCCCTGCCGGAATAGCGACCGGCGACGGGTGGAAAGCCGTATTCATCTTTGCCATGTTTACTATAAACAGTATAGCACCGCGCTTGTTATCCGTCAAGATTCCGGCAAAAGCGGACGCGTAATTTTGTAGGGGATGAACAAGTCATCCGATCACCGTTAAGCGCTCAAGTACCATGAAAATCGCCCCGGAGCGCTTGTATCCTCCGCGCTTTGGTGGTAAAATGTAATCAATATTCACAAGAAAGCACCCCGCTTTTCGGGGAATCGACATCGTCAGGAGGCTACACACCATGAAAAGACGCATCGGCATCCTCACCGCCGGCGGCGACTGTCCCGGCCTGAACGCCTGTATCCGCGGCGTTGCGCGCGCCAGCTACTCGCTCTTTGACACGGAGATTGTCGGCATCCAGGACGGCTATTCCGGACTGATCGAGGGCAATTACCGCGAGATGAAGCAGAGCGACTTCTCCGGCATCCTGACGCTGGGCGGCACCATCCTGGGCACCCGCCGCACGCCGTTCAGCATGATGCGCGTCATCGAGGACGACCAGGTCGACAAGGTCAAGGCGATGAAGCAGAACTACAAGAAGATGAAGCTGGACTGCCTCGTCTGCCTGGGCGGCAACGGCACGCACAAGACGGCGAACCTGCTCTCCGAGGAAGGCCTCAACATCATCGGCCTGCCCAAGACGATCGACAACGACATCTGGGGCACGGACGTCACCTTCGGCTTCCACTCCGCCGTGGACATCGCCACCGACGTCATCGACCGCGTGCACACCACCGCCGCCAGCCATGGCCGCGTCATGGTCATCGAGATCATGGGCAACAAGGCCGGCTGGCTGACGCTCTATTCCGGCGTGGCCGGCGGCGCGGACATCATCCTCCTGCCGGAGATCCCGTATGATCTGGACGTCGTCTGCGACGCGCTGCGCGACCGCGCCGAGCACGGCAAGACCTTCTCCATCATCGCGGTCGCCGAGGGCGCCATGTCCGTGGAGGAGGCCAAGATGAAGAAGAAGGAGCGCGCGGCATACCGCGAGGAGATCGGCTTCTCCGGCATCGCCAACTATCTGGCGAAGGTCATTCAGGAGAAGATGCCGGAGATCGAGGCGCGCGCCGTCATTCCGGGCCACATGCAGCGCGGCGGCTCCCCGAGCGCCTACGACCGCATGCTCTCCACCAACTTCGGCGTGCACGCCGCGCAGCTCATCGCGGGCGAGCAGTACGGCCAGGCCGTCGGCATGACGAACAACGTCGTCACGCACAACCCGCTTTCCACCGTCGCGGGCAAGACCAAGTTCGTCCCGCGCGACGGCCACGAGGTCCGCGCCGCCCGCGCCATGGGCATCTCCCTGGGCGACAAGCAGAAGTAAGCGCCGTTTTGCCCGACTTTTTCAAATCGGATTGACTTTTGCCCCGGTTTCGCCTATAATACCGTAATGACGGCTTCACGCGAAGCCGGGGCAAAAGCTGCACCCGTAGCTCAGCAGGATAGAGCGACCGCCTCCTAAGCGCAAGGAGTTCGTAGGCCCTGACGAGGGTTAAAACGTATATGCATCCGTAGCTCAGCTGGATAGAGCACTCGCCTCCTAAGCGAGGGGCCGTGGGTTCAAATCCCGCCGGATGCGCCAAATAAGCACGATAGTTTTGATACGAATGTATCTGAAACTATCGTGCTTTTTCTTTTTGCCGAAGCGCCTGTGACACAAGGCTTTTCGGCGCAGTTACTCTTTGGGTTAGTTTCATTGTGAGCTTTTATGGATACATTTTCTCCGTGTTGGATAGTTGCTTCACTCTCTGCCGCAAAACACAATGAAACTTTTTATAGAGGAATGGTTTCAGAGTGGCTGGCATAGTTTCATCGTGTTTAAGATGTTATAAATCATCCAACCACCATCGTAGTCAAAATTTACGAATCACTGCCGTTACCTCTCCCCACAATCTATCCGATGAAGACCTGTCGGAATTCCGATTCACTCACCTGCATCTTTGATACGAAAGACTCATAATTCTCTGCGTCAATGGGTATTTTCAACCCATGTTTTATAATGCAAATATCATCTCTCGGCACAACATTCGCTTCATAAGTGGAGCCCTTGTTGAGCCATAGTTGCAGGTCATCTGCTCCTTCAGCTTCTGGATACAGGTAGTACCCTTTCTTTGCATCAAATCGGAGCATATAAGCCAGCACCTGCAGATAGTCTTTGTTGCCAATATTATCGAGAGGCTTATACTTGGCATCCGCTACGACCCTTGTTTCATGATCCCGGCTGATAAAATCGGGATAGATCAAACCGATATTGCCACCGAAGAGACGCTGGGCTCCCTTACCAGCCTTGTTCATCGGATGATAGAAAACATTATCAACAAGAGAACCGATATATTCCTCCCACAGCCATGCGCCATCAAACAGGATGCCATAGATTTGCTTCGATCCTGCTCCAATCTGATGCTTTTGGTGCTGCAGAATTAGCAGACATAGACGCTGAAGTGCAAGATACCTTGCCCTTCGGGTCGTGCACATAGATGCTTTTGCCCTCCGCGCTGATCTCCGCTGCGCGGACGGAGTGCGGGATGTCAGTAGCAAATACCCTGATTTTGCTCCCATAGGTGTCACGCAGCAGGGCGCTGATCTCACGAGCATAGTTGGTACGGCTGTCCACCATCGTCAGCAGGATGCCGTCGATGGCGAGCTTCGGGTTGAGCTGTCTGCGCACCTTGGAGACGGTTTGCAGGAGCTGTTCCAGGCCCTTGGCAGACAGATACTGCGCCTGCACGGGGATAAGCGCCCTGTCCGACGCAGCGAGTGCGTTGACGGTGAGCATCCCTAGCGAGGGCATACAGTCGATGAGGATGTGGCTGTACTGCCGCTTCACGCCGTCCA
>JBJEUH010000131.1:0-3617 GCA_051883735.1 Candidatus Ventricola sp.
CAGGGACAAGCGCAGCGGCAAGGGCGGCTGCGACGGGGACTGCGGCAGGTGCCATAGCTGCCACTGAGCCATGAGAGGGAGCGGGCTGTGCCCGCTCCCTCTTCCGGCTTGCCGGTCATGCTTTTCGCTGCACGGTGATATCGCGCAATTTCCCAGCGTACAAGAAACGGAGGCCAACATACCATGAACCTGACAGCAAACCAAATCCGTTTTCTTCTGGCTGTCCTCTCCCTGGCCTCCATGGATGAGGGCGTCGCCTCCAAGAACATCGCCCGCCTTCTCGGCGTCACCCGTCCCAGCGTTCACGGGATGCTGGAGCAGATGATCGAGCGCGGCTTCATCGAGAAGGCGCGCTATGGCAGGGCGCGTCTGACTGCCGAGGGGCTTGCCCTGGCACAGGCGCTCGAGGCAAGGCGGGACAAGCTCATGCTCCTCTTCATCCGCCGGGACGGATTCCCGATGGATGAGGCGCTGATTGCCGCAACAAGCCTCATGGGCGCTTTGAAGGAGGAAAGCCTGCTGGCGCTTGAAGCGAAGCTGGACAGCTAGTCCTTCCCCTGTTTTGCATGCATCCAAAGAGAGCCGCACATCCTTCGCAGCGATGCAAAGGGTGTGCGGCTCTTCTTCTGTTGTTCAGCTGTCCCTGCCGTCCTTTTCAATCAGCTCTCCATGCCTTCCCTTACAGGAAGCGTCTTCACGGCAAAGCAGAAATACAGAACATGGAAACCCCATACGCAGCCCAGCACGATGCGCCCAATTGGCGCCTGGTGCATCATGACAAAGCCGACGCTCATGAGCAGCGTCACCGTGACCATGATGCGGACCTTGGTCTTCCTGGTCATGCCCCTGCCCTGAACGTAGCTCTCCAGGTTATCCTTATAGAGCCTTGTGCCGACAAACCAGGCATGGAGCTTCTCAGAGCTCCTGCCGAAGCAGAAGGCCGCCAGGAGCAGAAAGGGAAAGGCCGGCAGCAGCGGAAGCACGGCGCCCAGCGCGCCAAGGCCCACGCCGATGCAGCCCAATGTGATGTATGCAATCCTCTTGATGTTCATCTATTTCCTCCAATCGTCTCTTGGGGTCAGACGGCGGACCGGGAGCCGAATCACCGCCCGGTCTGCGTGTCCATCAGCTCATCCTTCCGTGCTCCACGGAGTAAACCTTGTCGGCAATCCGCATGGTGGAGGCCCGATGGGAGACCAGCACCACGGTTTTCCCCTGTCCTTCCTCGCGCAGGGAGCGGAGGATCACCGCCTCATTCAGGCTGTCCAGGTTGCTGGTCGGCTCGTCCAGCAGCATGAGCGGCGCGTCGTGGAGGAAGGCGCGGGCCAGACCCAGGCGCTGGCGCTCGCCGCCGGAGAGCGTGTCCCCCAGCTCGCCCACCGGCGTGTCGTAGCCCTGCGGCAGGGTCATGATGAAGTCGTGCACGGACGCCTTTTTGCAGGCGGCGATGATCTCCTCGTCGGAGGCGTCCAGTTTGGCGATGCGCAGGTTGTTCCTGATGCTGTCGTGGAACAGGTGCGTCTCCTGCGTGACGTAGCTCTCCATGTCCCGCAGATTGGCGGTGTTGACGTCGCCCACGCTGCGGCCGGAAACCCTGACCTCACCCGCCTGCGGCGCCCAGAAGCGCATGAAGAGCTTGAGGAGCGTGGACTTTCCGCTTCCGCTGCGGCCCACGATGCCCACAATCCGGTCCTTGGGAATCTCCACGGACACGCAGTCCAGGATCGTCTCCTCCCCGTAGGCGAAGGTGACGTTTTCCGCAGCGGCGCCGGAAAAGGAGATTTCGGTGCGGCCGGTGACTTCCTCCACCACCGGGGATTCCTCCAGAATGTCCAGCACCCGGTTGCCGGCGGCGAATGTGTTTTGCAGCGCGCTGCCCAGGTTGGCCAGCGCCACCACCGGGCCAAAGGAGCTCATCAGCGCCATCGTGGGGATCAGCACGCCGTCAAAGCCCACCTGCCCCCGCTGATACAGGGCCGCACAGAGGAAGAGCATCGCCAGATCAAACAGCAGGAGGATGGTGTTGGTGCAGGCCGTGTTCCGCCCCGCTGTGCGCTTCATGCGCTCCTCATCCCCGGCAAGCTCGTCGGTGCGGCGGTTCATCTCCGCCAGGCGCTTTTCCCCCTGCCCGTACTGCTGGGTCTCGCTCAGGCCCCGCAGGCTGTCCAGCACAAAGCTGCTCATTTCGCCGGACCTGGTGCGAAAGCGCATGCCGTCCTCTCCGCTGAGGCGGGAGGTCACGAGCGGCACCGCCACGCCCACCGTCAGGTAGGCGCACAGCGCGAGCAGGCCCAGCATCCAATGATAGCTGCCGATCAGCAGGCACAGGATCAGAGAAAACAGGACGGCGATGGCCGCCGGGGAGATCGTGTGGGCGTAGAACACCTCCAGCAGCTCGATGTCCGAGGTGATCACGGCAATCAGGTTGCCCTTGTCCCTGCCCTCCAGCTTGGCCGGACACAGCCGGCGCAGGGCCCTGAATACCCTGTCCCGGATCAGGGCCAGCAGCTTGAAGGCGATGAAGTGATTGCACGCCTGCTCGCCGTAGCGCAGCCCCGCCCGGAGGATGGCCATCACGATCACGCTGAGAAACAAAGCCGTCAGGCTCAGCGGAGCCTCAAAGCCCAGAACGCTCAGCACCGCATAGCCGCCGAAGATGGTGATCAGGGCGGCGCACAGATGGCCCACAAGGCCCATGGCGATGGCGAGCATCATATACCCGGTCAGGGGCTTCACCAGACCGATGAGCCTTGCCATCACCGCAAATCCGCTTCTCCTTTTCATGCATGGGCCTCCTTCCCGTAGTGCTCCAGCGCCTGCTGGGCGTTCCACAGCGCCGCGTAATGTCCGCCCATGGACAGCAGGCGCTCATGCGTGCCGCTCTCCACGATTTGTCCATCCTCCATGACATAGATGTTGTCTGCATCCGCCACATTGGCCAGGCGGTGCGAAATCAGGATGACGGTTTTCGTTTTTGCGAGGCGGCGGATCTCCGCCATGATGTCGTTCTCGCTCTCCACATCGATGTTGGAGGTCGCCTCGTCAAAGATGTAGACCGGGCTGTCGTGAAGCAGCGCACGGGCCAGCGCCAGGCGCTGGCCCTGTCCGCCGGAGAGGTTCGCGGCCCGCTCAGCGAGCTGCGTGTCCAGGCCCTGCTCGCTGCGCAGGAAGTCCGCCAGCTTCACCCGCTCCAGCACCCTCCACATGGCGTCCTCATCGGCGCCGGGCTGCCCCATCCGCAGGTTGTCCCGGACGGTGCCCTTGAAGAGATAGCTCTGATGGCTGACATAGGTGAAGCTGCGCAGCAGGCTGTCCTCCGAAAGCTCCGAAAGCGGCACGCCGCCCACGGTGACGGAGCCGGCCGTATGCCGATTCCGGCCCATGAGGATGGAGGCGACGGTGGACTTTCCGCAACCGGACTCGCCCACGATGGCGGTAAAGCCGCCCAGGGGGAACGTCATATTGATCCCCTTCAGGATCTCCCGATCCTCTTCATAGGAGAAGCGCAGGCCGTCGCAGCGGATGGAGCAGTCCTCCGGAACGAGGCGCGTCTTCCGCTCCGCCTCCGGCAGATCCAGCAGACGGAAGATCTTGTCCGACGCCGCCATGCCGTTCAT
>JBJEUH010000132.1:0-19255 GCA_051883735.1 Candidatus Ventricola sp.
GACAATCTCTCCGATTATTCATGCGGCATTTGAAATTCAAATTGGAAACGGACAGTCTTCCCGCCCATTGGCCGGAGAACTGTCCGTTTTGCCTGCCTGAAGAAAACCACCGGCGCATGCCTGAGTTGCCGGGAGGGGAGTGCTGCGCAGAAAAGCCCTTATACAGGCGCATCCGAATGGTCGGTAAAGGTGACCTCGGCGAGCACCGCCTGCCCGGCGGACAGGTATTCCAGCCGGATCGTCTTTCGCTCAAGGAACCAGCTCTCCACGGCCTCCCACGCTGCAACCCAGCCGGCAATGCTCAGGAACTCCATGAAGACCGGATTGGACGCAGAGAGCTCCAGCGCGAAATAGAGCGTCAGGAGGATCACGCCGAACAGCGCCATGCAGACCGTTTTCAGCGAGTTGATTCGCAGGTCCTCCTTTTTATCCCGCAGGGCATACATGTAGTGCTCCTGAAGATCGTCGCGCACGGCCCGCTGTGTCTCCCCGTCGGGCACCTGACCATGGAAGCAGATCCGAATCGGGTATTTCAGGGGAATCGTGTACAGCTTTTCATCGATCAGCTCATAAATCGCGCCGCTCAGATCCCGCTGCTTTTGATAGGTCAGCGGGTTGAAAAGCTCCGCACCGTCAAACAGGTTGACATCGATCTGCGCCCTGCCGTCTGCGCAGAGGTATTCGCGGGCGGTCATTTCATCCGCTGATGGAATCTTCTGTTCGAGCCGCCTGAGCTCGGAGAGCATGGCCTTTGTCCTGTTCATGATAGCCTCCTGTTCTGGCAGAGCGTGCATGCCGACGCCGCTTATCCGATCACCCTTGCGTTCACCATGTCGACAAACCGCTTGGCGCTCGGGCTGAGACGCTGGTTTTTGGGATAGATGAGGTCGATGTTGGTGATGATGCGCGGCTCGATGTCGATGGCGGCAATATCGTCCGTCATCAGCGGCAGGGTGGGACGCTTGGTCAGCAGGGCGATGCCCATGCCCTTGCGGGCAAAGTCCAGCATATTGCTGCCGCGGCGGGTTGTCAGCACCACGTTCGGCTCAAAGCCCGCCTTGCGGCAGGCCTCGACGCACAGCGCATACATGAAGGTATTCTTGCTCAGCAGCATCAGCGGCTCGGTGCGCAGGTGCTCGATGCGGATGAACTGCCTGCTGGCAAAGGGGTGATCCTTTCGCAGAAACGCGGCGAGCTGATCGGTGTCGTGATGGATGATGTTGAATTCGTCGGTGCTGTCCTCTCCCTCGCGGACAAAGGCGATGTCGCACTGCCCTGAACGCAGCATGCGGGTCAGATCCGTGGTGTCTCCCTCGATCAGGTCAAGGGAGATGCCGGGGTTTTCCTTTTGAAACCGCAGGATGAGATCGGTGATGTGATAGTGGCTCATCACGGGGATGGCGCCGATGCGGATATTGCCGTGCGCCGCCTTCAGCGCGGTGCTGATGGCCGTCTCATACTCATACCGCGTGGCGAGGATCTGCCTTGCATACGGAAGAAAGAGCATCCCAAAGCGCGAGAGCGACACCTTGCGCGTGCTCCGGTCGAGGAGCTGAACGCCAAGGCTCTCCTCCAGCGTCTTGATGTGCCGGGAGAGGGCGGACTGGGAGATGAAGAGCTGATCTGCCGCCTCCATGTAGTTGCAGGTCTCTGAAAGAATGACAAACTCGCAAATGTACTCGATGTCCATGTGTCCACCTCCGGATAAAGCGCTGTGAAGCCGGGTTTATCGCGGTATCTGCATAAATGATAGGGCAAACCGGTTTGATTGTCAATGTCGAATGCCATAAAATAAGGTCAACGGCATCACGACAAGATCGCAGCGGAGGGATGAGTATGAAGGTTGGAGCTTCGGGCAGGGTCATGGCGTTCCCCGAGGGATTCTTCCCCGTGGAGGGCTTTTCTGCGCAGCTGGATGATTTGCACGCGCGCGTGCTCGTTCTGGAAGGCGAGCGCCGCTGTGCGCTGGCCGTGCTGGAGCTGACGTCCATTCCGCCGGAGGAGATTGAGGCGCTTCAGGCCATCGTCAGGGAGGCGAGCGGCGCAGAGGCGTGCTGGATTCTCGCGTCCCATACCTTTTCAGCGCCGCATTTCATGCCCGATCATGCGCTGAAGACCGAGGAGGAGCGGGCAAAGAAGCGGACATTGCAGGAGCTGGTCTATGCCGCCGTGCGCGGGGCCGCCGCAGAGGCTGCCGCCGGCATGACGGAGGCCAGGCTGTCCCTCGGCCAGGCGGCGTGCATGGTGAACTCCCCCCGGGACGTGGAGACGCCGGATGGCTGGTGGATTGCCTGCTGCGGCGAGGGCCCGGTGAATCATACGCTCACGGCGCTGCTGCTCTCGGATGGGGAGCGCCGGCCCGTCGCGGCGCTCGTTCACTATGCGGTTCAGTCCTCGGTGCTCGATGGCTGCCAGCTCAGGGCGGGGGGCAAGCCCGTCTCCGGCGATATTTCCGGCAGGATGGCGGCGAGCATCGAGCAGGAGCTGGGGTGCCCGGTGCTGTTTTTGACCGGCGCGGCGGGCGATCAGGCGCCCAGGGAAAAGGCGGTCGGCTTTAAGTGGCTGGAGGACGGCACCATGAAGCCCACGAATCTGCAGGATGACGCGATCCGCGTGTGCGACGCGCTGGCCGGCGAGCTGGCGGACGCCGTGCGCGAGGCGCTTGCCGCGGCGCAGCCCCTGAGCGCAGAGCCGCTGCGCTGGAAGGAAAGGCTGGCCGTGCTGCCGGCCAAGCGGATCGAGCGCGACCTCCACCGCATTCATCCGACGCGCATCCCGCCGTATGTGCCGGACGGGGAGACGACGCAGCCGGTGACGCTGCTGCAGATCGGCGGCGTCAGGCTCATCGGCGTGCGGCCGGAGCTGAGCTGCAGGACAGCGATGGAGATCTGCGAGGGGCATCCGCAGGCGCTGGTGGTGACGCTCTTCAACGGCGGGGCGAAGTACCTGCCCGAGGCCGGGGCATACGACCGGATTACCTACGAATCACAGAATTCTCCGTTTGGCCGGGGCGCAGCGGAGCAACTGGCGTCCGCCGCCCGGGAGCTGCTGGGCTGACACGCGAATACGCCGCAAGGCGGCATACAGACCGACGATTGTTGCAACCGTGCAATAGTCGCCGGTCTTTTCAGCTTGATTGTGAAATGTACTGAGGATTGCCGAATGCAGAGCGCAGGTGCGCTGTCCAAAGCACAGGAACAGGAGATGTGAGGCGGGTTTGTCCCGAAAAGTGCAATAATCCGACCCGAAAATGGTTTGATTTGCACATGATCCCTTGCTATGATAGAGTCAGAAATGAAACAGGAGATACGTTTTTCAGAGGATTCGGATTGAACGCCGGAGGGCGTCAAGAATAAAAGGAGGTACACTGTTATGAAAAAGCTTCTTTCACTCGTGCTGGCACTGGCGATGGCACTGTGCTGCCTGACTGCGGTTTCGGCGGAGCAGAGCGAGGCCGTCGTGGTCGGCATCGCCGGCGATCCCGGCAACATCGGCCCCTTCCAGGGCATGGGCCTGGGCCGCATCGGCGTGCTCTTCACCACCTATGAGTTCCTGGTCACCAAGAACGGCAGCGACTATCCGGGCGTCCTGATGAAGGAGCTGACCCAGGTGGACGAGCTGACCTACGACGTGGAGATCTACGACTACATCCACGATCAGGACGGCAATCCCCTGACGGCCAATGACATCAAGTTCTGCTATGACACCGCCAAGGCGAGCGGCAACCTGCCGAAGCTGGCGTCCATCGACAGCGTCGAGGTGCTCAGCGACTATGTGTGCCGCTTCCGCTTTGTGGAGCTGGCCGCCGGCGACCTTTACTCCCTGCTGATGGAGTGCCCGATCGTCACGCAGGCCGCCTATGAGGCCTCCGCTGACCAGATGGCCACCGACCCCGTGACCACCAGCCCCTACCGCGTGACCAGCTATCAGACCGGCTCGACCATCGAGATGGAGTACACCGGCAATTACTGGCAGACCGACGAGACGCTGGTGCAGACGACCAGCAAGCACAACGTCAACAAGATCACCTTCAAGATCATCCCGGATTCCGTGCAGCTGGTCAACGCCCTCAAGACGAAGGAGATCGACATCTCCGCCGCCATTGACGCCGCCTATATCAAGGACTTCATGGGCGTGGAGGGCTTCAACGTGACGCAGTTCCCCGACAGCCTCACCAAGTATCTGATCTTCAACAACAACGTGTTCAGCGATGCGCGCGTCCGCCAGGGCATCTGCTACGCGATCGACGCCAACGACGTCAATGAGTTCGCCTTCGACGGCCTGGCGATGGTGGCCAAGACGGTCGGCAACTCCAAGTATCCCGACTTCGTGGAGGCGTGGAACGACGAGTCCTACTATGAGTACGACGCCGATCAGGCGAAGGCGCTCTTTGCCGAGGCCGGCTTTAGCGGCGGCACCTTCCGCCTGATGTACAGTGTCACCGACGTGAACACGCTGATTGCCACGACGATTCAGGCGGATCTGATGGACTTCGGCATCAATCTCGAGCTGATTCCCTATGACAACGCGTTGTTCAACACCTACAAGTACGCAGACGACGGCAACGAGTGGGACCTGATGCTCGACGAGGGCGGCTCCTCCGGCCTGCTGAGCAACGTCTGGAAGCTGACGATGAACGCGCCCGATCAGGTGCACGGCAAGACCATCGGCTACGTGGCGGACGACACGCTGCAGAGCCTGCTGACCGCTGCGCTCAACGACAACAGCCCGGAGAACATGGACGCGTTCCATCAGTATCTCAAGGAGCAGGCGTATGAGTACGGTCTGGTGGCGCCGGTGGTCAATCTGGCCCATACCGATAACATCAAGACCGCTGTAACGTGCTTCCGCGGCCAGGTTATCCCCGGCGCATGCGAGTATTGAGCGATCGTGATCCAACGTAACGCCTGACCCGAGGAGGACGTCGCGGCTGCGCATCAGTCGCGGCGCCCTCTTTTCCGAGGTACGACTGTCTGCCATCCGGTCGGCGTGCGCTTACCGGGGTGAAGCAAACAAAGGGGAGAACATGACATGATCCGATATGTGGGCAAGCGATTGCTGTGGATGATTCCCGTCATGCTGGGCATTGCGGTTCTGATTTTCTCCATCATGTACATCTGTCCCGGCGACCCCGCGCAGAGCCTGCTGGGACCCGGTGCGACGGCTGTGGAGATGGCCGCCAAGCGCGAGGAGCTTGGCCTCAATGACCCGTACATCATCCGTTTGGGCCGCTATCTGTACCAGACCTTTATCAAGTTTGACCTGGGCGTTTCCTATAAGTATGGCACCTCCGTGTTCGCCGGCCTGATGGAGCGCATGAAATACACGCTGCTCATCGCCCTGATGTGCATAGCGCTTCAGGTGTTTGTGGGCACGCCGCTGGGCATCATTGCCGCCACCCATCACAACGGCATTGCGGACAGAATCTGCATGTTCCTGGCGCTGTTCGGCGTCAGCATTCCGGCCTTCTGGCTGGCGCTGATGCTGGTGCTCGTGTTCTGCGTGAATCTGGGCTGGCTGCCCACGTCCGGCGTGGACGCGGGCGTGGTCTCGCTCATCCTTCCGTGCCTCGCCAATTCCTTCGCGGGCATCGCCTCGCAGGCGCGGCATACGCGTTCGTCCATGCTGGAGGTCATCCGCTCGGACTACATCGTGACGGCAAAGGCCAAGGGCCTTTCCTCCCGCACGATCCTCTTCAAGCACGCGCTGCCCAATGCGCTGATTCCGATCATCACCATCATCGGCAACGGCATGGGCATGATGCTGGGCGGCACGGTCATCATCGAGAACGTATTCGCCATCCCCGGCGTTGGCCGCTACATGACGGACGCCATTTCCAGCCGCGATTATCCCGTCGTCATGGGCGGCGTGCTGGTGCTGGGCCTGATTTTCTCTCTGATCATGCTGCTGGTGGATATCGTGTATGCCTTTGTCGATCCGCGAATCAAGGCTCAGTATGAGGGAAGAAAGGGGAGAAGGAAGAATGGCTAAAGAAAGGACCCAAGGCGTGCGCAGCCGCAGGCAGGGACAGCTGGGACAGGTGATGCACCGCCTGTCCAAAAACAGGACGGCCATGCTGGGCCTGGCCATCATGCTGCTGATGATTGCGCTGGCGCTGCTCTCCCCGTGGATTTCCCCCTATAGCTACGCGGAGACCAGCAAGGCGAACCGCTATGCGCTGCCCAGCAGCGAGCATTGGTTCGGCTGCGACGGCATGGGACGCGACATCTTCTCCCGCATCCTCTATGGCGCCCGCGCCTCTCTGTGGCTGGGCCTGGTTTCCACACTCGTCTCGACCGCCATCGGCGTGCTGCTGGGCTCGCTGGTGGGCTACTTCGGCGGCTGGGTGGATAATCTGGTCATGCGCCTGTTGGATATCCTGCAGGCGATCCCCGGCATGCTGCTCTCCATCGCCATCTCCGCCGCGCTGGGCTCCGGCATCGGCAATACGATTCTGGCGCTGTCCATTGGCGGCATTCCGATGACGGTGCGCCTGCTGCGCGGCTCCATCCTCACCGTGCGCAAGCAGGAGTACATCGAGGCGGCCGAAAAGATCAACTGCTCCAGGCTGCGCGTCATCACCTCGCACATCCTGCCCAATGCGATTGCGCCCGTCATCGTCTCGGTGACGATGGGCATCGGAAATACGATTCTTCAGGCGGCCAGCCTGTCCTACATCGGACTGGGCGTGCAGCCGCCGGTCCCCGAGTGGGGCGCGATGCTCTCCGAGGGCAAGGCCATGATCACCAAGTACCCGCATCTGTGCATCTATCCGGGCCTGGCCATCATGATCGTCGTGCTGGCGCTCAACATGCTTGGCGACGGCCTGCGCGACGCGATGGACCCCAAGCTGAAGAATTAAGGGAAAGGAGGCTGCAGCATGGACAACAATATCCTCTTGTCCGTCAGGGATCTGACGGTTGAATACACCTCCGAGGGTGAGGTCATTCACGCGGTCAACCACATTTCCTTTGATCTTGAGAAGGGCAAGACGATCGGCCTGGTCGGCGAGACCGGCGCCGGCAAGACGTCGATCGCGCGCGCGATTCTGCGTACCCTGCCCGAGCCGCCTGCCCGCGTGACCAGCGGCGAAATCTGGTTCGAGGGCAAAAACCTGCTGACGCTCAGGGAAGAGGAGATGCAGCGCATCCGCGGCAAGGAAATCTCCATGATCTTCCAGGACCCGATGACCGCGCTCAACCCCATCATGCGCATCGGCGAGCAGATCGCCGAGGTCATCAGGCTGCACGAGCGCTGCAGCAAGGGCGAGTCGGTCAAAAAGGCCAAGCAGATGCTGGAGATGGTCGGCATCCCCGGGGAGCGCTACGCCGAGTATCCGCATCAGTTCTCCGGCGGCATGAAGCAGCGCGTGGTCATCGCCATGGCGCTGGCGTGCAGCCCGACGCTGCTGCTGGCGGACGAGCCCACCACCGCGCTGGATGTGACGATTCAGGCGCAGGTGCTGGACATGATTCGCGAGCTGCGCCGCAAGCTCGACACCTCGATGATGATGATCACCCATGACCTGGGCATCGTGGCGGAGGTGTGCGACACGGTGGCGGTCGTCTATGCGGGCGAGGTGGTCGAGTACGGCACGCGGGAGCAGATCTTTGACAACCCGCTGTATCCCTACACGATCGGCCTGTTCGGCTCGCTGCCCGACCTCAAGAACGACGCGACGCGGCTGTCGCCCATCGCGGGTCTGCCGCCGAACCCTGCGCAGCTCCCCGAGGGCTGCTCGTTCCACCCGCGCTGCCCGTATGCCGATGAGGAATGCCGCAGGGGACATCTGCCGCTTTGCGACATGGGCGGAGGACATCTTTGCCGCTGCTGCCATCCGGATGCCGCAAAGGCAGGACGCCGTGTGAAGGAGGTCTGACCATGAGCGTGCCGATGATCGAGGTCAAGCACCTCAAAAAGTACTTTGATACGCCCAGAGGCGTGCTGCACGCTGTGGATGATATTTCCTTCAAGATCGAGAAGGGGAAGACCATGGGCGTGGTCGGCGAATCGGGCTGCGGAAAATCCACCCTCGGGCGCACCATCATCCATCTGCATGAGAGCACCGACGGGCAGATCTTCATGAACGGCGAGGACATCACCCATGTGGACAAGCGCCGGATGCACGAGATCAACGAGAAGATGCAGATCGTCTTCCAGGACCCGTATTCCTCGCTCAATCCCCGTCAGACGGTGGAGGACGTGATCCGCGAGCCGCTCAAGCTCTCCCGCCGCTACAAGACCAGAGCGGAGATCGACCGGAAGACGGATGAACTGATGCAGCTGGTCGGCATCGACGAGCGGCTGCGCCATGCCTATCCCCATGAGCTCGACGGTGGCCGCCGCCAGCGCGTCGGCATTGCGCGGGCGCTGTCCCTGAACCCGGATTTCATCGTCTGTGACGAGCCGGTCTCGGCGCTTGACGTCTCCATCCAGGCGCAGGTGCTCAACCTGCTTCAGGATCTGCAGGAGCAGCAGGGCCTGACCTACATGTTCGTCACGCATGACCTGTCCGTCGTGCGCCACATTTCGGACGATATCTGCGTGATGTATCTGGGCCAGCTCGTGGAAACCTCTCCCTCCAAGGAGCTGTTTACCGCGCCGCTGCACCCGTATACGAAGGCGCTGCTTTCGGCCATTCCGTCCACGGACATCCATCATCCGCATGAGCGCATTCATCTCAAGGGCGAGATCACCTCGCCCGTCGACCCCAAGCCCGGCTGCCGGTTTGCGGCGCGGTGCCCCTACGCCTGCGAGCGCTGCCATGAGCAGCAGGCGCTCGAGGAGCTGCTCCCGAACCACTACGTTTCCTGCTGCCGCGCGCGGGAGCTCAACGGGCTTTGAGCCCGATGCGCCGGCGGAGCGCCAACCTGCGAAGAACTGTCAAGCAAAGGAAGATGAACGATGCAACCATGCAAGTGCGAAGCCAGAGTGATGAGCATGACGGTCGTGACCTCGGCCTACGGCTCGGGACAGCGCATCACCTCTGTCGCCATTGAGTACAGCGAGAATATGTGCCGCGGAAGCCTGAGCGCAGAGATGTACGCAGTGGAGGGCTATACCATCGACAGCCTGTGCGTGTCCGATACAGCCCGCGGCGAGCTGGTGTGGAACGGCCGGTTTGTGCAGCTTCTGCTCAGCGGCGAGGAGGAGGCGCTGTCCCTGTGCCGCCATGTCGGCCGGGGCATGGACGCGAGGCTCGAGATCCGCCGGCCCGTTCTTGCGGTCAGCCAGAAGCAGGATGTTCAGACGGCGGCGGGAAATACCGTCCCTGCCTTTGAAGGGCAGCGGACGACGGAGATCGATCTGGGCATTGCGGACAAGTTCATCGCCGCCTCCTTCACGACGAAGGAGGGCCGGCAGCTGAACTACAACCTCTATGTGCCGGATCACCTGGTCGCCGGGCAGATGTATCCCGTCGTGCTGTTCATGCATGACCTCGGCGCCTGCTCGGAGGATACGGCTGCGCCCCTGCTTCAGGGCACCGGCGCGACGGTGTGGGCCATCGAATCCTACTACAACCGCAGGCCGTGCTTCATCGTGGCGCCGCAGTACAACAGGCAGTGCGCCTTTGACGACTGCACGGTGACCTGGGAGGCGGAGGCGACGCTGGAGCTGATGGAATACCTCTTCGGCCTGTATCCGATGGACAGGCACAGGCTCTATGGCACGGGTCAGTCCATGGGCTGCATGATGCTCTGCGACCTGATGGTGCGCCACCCGCATACCTTTGCCGGCTGCCTGCTGGTGGCCGGACAATGGGAGCCCGAGCGCATGGGCACGGTTCCCGGAGAAAACCTGTGGATCGTCGTCTCCAGAGGGGATGCGAAGGCATTCCCGACGATGCGGGCCGTGCTCGGCGAGATGGAGAAGAACGGCGCACGCATCTGCTACGGCCATGTCAGCGCCAGGGCGGACGCCGCATGGCTTGACGCGGCCATCCGCAGCCAGAAGCAGAAGGGGGCCAATGTCAACATGACGTGGTTCGAGGGGCGCAGCGTCGTGCCGGACAACCAGATGGTGCATCCGGGCGCGCACCACGTGAACACATGGGTCAAGGCCTATGACATCAAGGCCCTGCGGGAATGGCTCTTTGAGCAGAGACTGCAGTGACGGGAGATGAGAGCGATGATTGACTTTTCCAGCAAGCACGACATCTGGCTGGAGGACGACGAGGGCAGCCTCCAGCGGATGGACGAGCCGTACTTCAGAAGCTGGCTGATTGCCCCCGGAACGTGGCAGATCCTGTCCGACGGGGATTACTCCTATCTGGTGGAGGGAGACGACGAGGCGATTGTGATCGATTCCGGCTATGGCGCGGGCAGCATCAGGGAATACGCGCAGAGCCTGACGGACAAGCCGGTTTCAAAAATCTGCAACACGCATGACCATTTCGATCACACGGCCAACAATTCCTATTTCGATCTGGCCTACATGTCCGCCGCGACCCGCCCGCTGGCGACCCGCCCGTTCCCGAGCTTTGCGGGCGTGGATTTCCCGCGGGATTACCCCGTGAAGCTGGTGACGGACGGCGACGTCATCCCCCTGCGCGGACGGGAGCTCAAGGTGTTTGAGATCCCCGATCACGCGGTTGGCAGCCTCGCCTTTCTGGACGAGCGGGAGCGCATTCTGTTCTCCGGCGATGAGTTCATGGCCTTTGGCAAGAGCCTGCACGGCAGCGTGGCGCACTGGGCGGCCATGCTCGAAAAGCTGCTGGCCGTCCGGGATCGCTTTGACCGGCTGTGCGCCGGCGCCTGGCCCGATCTGAACCCCGCCGTCATTGAGCAGCAGTACGCCTGCGCCCGCCGCATCCTGGACGGCTATGAGGGCGTGCCGGCCAGGCCGGGGCATTTCCCCGGAGAGGAGCGCATCGACGAACAGGGGCGCAGGATCTGGAAGCGCCGCATCCCGCATCCCGGGGACGGCCCCAAGGACATCAACAGGGATCTTGAGTACAAACGGGAGATGCGCTACGCGGGAACGTGCATCATCTATGACGTTCGGCAGATCAGGGACTGAAAACGACGCAGCGAACGCAGGAAGGAAGCAGACTGATGACGATAGATGCGAATGTATACTGGTTTCCGGAGGAGATGTTTACGGACGAAGCGCTGCTGGCCCGCTTCCTTTCGGACGTTCCCCGCGCATGGGGCACGGCCGGAAGGATGATGGAGCGGGGCGGAAGAAAGCAGATCGTGATCGAGCGCCCCGTCGGCTGCGCGGGCGTGGATTTTTTGCAGGGCGACTATACCCTGGAGCACATGCTGGACATGCTGGACAGGGCCCATGTGGACAGGGCCGTGATGAAGGTGCCCTGCGTGCACGAGTGGATGAGCCTTGAAATGTGCCGGTATTTCAACGACGGCATGGCGGATTTTGCCCGCCGCTCCGGCGGAAGGCTGTCCGCGCTGGCGGTGCTGCCGCCGTGGGGCCAGCCGGAGCAGCTGGCGGAGCTTGAGCGCTGCCGCACCGAGCTGGGCATGAAGGGCGTGCAGCTCTGCGCGCACTACGGCGAAATGTACCTGGATGACGAGGCCTTCGCGCCCCTGTTTGAGCGGCTGAACGCCTATGGCATGACGGCCTATGTGCACCATACGCCGGTTCCGGTGGAATACCGGAGCATTGCCGCCTACAACAACCTGCGCCGCAGCCTGGGCCGCTGCGAGGATCAGCTGACCGCTGTGGGGCGCGAGCTGTTCAGCGGCATGTTTGAGCGGTATCCCCGCGTCAGACTGGTGCATTCCATGCTGGGCGGCGGCTTCTTCACCTTCAAGGAGATGCTGATGCCGCATGGGCCTGCCGGCAGCGACGGGCGCTTTGCCGCCACGCCGGAGAGCATGAGGAAGCACCTCAAAGACAATCTCTACTTTGAGATGAGCCATGCGCAGCCTTGGGGAAGCGTGCTGCTGGAGACAGCCGTGCGCATCCTCGGCGCGGATCACATCGTGTATGGTTCCTCGTGCCCGGTCAAGGAGGAATGGACGGTCGGCGGCCCCGCGTATGTGCAGGGGCTTGCCATCAGCGAGGAGGAAAAGCAGCTGATTCTCGGCGGGAACGCGGAGATGCTGTATCAGCTTTGAGCGAAGACCGATGTTCATCAGCAGCCGGACTGCTCTTGCTGGCGCATCGGAGCAGTCCGTTTTCCGGCCTGGCGAACGCGGGCCATTGCAGTGTGGATGACGCCCTCGTATGGGAGCAGCCGCATGCCATGCCGGATGAACATGACAAAAGAGCAAAGGAAGGATTCCATGCAGAAGGGAAAGAGCAGAGACAACCGCTTTCTGGAGGAGCTGCCGCTTGGCAGGCTGATGAAGCAGTTTTCCATTCCCTGTATCATTTCGCTGCTGGTGGCAGCACTGTACAACATCGTAGACCAGATCTTTATCGCCAACGCCTCCTATCTGGGCTCCTACGGCAATGCGGCCAACACGGTCGTCTTCCCGATGACGATGGTGGCGCTGTCCATCGCCGTGATGATCGGCGACGGCGCCTGCGCATTTGTGAGCATCAGCCTCGGCATGGGGAAGAGCGAGAATGCCCATAAGAGCGTCGGCAGCGCCGTGGTGCTGTGCGCAGGCGTCAGCCTGATCCTGACGGCGGTGTATTTCGCCTTTCAGGGACCGATTCTCTCGTTCTTTGGCGGTGCGGTGAATGAGCGCACCTATGCGCTGTCCAGAGAATACTTTACCATCATCTCTGTCGGCATTCCGTTCTACATGTTCGGGCAGTGCCTCAATCCGATCATCCGCTCGGACGGCAGCCCGGGCTTCGCCATGCTCTCGACGCTTGCGGGCGCTGTGGCCAACCTCATTCTCGATCCCATCATGATCTACGGCTTCCGATGGGGCATGGCGGGCGCGGCATGGGCGACCATCCTGGGTCAGATGCTGACGGCCGGGCTTGCGGCGTGGTACATGCTGCGGATGAAGGCCGTCAGGCTGCAGAAGAGCAGCTTCCGCCTGTATCCCGGGCTGATGAGGCAGTATCTTCCCCTGGGCCTGACCAGCTTCCTGAGCCAGATTTCGGTGGTCGCGTCGATGGCAGCCGTGCAGAACATGACCATGAAGTACGGCGCGCTCGATCCGGTATTCGGCCAGGAGGAGCTGGCGCAGATCCCCATGGCCGTGCTGGGGATTGTGATGAAGTTTTTCCAGATCGTCATCGCCATTTCGGTGGGCCTGGCGGCGGGCTGCATCCCGGTTGTGGGCTATAACATCGGCGCCGGACGGCGGGATCGCGCGCGTCAGCTGTTCAAGATGCTGCTGACGGCAGAGCTCATCACCGGCGTTGTGGCGCTGCTGTTTGCGGAGCTGCTGCCCCGGAAGCTGATTGGTATCTTCGGCGCGGCCAACGAGAGCGCATACTACGCCGACTTTGCGGTCAGGTGCTTCCGCATCTACCTGTGCATGCTGCCTTTGGCGACCGTCAACAAGGGCACGTTCATCTATCTGCAGGCGCTGGGGAAGGCGGGCATTTCCTCGGCAGTTTCGCTGATGCGCGAAATCGTGCTCGGCTGCGGGCTGCCGATCCTGCTGCCGCTCGCCTTCGGGCTCAATGGCGTGCTGTATTCGATGCCCGTCTCCGACCTGCTGACGTTCGCCGTGATTGCCGTGCTCGTCGTCAGGACGATGAAGGAGCTTTCTGCGCGTCAGACTGTTCTCTGACCTGAATGGCGCAGGCAGGGAGCGCATAAAGGAAAATACGCGAACAAAAAGAGCCTCTCAGGGCGATGATCAGAAACGCCGGACAGGAAAACTCCGGCAGCTCTGAAAACGCGGCTGAGAGGCTCTTTCTTATATGCGAAAGAATCGTGCAGTAAGCACGGCTCGCTTTTTGAGTAACGATCAGGTCAGAATCTTGCGGAAGTCGCCCGCCTCGTCCTTCGGGAAGACGTGGAAGCTGCGGACCTTCAGAGTGACCTGCTTTCCCGCGGCGACGCCCATGCTCATGTACGGATCGGCGATGACGCGCAGCTCCTTGCCATCGCCCAGGTCGACGCGGCAGTCGTCCACGTCGCCCAGATAGAAGTGCGTGCGCACCGTGCCGGTCAGCTCGCCCTCGCCCGCGGCGACATACTGCATCTGCTCCGGCCGGATGCCCACGATCACGCTGCCGGTCAGCGGGCCGGCATAGGGGAGCCTCTGCCCGCAGCCTTCAAGCTCGATGGCGCCATCCCGCACAACGCCCTCCAGGAACTCGATCTTGCCCACGAAGTCCGCGACGAACGGGTTCGCCGGGTTGGTGTAGATCTCGCGCGGGGAGCCGATCTGCTGGATCACGCCGCGGTTGATGACGACGATGCGGTCGCTCATCGCCATGGCCTCGGTCTGGTCGTGCGTGACGTAGACGACCGTGATGCCGTATTCCTTCTGGATTTCCTTGATTTCAAAGCGCATGCTCTCGCGCAGCTTGGCGTCGAGGTTGGAGAGCGGCTCGTCCAGCAGCAGCAGCGCCGGCTCCGCCACCAGCGCGCGGGCGAGCGCCACGCGCTGCTGCTGGCCGCCGGAGAGCTGGCTGGGGATGCGGTCGGCGTACTGAATCAGGTGTACGGCGGAGAGCACGCGCTCCACCTTCTTGCGGATGGTCGCCTTGTCCTGCTTCTTGATGGTCAGCGGGTAGGCCACGTTGTCGTAAACCGTCATGTGCGGCCAGACGGCGTAGGACTGGAAGACCATGCCGATGTCGCGCTTTTCCGGTTGGAGGAAGACCTTGCCGCTGGAGACGACGCGGTCGTCAAAGAGCACGCTGCCGGAGGTCGGCTTTTCAAAGCCCGCGATGATGCGCAGCATCGTCGTCTTGCCGCAGCCGGAGGGGCCCAGCAGGGTGACAAATTCGCCGTTTTCAAACGTCGCGTTGAACTTGTCCAGCACGACCGAATTGCCAAACGCCTTGGTGACGTTCTCAATGGTTACGCTTGCCATAGTGTATACACTCCTTCAATGCGGTCGGTCAGATGGAGAACTCGCCCTTGGTGAGCTTGTTGAGCACGAAGTTGAGCGCCACGACGATGATCAGGATGCCGAAGGCCATCGCGCAGGCCTGAGGCTGCGAGGTGAACGTCCAGTATTCGTAGAGCTGGAAGCCGATGGTCTTGGTGGTGTTGGAGTAGAGCAGCGTCGTCATGGACAGCTCGTAGAAGGACGGGATGAAGATGAGGAACCAGCCCGCGGCGATGGAGGGGAAGATGAGCGGACCGGTGATTTTGAACATCGTGCGCAGCCAGCTTGCGCCGGAAACCTGCGAGCATTCCTCGAGCGAGACGTGGATCTGGCTCATCGCGGAGACGACCGTGCGCATGCCCATCATCAGGTACTTGATCAGATAGGCGACGATCATGATGTACGCCGTGTTGTAGATGTTGACGCCGAAGTCGCCCTTCATCGTCATGATGAGGCCGAGGGCGATGACCACGGACGGCGTGCCGCTGCCCAGGGTGATCATGAAGTCCGGCAGCTTGCGGCCGCGGATGCGCGTGCGCTGGAGCAGGTAGCTCATCACGCAGGCGATGACGATGCCCACCGTGGCCGTGACCGCGCCGAAGATGAGGCTGTTCTTGAGGCAATCGAGCGTCTCCTGACGGGAGAAGATCAGCGTCCATTGGCCGAAGGTGAAGTTGCCGGGGTCGCGCAGGCTCTTGCCCACGTCCACCTTGAAGGAGGTGGTCAGGATGGTGGCAAACGGAATCAGGATGACGACCACGGCGAAGAGGCTGACCATCACCGTCAGCGGGATGCGCCAGATGCGCAGGTCAACGGTGTTGGGCCGGGTTGACTTGCCGCTGACCGTGATGTACTGCTTCTTCGCCATGACGACGTCGGAGACGTAGAGCACGATGATGGCGATGACCATCAGGAACACGGCGAGGCCCGTCGCGTCGTTGAGACCCTGCGTGCCGAGGCCGTAGTATTCGATGATGCGGGTGGTGACGGTGTGCACCTTGCCCGGCGCGCCGATGATCGAGGGGATGCCGTAGCAGCTGGCCGCGCAGACGAAGACCAGCAGCGCGCCCGCGATCAGCGAGGGCGTCATCATCGGCAGCGTGACGGTGAAGAGCGTCTTGAGCGGGGAGGCGCCGGAGATGCGGCTGGCCTCCTCGAGCGTCGGATCCATCTTCTCCATCGCGCGGGAGATCGTGATGAAGGCGTAGGGGTAGTAGAACGTGGTCAGCACCCAGATGAGGCCGCCCAGCGAGTAGATGTTGATCGGGCCGATCGCGTCCGGCGCCATGCCGAAGAGCGTGCGCAGGAACACGTTGATGTCGCCCACGTTCGGGTTGAGCAGGCGCAGCCAGGCCATCGCGCCCACATACGGCGGCACCATATAGGTGAGCACGAACAGGCTGCGGAAGAACTTGCGGCCGTAGAGGTTGGTGCGGCCCACCAGCCACGCCAGCGGGAAGGCGATGAGCGTGCCCAGCACCATCGTCGCGGAGGCGGCGATGAGCGTGTTCTTGAGCGCACTCCAGTTCATCGGATAGGTGTATAGGCGCGTAAACGTCTCCAGCGTGAAGGAGCCGTTCGGGAAGAAGGCCTTGACGATCAGATAGATCAGCGGGAGCATCTGGAACACGAGCATGAAGTCGATGATCAGCAGGATGATGATCCACTTCATGTCAAAGTGCCAGCTGTGGTCTGCGCCCAGCAGGAAGAACAGCAGCGCTACGTCGATGACCAGCAGCACGCCCAGCAGGCAGATGGTGCGGCTGTGGGAGACGGTGAACTGCATGACGAAGCCCACGTCGCCCGCGACGGCCTTCTTGTAGGCCTCGATGCGCGCGGCGTCCTTGCGCACGGCCTTTTTGAGGCTGTTGGCCAGCTCGGTGGGCACGGATTCGCTGCTCGTGCTGCCGCTGACGAGGAAGAGCTGCAGCAGGATGCGCTCGCGTTCGGCGCCCTCCTTGCCGCTGACAGCGTCGGCTGCAAGCTCAGGCAGCGCGGCTTGCCCGTCGGCGAGGGCGAGCAGCAGCGCACGGCGGAAATCGCTGCGCTCGCTGTCGCCCATGGCGGAGAGCTGCTTTTTGAGCTTGGAGGAGACCTTGGGGCCATCCACGGCGAACGCAGCGTCAAAGAGCTTGAGCGTGGCGCTGTCCTGTTCGCCCTGCGGCAGGGAAGCGACAAACGCGTCGAGGTCGGCCTTCGCGGCGGCCTCGTCGCCCATCAGCTCCGCCCAGTAGGAGAGCAGCATGGCGTCCAGCTTGTCGCCGGTCTGCGCGCGTTCCTCCTCGCTCAGGCTTGCGAGCGCGGGGGCGATGGCCTCGTCGTAATGGGTATCCAGCGCGCGCTTCATGTGATACAGGTGGGCAAAGCCGTCCTCTGAGTCAAACCCGGAGGCGGTGAACGCATTCATGCCCATGACGCCGGCTGCGATCATCAGCGCGCCCACAATCAGCGCGATAACCAGCACGGTCTTGACGATCACAGGCTCCCGGCTGTCGCCAAGCTGCGCTTTCGGCCGCGGTTTGTTCTTCATCCTGCCAGCACTCCTTTATGCGGGGAAATAGGAAGGGCGCTATGCGCCTTCAGCGCACGGCGCCCCGTCGTTGTCGGAAACATAGAGCACGGAGCCGCCGCAGGGCGGCTCCGATTTTTCGCTTCTCTTACTGAATGGTCACGCTCTCCTGGAACTGGGTGCGGATCTCCTCGCGCTGCGTGTAGCAGCGGACCCAGTCGACGCCCATGTCGGTCTCGATGAGGCCGTCGGTGTCGATGGAGTCATACGGAACGTCCTTCATGCCGGCGAACACGCTGTGCATGTAGCCCTCGAGGACGTACTTCTGGCCCGCTTCGCTCAGCAGCCAGTCGGTGATGGCCTGGCAGGCCTCGATGTTCATGTTCGCGCTGCGGTCCTCCGCCACGGTCATGACGGTGGACGGGATCATGATGTTGCCGTCGGTCGGGTAGATGCAGGCCAGCTGGCTGCCCTCTTCCTTGCGGACCTTGAGCACGGACTCCTCGAGGATCATGACGAGCTTGCACTCGCCGGTCTGCAGCTTGGCCAGCGCGGTGGAGCCGGACTCGATCATGACGCCGTTGCTGCCCAGCGCCTTGAAGTAGTCATAGCCGTACTTGTCGCTCAGCGCGGCGGCCGCCGCCATGGTGGTGCCGCTGGTCAGCGGGTTGCCCATGGAGATCATGCCCTTGACGGACTCGTCGTAGGCGAAGTCATAGAAGCTGTTCGGAAGCTCTTCCGCGGCGTACTTCTCCGGGTTGTAGGCGAGCACCATGTTGCAGACGCGGACGGGATACCAGTAGCCCTCCTCGTCGTAGGCAAAGCGCAGCTTTTCGCCGTCAGCCTCCATGGGCTCCAGCCAGCCGCCCTCCTTGAGCTCCAGGGAGTAGGCGGGCTCGGCGACGAGCATCATGTCGCAGCCGAGGGTGCCGGTTTCCATCTCGCCGGCGAGCTTGGTCTGCAGGGAGCCGGTGCCGCCGTAGAAGAACTCGACATCGAGGTTCGGGAATTCCTGCGCCAGCGCCTCATCCATCATGTCGATGACGAACTGGTACATGGACGTGTAGATCATGACCTTGCCTTCCACGTCCTCGTTCACGGCCAGAGAGGTCGCGGCGACGCCGAGCATCAGCATAGCGCACAGGATCAGAGCGAGCAGCTTTTTCATGGGAAATCCTCCTTCACGAAATTGTATCGCCGGATGCACACCGACGATGGTTGCAACAGAATCCAATCGGAAGAACAGACAAATCCTTACCATGAATCATAACATAAATTGGTCATGTTGTAAAGAGAATGCAAAATAAAATGTTCTTAACCAGATGAATGGAGACTGCCGACCCAGGGTGTCCAGACACCCCGGAGCCATGGTGTACTGAGCATCGTGGTCAGCAACAGCTATTTTAACCAGAGCGGGAAGGCCATCGTCTGCCCGATCGTGAAAAGGGCGGCTGCCGGGCCGCTGCATATTGAGCTGAGGGATTCGGAAGCAGAGGGCATTGCTCTTTGCGAACAGGTTCGTTATCTGGACCTTGCCGCCCGGCGCCTTTCAAAGCTGACAGCAACCCATTATTCTGATCTTATGGATATGGCAGACACTGTTGCAGCAAGCATGTTTGAGGTTCTGTGAGGATCGGTTTCAAATGAGAGAGTACGGTGAATGCAATGTCATTATCTTAATGACATTGGCCGCGCCCTCTGTTCTTTTTCTGACGTCCGGGATGCAGGGGCATCCTGCACACGCCATATCTGCGGTTTGTCGCGCTGGCTCTTGATTTCTCCGGCATAAAACGCTATAATTGATCGA
>JBJEUH010000133.1:0-3566 GCA_051883735.1 Candidatus Ventricola sp.
AGGATGTTGGAGCAGCCCTTGACGAACTCCATCTCCATCGTCGTGCCGGTCATGATGGCCGCGCCGCGCGCGCAGTCGATCACGCGCTGCTTGATGCCCTCGAGATCGGACAGGCGCGGCGACCGCACGAGGTACACCGCCTCGGCGCTGGCCTGCACCACGTTGGGCGAGGCGCCGCCCGCATCGGTGATGGCATAGTGAATGCGCGTGTCCTCCGGCACATGCTCGCGCAGGAACTGCACGCCCATGTTCATCAGCTCCAGCGCGTCCAGCGCGCTGCGCCCCAGCTCCGGGCTGCCGGCGGCGTGCGCGCTGCGGCCCTTGAAGCGGAAGATCATCTTCACGTTCGCCAGCGAGCCGCCCGGCCAGATGCCGGTGTAGTCCCACGGGTGCCAGGTCAGCATCGCGTCGATGCCTTCAAAGAAGCCGTCGCGCGCCAGAAACGTCTTGGCGCTGCCGGTCTCCTCGGCGGGCGTGCCGAAGAACACGACCGTGCCGGAGAGCCTGCCCGCTGCGATCTGCTCCTTGACCGCGATGGCGGCGGCCAGCGCGCCCACGCCCAGCAGGTTGTGGCCGCAGCCGTGGCCCGGGCCGCCGGGGACGAGCGGATCGCGAACCGCGCAGCCGGCCTTCTGGCTCAGGCCGCTCAGCGCGTCGAATTCGCCCAGATAGGCGATCACCGGACGGCCGGCGCCGTATTCGGCGCGGAAGGCGTTGGGCATGCCGCCAAGGTTCTCGGTGAGCGTGAAGCCGTTTTTGACCAGCAGCTCGCGAAGCACACCTGCGGAAAAATCCTCATGGAAATTGACCTCCGGATGCGCCCAGATGGCGTCGCTCGCCTCGGTATAGGCGCCTGCATGCGCTTCCACGCTGCCGCATACGGCCTGAACAAGCGGGTCTGCGTTCACAGTGCATACTCCTCCTTATATCACACAATGCAACAAGTATAGACCTATACTGCATTTCTGTCAATATTTCAGCAAAGAAAGAGCTGCAAAACGGCGTTTGCAGCTCAATTGAATTTGGTTTATCCTGTTCTGCTTCCAAGACGCTTTTGCATGCGCGAAGCGAAGTAGGGGTTCGGGGACAATGTCCCCGAGCAGGTTTTAGGGCGGCAGCCCTAACGTATCTCCAGGTTATTCAGCTTTCTTTGCAGACAGCGCCTCGCCGGGCAGGCTGAACGCCAGCGTCAGCAGCGCCGGGGCCAGGCAGTACAGCGGCAGCATGTAGCGCACCATGGTGCACGGGCCGAAGAGATAGGAGGCCCAGAGCACCATCACGCCGGAGACGACCGGCAGGAAGCGCGTCTTTCTGCGGGCGATGAGCATGGCGCAGGCAAAGAGGATGACCCACAGCGGCGTCGCCGTGCAGAAGAGCACTGTGATGATGGGATACTTCTGGTACTCGTTCAGGCGGCAGATTCTGTTGATGAAGTTGCTCAGCCTGGGCAGCGGGTGCTGAATCTCCACGCCGTATTGCTTGAAATCGTATTCGTCCGTCTGCAGATAGCCCTTGAGTATGCCGGAGGCGTCGAGATAGACGCGCGTGTGTGTCAGGTCGTCCGGGTACCAGGAGCCGATGTTGAGCATCAGGAATGCCTCGGCATAGACGCGCTTGTTCTTTTTCCCCACACGCGCCCAGAGATCCAGAAGGCCGGACGGGTCCTCCCGGAGCTTCTCCTGGTTGAGGTAGCCCTTGGCGTTGTCGGCCAGATACGGATGGAGCATCAGCCCCCATTCGCCGTCGACAAACCAGCTGTGCAGCTCCTCCTTCTCCTCCTCCGTCATCTCGCCGACGTTGTAGGCGCGCACCAGCTGCTGCGCCGGGATGCTGTACGTCTGGAAGGCGGGCTGGTCAAACGGCTGACAGGCCGCGTAGATCACGATGTTGACCAGCAGCGTGACCGCCAGACCTGCGGCGCACAGACAGGCTGCTTTCTTGCGGAAGCCGCGGAGCATGAGGATCAGCAGCGGCAGCAGGACCAGCGCGGCGACGCCGTTTTTGCGCATGTGATAGGTGAAGACCACCATCAGCACAAACATGATGCAGCGGCGCCTGCTGGCGAAGAAGGCCTTCGGGTCCTCGATGGCCTCCCAGCAGAGCAGGGAAAGCACGAGCAGCGCGGCTGTAAACGGCGTGTCCTTGGCGGCGGAGACGGACATGACCGAGAAGACCGGCAGCAGGCCGTAGAGCGCCGTCAGCAGGATCAGCGCCCAGGCCGGCGCGCGGCGGCGCTGCACAAACACGCAGCTGTACGCGAGCGCAGCGGCGAACGCGACCATGCGGATGACCGTGGCCGCCAGCAGCGCGAGCTCCGGCTGATCGATGAGCCGCCCGATCGTGTACACGCCGTAGCACAGCACGATGTACAGCAGCGGATGGCGGTCGTCCCACTCGCCGTAGAACCACTGACGGTACTCGGTGTTCACGTCGTAGTTCAGCATGCCGGGATAGAACGCGATGAGCAGCGGCAGCCAGCAGATGAGCAGGATGAGCATGTAGCCCCACATCGGCACCTGGAGCGTGCGGCGGCCAATGCTGTCCTGCTGCATGAGCATGCAGCGCGCCGCCAGGCCGCCCAGAAGCGGCGTGACGAGCACGGGCACGGCCACGCGGCGGAGCATGCTGCCCATGCCGGGCAGAAGGCCGCTGTAAAACCGCAGCTCTGCGCCCAGGCTCAGCGCGCCGCCCAGCAGCAGGCCGAAGCCCGCCGCGCAGATCAGCGTGCGGCGGCTGGCCTTGGAGAAGGCCTGCTCAAGCGGGAAATAGCATGCCGCGACCAGCAGCGTGCCGAAGACGCCGCTGCGGAAGACCGCGCTGTCCGGGTCCTCGGGGATCAGATACGGCGCGGCGACGAGACCGGCAAGCGCGGCAAGCAGCGCCAGCAGGGATGCGTGTTTGCGAATGAATGCCATAAGGTACCTCGTTTGGAAATGGATGGTGTCAGAAACACGTTGCCCCGCCCGCGAAAACGCGGGCGGGGTCGGTTGTGCAAACATGAAGGAATTGCAGAGAATTCAATCACTCAGCCGGGGCTTCCTCGGCCTTCTTTTTGCGCGGGGCGCGCTTCTTCGGGGCCGGCTCGGCGACCGGCTCGGCGGGGGCCGCTTCGGCCTTCTTCCTGCGCGGAGCGCGCTTCTTGGGCGCTTCCTCAGCCGGGGCCTCGGCGGCCACGGCTTCCTCGGCCTTCTTCTTGCGCGGGGCGCGCTTCTTCGGGGCCGGCTCGGCAGCCGCCTCAGCAGGGGCCGCTTCGGCCTTCTTCCTGCGCGGAGCGCGCTTCTTGGGCGCTTCCTCAGCCGGGGCTTCCGGGGCAGGCGCTGCCTCGGCGGCCGGGGCTTCCGGGGTCACCGCAGTCTCCTCGGCGGCCGGGATTTCCTCGGCGGCCGGGGCCTCCTTAGGGTTTTCGGTCACCTCGGCAGGGGCTTCTGCCGGCGCTTCCTCGGTCAGGGTGAAATCGGTGGCGGGCTTGGCCAGGCGCTCGTACATGTCCATGTACTTCGCCGCGGAGGAGTACCAGCTGTAATCGCCGGTCATGCCGCGGACGATGAGCTTGTACCAGACCTCGC
>JBJEUH010000134.1:0-46189 GCA_051883735.1 Candidatus Ventricola sp.
AGGCGCTGAGGACTGCCGGGCGGTAAGCAGCTTCGATAGATAAAGGGAGCGAATGCGAACGAACTCCCTCAGTCAGCTTCGCTGACAGCTCCCTCAAGAGGGAGCCCAAATCGCTTTCAGCAGCTCCAGCCTCCCTCCTGAGGGACGTTTCAGCAGCCGCGCCCAGTGGGCGATGCAGGCTGATGAAACGCCGTAGGTTGGCTGCCGCAGCAGCCGGAGGGAGTGGTCTTCGTTAACAATAGCTCCCCAATGCACGCTTTCCCATCTCACAAAAACCGCGGGTTCTCCAATGGGAGAACCCGCGATTCACTATTTGTCTGTCAGTCCGGCATCAGCCTGAAGTGCCCGAACGGGAACACGACCGCGCGGACATGGCCCTTGATCTCGTCCCGGGCCAGCGGGCCGACCATCGCGGAGCGGCTGTCCTTGGAATTGTTGCGGTTGTCGCCCATGACGAAGTAATGTCCCGGCGGCACGGTGTACGGGCCGAAGTAGGTCTCGTTGGGCGTCATGTCAAAGTCCTGCTCGATGTGCACGCCGTCCACATACAGTTCGCCCGCGCGCAGCTCGATCGTCTCGTCCGGCAGGCCGATCACGCGCTTGACGCGGTACATGCCGTCGCTGGTGTTGGGATAATCGCAGATCACGATGTCAAAGCGCTCCGGATCGCCCAGCAGATAGTCGTACTTGGTGGCGATCATGAACTCGCCGTCGCTCAGCGTGTTGAGCATGGACGAGCCGTCCACGCGCACGGGCTCAAAGATGAACGTGCGCACGACGAACGCCAGCGCCGCCGCCACCACGAACACCATGATCCACTCAAAAATCTCGCGCTTCATCGACTTTTTCGGCTTTTCCTGCCGCTTGTCCTTCTTCGTCTTCTTTTCCTGCTCCATGGATCGGACCTCTCCTTATGCTTTAAAGTTCGTCAAACTCGTTTGTGCCGCGGATGGGCGTATCGCTGTGCGCGATGATCTTCTTCATCCGCTTCATGAAGTCCGCCCTGTCCATCATCACGATGCGGCTGCAGCCGGAGCAGCGGATCTTGATGTCCGCGCCCACGCGGATCACCGTCCACCTGTCGCTGCCGCAGGGATGCGTCTTGCGCATCTGCACCAGATCGCCCAGCATCAGTTCATCCATTGCGTCCACCTTCGCTTCAAAACCTTTTCCGCTTATTATAGCAGGCGCGCCCGCTTTTTTCAAGCGTTCGCCGCGCGTCTCCTCCGCCCGGGTGGTGGTTGTCCTGATTATAGCGCAGCGCCCCTTTGTTGTCAACTATATTTTCCATTATCCAAAATTTATTTGTCTTTCAGCGCAAACGGCGCGCACTCCGGCGCGCCGTGCGGCGATATGTCCATTCACTCGATGCGGTGGATGCGCTCGCGAAGGCGCATCATCTTTTCGTCCGTGTTGTGGATGATGTCCGCGCACTCCTTGAGCTCGCGCATGATCTCATCCGCGTCCTCGACCTCTTTCTTGTACTGCATGTCGTGGTCAAGCGTCGCCCAGAAGTCCATGGCGATCGTGCGGATCTGAATCTCGCAGCGCACGGGGCGCACCTCGTCGGAGAAGTACACCGGAATCTCCACGATCATGTGATAGCTGCGATAGCCGTTCTCCTTGGGATGCTTGATGTAATCCTTGACGTTGATGATGCGCACGTCCTGCTGGCGGGCGAGCATGCGGGCGATCTCATAGATGTCGTCGATATAGGCGCACAGCACACGGATGCCGGCGATATCCGACACCTGCTCAACCATATTGGCGACCGTGATCTCGCTGCCGTTGCGCCGCAGCTTGCGGGCGATCGAGGACGGCTTTTTCAGTCGGCTTTCGATGAACTCGATGGGGTTGCGCCGGTAGCGCACCGCCAAATCCTTGGAGAGCACCTCCAGCTTGGTGCGCATCTCCAGAATCGCACAGTGATAGCGCATCATCGTCTCCTGATAGAGCGCCTCGTGCGAAAACAGATGCTCGGTATCCGACGGGATGATATCCATCTCGATGGCCGCCGGTCCGCGCAGTTCGTTGTTTCTCATGATTCCTTCCCTGTGATCTCCGGCTCGCCATTTCACCAAATCGCGGGCCTATATTCTATGCAATAATTATAGCATGCTCCGCGCGTCCTGTCTACGACCAGATTGTACGCATTCCGCTGGTCTGCGCCGCAGTCAGTCCCGTTTTGACCGCATCGGGCAGCATGCGGATTTTTTCTTGCCAGATCGGGCAAAGTAGTGTATCATAAGGGAGCATCAGAATTTCAGAAAGAAGGTCGTCCTATGATCACTGCCGATATGTCCATCGCCTCCGTCATGAAGCTCGATCCGGAGGTCGCTCCGGTCTTCATGTCCTACGGCATGCACTGCCTCTACTGCCCGCACGCCTCCGCCGAGTCCATCGCCGAGGCCAGCCTTGTGCACGGCATCAACGCGGACGAGCTGGTGAAGGCGCTCAACGCGTTCTTCGACGCCAAGAAGAGCAAGTAATCCCGCCCGGGGCGCAGAGTGATCTCTGCGCTTTTTTATGTGCCAGAAACGCCTGATTTTGTTGAGAATGGCTTTTGCTTTCTTCCCTTCAAAATGATATTATTCTATATAGAATGATCGACTGAAGGGGAGGATCCTGATGATGAATCACCGCATGCCGGCAAACGGCCGTTTTGGCGCTTCCATCCGCGCGAGCGCCGCGCCGTCCATCCCGGACGCCGAGCCCATCTATCGGGCAGGCGACACGGTCATGCACCCGTCCGAGGGCGTCTGCACGATCACGGAGCTGCGCCGCATGGCGCTCAGCGGCATGCAGCAGCGCGCCTATTATGTGCTCAAGCCCGCGACGCAGAAGAGCTCCTCCACCGTCTACATGCCCGTCGCCCGCGGCAACACGGTTCTGCGCCCGCTGCTGAGCGAGCAGGCCATCCGCGAGCTGATTCACCGCTCGGGCGAGTATGCCGGGCTGTGGATCGCGGACAGCAAGCAGCGCAAGGAGGCGTTCGCCCACATTCTGTCCGAGGGCAATTACGCCAAAATCATCCGGATGATCGCCGAGATCCGCGAGGAGAGCGCCAGGCGCACGCTGGAGGGCAAGAAGCCCTGCGCCGCCGACGAGGCCATTCTCGCCGAGGCCGAGCGCCTGCTGCACCAGGAATTCTCCTATGTGCTGCACATGTCCCCGGAGGAGACGGCGGCGTTCGTGTGCCGCGAGCTGGGCATGCAGGGGAATTGATTGGCGCATCAACAGCCGGATACAGCGCGAAGCGGAGAAGGGTTTCGGAAAACCGGAATCCTTCTCCGCTTCGCTGCGTTTTCAATCTGCATATCCGTTTCACGCAAAAGAGGCCGGAATTCTCCGGCCTCTTGTCGTTCAGATCAGGTTCAGCAGCCTTGCGCTCGCCAGCAGCATCAGCAGCAGGCTCAGCATCGCGCCGATGGACGCGCTCACCCGAAAGGCGATGTGCTTCGTCTTGTGCCGGAAGGTCCGCATGGCGAGCCACGCGCCCACGCCGCCCAGCAGCCAGGTGCCGGCGAGCAGCGTCCTTTCGGGGATGCGCCATGCGCCCCGAATCGCCCTGCGCTTATCCACGCCGTAGAGCGCGAACACGATCGCGTTGATCGCCGCCCAAACGCCCCAGAGCAGGCCCAGCGTCATGCCTCGTCGTCCCGCACGGTCACGTCGCCGTCGTCCTGCGCAGCCTCCTGCGGCTCCGCATCCCTGGCCTCGCCCTCAAAGGAGGAGGACAGCTGGCGCGGGGCCAGCGCAGCCATGAACTCGATGCCCGTGATGGTCTCCTTCTCCAGCAGGATCTTGGCCAGCTCGTGCAGCTTGTCCTTGTTGTCGCTGAGGATTTCCATGGCGCGCTCGTAGCAGCCTGCGATGATCTGCTTCACCTCCACGTCGATGCGCGCCGCCGTCTGATCGGAGCAGACGAGGTTCGCGTCGCCGGAGAGGTACTGGCCGGACTGGGTCTCCAGCGCCATCATGCCGAACGTATCGCTCATGCCCAGGCGCGTGATCATCGCGCGGGCCAGCTTGGTCGCCTGCTCGATGTCGTTGCTCGCGCCGCTGGTGATGCGGCCGAAGATCAGCGCCTCCGCCGCGCGGCCGCCGCAGAAGGTGGTGATCTTGTCGAGGATCTGCTCGCGGGTCATCAGCAGGCGCTCTTCCTCGTCCACCTGCATCGTGTAGCCGAGCGCGCCGCTGGTGCGCGGCACGATGGTGATCTTCTGCACCGGCGCAGCGTTTTCCAGCTTCGCTGCCACCAGCGCATGGCCGATCTCGTGATAGGACACGGTCAGCTTGTCGCGCTGGGAGACGACGGCGTTCTTGCGCTGATAGCCGGCGATGACGGTCTCGATCGCCTCCTCTAGATCGCGCTGGGAGACGGTCTTGCGGCCCGCCTTGACGGCAGCAATCGCGCCCTCGTTGATGATGTTCGCCAGCTCCGCGCCGGAGCAGCCGCTCGTGGCGCGCGCAATCTGCGTATAGTCGATATTCGGATCGGTCTTGACCTCCTTGGCGTGCACGCGCAGGATCGCCTCGCGGCCGGCCAGGTCCGGCAGCTCCACCGGGATGCGGCGGTCAAAGCGGCCCGGGCGCAGCAGCGCCTTGTCCAGGATCTCCGGGCGGTTCGTCGCCGCGAGGATGACGACGCCCTTGCCCGCGTCAAAGCCGTCCATTTCCGTCAGCAGCTGGTTGAGCGTCTGCTCGCGCTCGTCGTTGCCGCCCATGCCGGCGTTGTCGCGGCGCTTGCCGATCGCGTCGATCTCATCGATGAACACGATGCACGGCGCCTTCTCGCCCGCCTGCTTGAACAGGTCGCGCACGCGCGCCGCGCCCATGCCCACGAACATCTCCACGAACTCCGAGCCGGAGATGGAGAAGAACGGCACCTTCGCCTCGCCCGCGACGGCCTTGGCCAGCAGCGTCTTGCCGGTGCCGGGAGGGCCGACGAGCAGCGCGCCCTTGGGCAGCTTCGCGCCGATGTCGCGGTATTTCTGCGGATCGTGCAGGAAGTCGACGATTTCCTTGAGGGCATCCTTCGCCTCGTCCTCGCCGGCGACGTCGTCAAACGTCTTGCCGGTCTGCGCCTCGACGTAGATCTTGGCGTTGGACTTGCCGAAGGTCATGGAATTGCCGCCCATCTGCTTGCTCATCCTGCGGAACATGAGCGTGCCCAGGGCGTAGAACACGACCAGCGGCAGCACCCAGGAGAGCAGGAAGCTGATGATCGGGCTCATCTCCTCCGGCACCACCTGGCCAAAGACCACGTTCGCGTCGATCAGGCGCTGGACGATCTGGTCGTCCGCCGTCACGCGGTTGGTCGTGTAATAGGTGACCTTGCCGTCCTCCTCCTGCTCCGTGGGCGTGAAGGCGATCTGCGTCTCGTCGATCTCCACCGACTTGATCTTGCCCTCGTCCAGCATCTGCAGGAACTCAGAGTAGGCCACCTGCTTGACGCTGTATCGCTGAATCTGCGGGAAGAGCAGTGCGTTGAGCAGCAGCACCACCACCAGCGAGATGACGTAATACAGGATCAGCGGCTTGCGGTTGTCCTTTTTTTCGTGCATATATGATCCTTTCCCGGAAGTGTTTTTTCCGTCCTATGATGGCTCAATCATACGCCGTTGATGTAAAAATGTCAATCGAAAGCGGCTCAAAGATACGTTTTGGCCGCCCCAAATGTCACAAAAGGAACGTCAGGGCTGCCGCCCTGACCCGCTTGGGGCGCTGCCCCAAACCCCGCAGCGGGCTGTGCCCGCTCCCACTTCCGAACAGCCTTGTAAAATCAAGTCATTTGGTGCTCGCTGTACGATTTTGGGTGCAATTTCCTATACGGCAAAAAGGGATCGCCCTCTCAGGCGATCCCTTGCATGTGTTCTTTGAAATTACTCAGCGTCCAGGCCGTCGTCAAAGTCCAGGCCCTGCACTTCGGCGTCGAACTCGACCTCCTCGGTCAGCGCCTCGCGGATGGACAAGCTGATGCGCTTGGCCTCGGTGTCCACCTTGAGCACCTTCACGCGGACGGTCTGGCCGACCTGCACGGCGTCCTCCACCTTCGCGATGCGCTTGAGGGCGCACTGGGAGATGTGCACGAGGCCGTCAAGACCCGGCTCCAGCTCGACGAACGCGCCGAACGTGGTGATGCGGACAACCTTGCCCTCGACGATGGAGTCGACCGGGTACTTCTCCTCGGCGACCTCCCACGGCTGCGGCTGCAGCGCCTTCAGGCTCAGCTGGATGCGCTCCTTCTCCTTGTCCACGCCGATGATCTTCACCTGGACCTCCTGGCCCGGGGTCACGATCTCGGACGGATGCTTCACGCGGTGCCAGGCCAGATCGGTCACATGGATGAGGCCATCCACGCCGCCGATGTCCACGAACGCGCCGAAGTCGGTCAGGCGGCGGACGATGCCGGTCACGACCTGATCCTTCTCGATCTTCTCCCAGGCCTTCTTCTTCTCGTCCATCAGGAACGCCTTGCGGCTGGCGACGATGCGCTTCTTGGCCTTGTCGACCTCGATGATCTTGACGGTCATCGTCTTGCCGACGAACTCGCCGATGTTCTCGACGAAGCGGCGGGACAGGTGGGAAGCCGGGATGAACGCACGGACGCCCATCACATCAGCGATCAGGCCGCCGTTGACAGCCTCGCGGCCGGTGGCTTCCACATAGGCGCCGGTGTCATGCTCGGCAACGAGCTTTTCCCAGTTCTTGGTGGCCATGACCTTGCGCTCAGAAAGGAGCACATAGCCCTCGCCGTCGTTCAGCTTGACCACTTCAGCCTCGATCTCGTCGTCGACCTTGCAGTCGGTGGTGACCAGATCGTTCTTCTTGATGTAGCCATCAGCCTTGCCGGGAATGCTCACGACAACACCGTCGTCGCTCACCTGGGCGACAACACCTTTGACAACCTGACCGGGGCGGAACTTGATCATCGTCTCCTCGAGCATCGCGGCAAAGTCCTCGGCGCCTTCAGAAACCAGATTCTTTTCCATGTCGTTCATGCGGGTACTACCTCCTCAAGTATCTCTACCGGATTTCATCCGGAATGATACATACTTTATTATCACGGCGCGCTGCGCCGGGATAGATATTCTTTTGCGACGCTTATGTAGCGTCAGCCTCAATCCTGCCGCGCACCTGCTCGAGCAGCCATTGCGGCGTGGACGCGCCGGCCGTGATGGCCACGCGGTCCGTGGGGCGGATCACGCCCTGCGGGACGTCCTCCGGGGTCTCCACCTGATACGCGCGCGCACAGCGCAGGCGGCAGGTCTCCAGCAGCTTCTGGGTGTTGGAGCTGTTGCGCCCGCCGACGATGATCATCACGTCGGCCTCGCGGGAGAGCGCCTCCGCCTCCTGCTGGCGCTTGCTGGTCGCCGCGCAGATCGTCATGCGCACGGTGAGGTCGGCCACCTTGCCGCGGATGACGGACACCACGTCCTCAAACCGGTCGCGGCGGAGCGTGGTCTGCGCCACGACGAGCGCCCTGTCCGGCAGCTGCGCGCTTTGCGCCGCCTCGCGCGTGGGCAGGATGAACACCGGGCCGCGCGCCCAGCCGGCGATGCCGACGATCTCCGGATGCTCCGGTTCGCCGACGATGATCACCGCGTCGCCGCCTGCGCTGTATTCCTGCACCAGCTGATGCACATGCGCCACGTGCGGACAGGTGCAGTCGATCACGTCGATCCCGCGCGCCCTGCACATCTCGTGCACGGCCGGGGTCACGCCGTGGGAACGGATGATGACTGTCTGACCCGGGGCGACCTCGCTCAGCGAATCCACGCTGCGCACGCCCGCCTCCCTGAGCCGCGCGACCTCCTGCGGGTTGTGAATCAGCGGCCCGAGGGTCACGCAGGGGAGCCCTTCCTTCGCGCAGGCGAACGCCTTGTCCACCGCGCGGCGGACGCCGAAGCAGAATCCGGCGTGCTCTCCAATGGTCAGTTTCATACGCAAATAACCTGTTCTTCCGGCGTCAAAATGCTTCAAGACCTGCAAACAGGCCCAAAGCTCCTATTACCCATCTTTATGAATTCTATGCCTCTTCGCATATTCCTGCCGGACTTTTTTTATTTTTTATCTTTTTTCGGAAAAATTACGCCTGGGGCTGCTCCGCAGGGGCTGGAAGGGATTTGCCGTTGCTCAGGACGGCGAACGCCGCCTCGATGCGGTGGGTGAGCTGCTCGCAGGCCTCCTTGGTCACGCGGCCCGCGAGCAGGTCGTCCATCTGAACCGGCTTGCCCACGCGCACCACCATGCGGCGGAAGGGCTTGTAATTGCCGTCGATGTACACCGGGATCACGTCGCACCGGCTGCGCAGCGCCAGCATGGACGCGCCGCCCAGCAGCGGCAGCATGTGGCCGGTCCTGGAGCGGGTGCCCTCCGGGAAGATGCCGAGGGTGTCGCCCTCCTTCAGCACGTTCATCGCCGTGCGGATGGCGCCCATGTCCATGTTGCCGCGGTCCACCGGGAAGCCGTGCACCTTGGTGAACGCCCAGCCCAGGAGCTTGTTGTTCCACAGCTCCTTCTTGCCCATGAAGTGAATCTCGCGGTCCGGCACGCACAGCGCCAGCATCAGCGGGTCGAGGATGCACTGATGGTTGCCCATCATCACGCAGTTGCGGTCCTTCGGGATGTTCTCCCGTCCCTCGATCCTCACAAAAAACAGGATCTTGGACACGACGACGTACAGCACCCATACGATCAGCGTGTACAGCCACGTGCGGTGCAGGGGCTTCATCTGTTGTGCGTTATTGCTTTCCATACACGTCCTCCACAATCTTCACGATCGCATCGACCGTCTCCTCCTGCGTCATGCCCGTGGAATCCACGAGCACGGCGTCCTCTGCCCGGCGCAGCGGATCGGTCTTGCGGTTCATATCCTGCTCATCCCGGGCGTTGAGCTCGCGCAGCACCTGCTCGTACGGGGTGCTGTCGCCCTTCTCCATCTGCTGCAGGTAGCGCCGGCGGGCGCGCTCCTCGGCCGCCGCCGTCAGGAAAATCTTGCACGGCGAATCCCTCAGCACCACCGTGCCGATATCGCGCCCGTCGATGAGCATGTCGGCCTTCCGGGCCATCTCCTGCTGCGCGCGCACCATGCGCTTGCGCACCGCCGGCCACTTCGACACGGCGCTCGCCGCCGCAGAGACCTCGCCCGTGCGGATCAGGTCGCTGACGTCCTCGCCGAAGAGCAGCGTGCGCTGCGCGCCGTTCTCATAGCGCACCTGCACATCCACGCTCTCCGCCAGCGCGGACAGCGCCGCCTCGCTGGCCATGTCCACGCCGCTGCGCAGCGCGTGCAGGCCGAACGCCCGGTACATCGCGCCCGTGTCCAGATGCAGAATGTTCAGCCTTTCGGCCACCTGATCCGCGATGGATGACTTGCCCGCGCCAACGGGCCCGTCAATCGCAATATTGATCGGCATAATCTGTCCTCCCCGCGGCAAAGCCGCGCCATTCTTCCCACAATACCCCTTCATTATACGTCAATCCCCGTCCATTCTTCAAGCGATTCCTCCAACTTGGGCCATATTCTCCACTTTCATGGTCAAGCGCCGCCCTATTTCCTTTTTTCTCTCCACATTCCCGTCATTTTTCTGTTTCATTCGCCCACTTTACCCCATTCGCAGGATGTGCTATAATAGGAGGGCAGGAAAAGGGTTCCTGCGGGAACAAGGAGGGTTCAGCTTATGTATTCGTTTCAGGCCAATGCCGGCCGGAAGAAGAACAAACAGCTCGTCCGGCTGCTGTATCTCGTCATCTTCCTTCTGATCATCGCGCTCATCGGCGTTACCTTTGGCTATCTCAAAAACCTCGGCGTCAGCGAGGCCACCAGCGAGGCGCTGCTTGCCCGCGCGCTGAGCGAGGCCAGCGAGGCGCAGAGCGCCGTCTACCGCCTCACGCAGTCCAGCGGCACCAACACCATGACCCTGCTGTCCACCGTGCGCGCGCACATCCACACGCTGCAGAGCATCAACACCCTCGCCGCCAACATCTACGGCGCGGGCACGAGCCTCACCGACGGCGAGCTGCTCACGTCCTGCATCGACATCATCACCCAATGCGAGGCGCGCATGCAGGCCGGCAGCGTGCTGACCGACCTGTACACCGCCCTGCGCGACCAGATCGACCTGATCGTCGCGGGCTTCAGCGGCGCGGTATAACCCGCCATCCCCGGCACAGCGCGGGCAGGCCCTTCCGGCCTGCCCGCTTTTTGTGTGCCCTTCTTCCGGCGCCGAGAAACGCTCAAGCATTAACGGATTTGTCATATTCCTGTAATAATTGTCAGATATACTATTCCTGTGCCGCAGGCAGAGGAGGGTGCATATGACCGTCGAAAAGAAGAAGAACTTTCTGATTCATGCAGCGTTTTACGGGGTGCTGCTCATCGCCGCAGCGCTGTTTATGACGTATCTGTTTGAGCCGCTGTGTCCGTTCATCTTCGGCTTTCTGATCGCCTGGCTCCTGCAAAAGCCCGCCAAGTCGATCGCACAAAAGCTCCATCTGCCCAGCCGCATCCCCGCGTTCCTGCTCACGGTCATCTTCTACTGCGTCCTGTTCGTCGCCGTGACGGTCGCCGGGCTGCAGATCATCTCCGCGCTGGAGCATTTCTTCCCCAAGATTCCGCTGCTCTACACCACGCAGATCGTGCCGTTCATGTCCGAAACCTTCGACGCGCTGGAAGTGCAGATGCAGGAGTTTGACCCCTCCATCGTGGACATCATCGACCGCCTCAGCCGCGAGGTCTTCTCCTATCTGGAAAAGCTGATTTCCAGCGTCTCCGTCTCCGCCGTCCGTCTGGCGTCGGGGCTGGTCACCAGCATGCCGTCCTTCATCCTCACCGTCATCGTCACCGTCGTTTCCACCTGCTTTATCGCGCTGGATTTCGACCATATCATCGGCTACATCAAGGGCAAGCTGCCCGACCGCTTCCAGGCCGCCGTCTCCACGACGGTCACCACCGGCGTCGCCTCCGTTCGCAAGATTCTCGTCTCGTACATCATCATCATGTTCATGTCCTTCGGCGAGCTGAGCATCGGCTTCCTGCTGCTCAGGGTGCCCTACGCCGTGGGCCTGGCGCTGCTGGTCGCCGTCATCGACATCATGCCGATCCTGGGCACCGGCCTGGTGCTCATCCCCTGGGCGATCGCCGCCGCCGTGCTGGGCAAATACCGCATGGCCGTGGGGGTGGCGCTGCTGTACATCGTGATGCTGATCGTGCGCAACGTCGTGGAGCCCAAGCTCGTCGGCCATCAGATGGGCCTGCACCCCGTGGCCACGCTGCTGAGCATGTTCGTCGGCCTGCAGCTCTTCGGCATTCTGGGCCTGTTCGGCTTCCCGATCGCCCTGTCGCTGTACATCAAGCTCGCCTCCAGCCGGAAGGGCGCGCAGTCCGCGTGATGTGCCTCCTGCCGGTTAGCTTCTGAAATCCATAGAAAAAGACAGCTCCCGAAGGAACTGTCTTTTCTCATGTCCGGGTTGATTACTTGATGACCTCGCCCATGGTGCCCGGGGCCATGCCCGCGGCGTTGGACTCGTCGGTGTCAATGTGCATCGCCAGCGCGTAGGAATCGCTCACGCGGACGACGACGTCGCCGAAGATCAGGCTGCGATCGGCAGAATCCACCTTCACGGAGACGATCTGCTTGTCCACCACGCCAAACTCCGCAGCGTCCGCCTTGGTCATGTGGATGTGACGCTTGGCCACGATGACGCCCTCGGAGATCTCCACCTCGCCCTTCGGGCCGACGAGCTTGCAGGCGCCGGAGCCGGCGATCTGGCCGGACTCGCGAACGGGCGCGGCAATGCCGATGGAGCGCGCGTCGGTCAGGGACAGCTCCACCTGGGTCTCCGGGCGGACCGGGCCAAGGATGGACACGCCGGAGAGGGTCTTCTTCGGGCCCACGACGTCGATGCGCTCAGCGCAGGCGTACTGGCCGGGCTGGGACAGCATCTTCTTCACGGTCAGCTCATAGCCCTCGCCAAAGAGAATGTCCAGGACCTCACGGGTAACATGCACGTGACGCGCAGAAGTCTCAACAAGAACCTTATTCGCCATTGGAATGCACTCCTTACTGTATTAGAGGTTACTCTTATTATAGCAAAATTTGGCAAAAACGCAATAGACGGCCGGAAATCCGGGACATTCATTTCTGCTTATGCGTCGTTTCGCTCGGACGAATCCCCGCGCTGCGCCGCCTCCGCCTCGCGGCTCTGCCAGCACGCGCCGCACAGCCCGTGGGCCGTGATCTCGGACCATTCCACATGATGGCCGCCGCACTTTGCAGCCTCCCGGACCATGCCGGAAAGATCCGCCCGAATGTCATACACCGCGCCGCAGCAGCTGCAGACAAAGTGCATGTGCGCATCGCGGGTGTACTCATACACCGCGCTCTTCTTGCCCAGCGACAGCTTGCGGATCTGCCCGCTCTCCGTCAGGTGATCCAGCGCGCGGTACACCGTCGCCGTGCCGACGCCGTCCACCCTCGCGAGGATTTCCTCGGCGGTCAGATGGCATCGCCTTTCGCTGAGAACGCCCAGCACCGTCCTCGTGTGCGCGCTCATCCTCTCGCTCATCCGGCCCTCTCCTCTCCGTCGATGATACAGCTTTATTATATGATATTCATTCTCATTTGTCAATTCTTTTCGCACGGTCCATCCGTCCGCTTTATACGTTTTCTTCAAATATTGTATGGGTTTTTTGTAAAATTCCGTAGACATATTGCTAAATCATGGTATAATATAGTTAATGAACCTTATCAATCGTTTTCAAATTCACAAGGTTCTCCGCCGTCTTCTCATCCCGTCTCGGGCATCAATCGATGTTTCAATATTAAAAAATCAGGAGGAATGACCCATGCTTGAAACCCGTCGTCAATTTCTGAAGAAGTCCGTTGCCATGCTGGGCGGCGCCGCGCTGCTCGGCAGCGTCCCGTTCGCCGGCGCCATGGCCGAAGGCCAGCCGGAAGCCCCGGCGCATCCGTTCCCGTATGCTGAGCTGGATCTGGATCAGGTGGAAAAGCTCGCTTACGAGGGCTACTTCGAGGATGGCTGCTGCTACGGCGTGGCGAAGGCGCTGCTGACTGCGCTGAGCGAAACCGTCGGTTTCCCGTACACCATGATTCCGCCCGCCATGTTTGCCAACGGCAAGGAAGGCTATACCGCCGGCACGCTGTGCGGCGCTCTGGGCGGCGCTGCGGGCATCATCGGCCTGTGCTGCGCGCCTTCCGACGCGCGTGAGATCACCAAGCAGCTGTTTGCCTGGTACACCTCCACCGCGCTCCCGATCTATCAGCCCGAGTCCGAGGCGCCGACGCAGACGGTTTCTCCCTCTGTGAACTGCATCGACTCCATCACCACCTTCATGACCGCGGCCAACGTGGAGCGCGGCGACATCATCCGCAAGCGCCGCTGCGGCGGCCTGAGCGGCGACGTGGCGCGCAAGACGGCCGAGCTGCTCAACATCCACTACGGCTTCATGGAGGCTCCCGTCGTTGTGGAGGCCGAGCCGGAGCTGGCGGCCAACGAGTACATCGGCGAAGCGAACGGCTTCGGCGGCCCGATCAAGGTCAAGGTCACGATGGACGGCGACAAGATTGCCAAGATCGACGTGCTGTCCCACGGCGATACCCCCGGCATCTGCGACAACGCGTTCAACACGATCCCGCAGGCCATCATCGACGCGCAGTCCACGAAGGTGGATGTTGCCTCCGGCGCGACCTTCAGCAGCCAGGGCATCATGGCCGCGGTTGAGGACGCGCTCTCCAAGGTGGGCAAGTAACGCCTGACCCGCGTTTCCAAAACCCTGCTTCTAAAATCAGCCACATCAAAACAAGCTGCTCTGAAAGGAGCAGCTTGTTTTCTTGCTTCATTTTTATGCCTGAACCTTCTGGAAGTCCTCCTTGCCGTGCTTGCACAGCGGGCAGACGAAGTCATCCGGCAGCTCCTCGCCCTCGTACACATAGCCACAGACCGTGCAGACCCAGCTGGTCTTCTTCTGCGCCTGGGGCTTGGGCTTGATGTCGCTCTGATAATAGCCGTAGGTGCAGGACGGCTCGCTGGAAAGCACCTGGGCATCCTCCAGCTCCGCGATAAACAGCGTGTGGCTGCCCAGATCGACCGTCCGCTCCACCTTGCAGGAGAGATAGGCGTTCGCGCAGCCGGTGAGATAGTAGATGCCGTTCTCAGCGCGCGCCACATCCTCAAAGCCGTCGAACTTCTTCGCGCTGCGGCCGCTCTGCATGCCGAAGCGCTGGAACAGCGCAAACGGCGTGCTGGTCGTCAGCGCAGAGATGTTGAAGCGGCCGCTCTCCAGAATCATGTCATGCGTGAGGTTGCCCTTGTTGACGGAGATGGAGATGCGCAGCGGCTCGCTCGCCACCTGCGCGGCGGTGTTGATGATGCAGGCGTTGTCCTTCCCATTGGACTGCGTGGAGAGCAGGTACAGGCCATAGGTGATGTTGAACAGGGCTTTCGGATTCATACTTTTTCTCCTTTCTGTCGGCATGGGGACGTTGGGCTTGTGTCCAAATCCCTGTTGCGTTCGCGCACAGGCAAGCCTCCCGGATGACGGATGCTCACGCTGGGCTTTTTGTGCAATTTTCTTCACAGTAAAAAGAGAGGAGGCTCCGAAGATCCTCCTCTCAGTACCATCTTACTTGTTGAAGTAGCGCTTGAGCAGTCCCTCGAACGCCTTGCCGTGGCGGGCCTCGTCGCGGGCCATCTCGTGCACGGTGTCATGGATGGCATCCAGGTTCAGCTGCTTGGCCATCTTGGCCAGCTCGAACTTGCCGGCGGTCGCGCCGTTCTCGGCGTCCACGCGCATCTCCAGGTTCTTCTTGGTGGAGTCGGTCACGACCTCGCCCAGCAGCTCCGCGAACTTCGCGGCATGCTCAGCCTCTTCGTAGGCCGCCTTCTCCCAGTACAGGCCGATCTCCGGATAGCCCTCGCGATGCGCCACGCGCGCCATCGCCAGATACATGCCAACCTCGGAGCACTCGCCCTCGAAGTTCTCGCGCAGGCCCTTCTTGATCTCCTCCGGCACATCCTTCGCGATGCCGACGACATGCTCAGCGGCCCAGGTCTTCTCACCCTTCATCTCGGTGAACTTCTCGCCCGGCACCTTGCACAGCGGGCACTTCTCGGGCGGGGTGTCGCCCTCATGCACATAGCCACAAACCGGACATACCCACTTTTTCATATTGGTTTCCTCCCATACGAATTTTTTATGTCTTGAATGCTTTTTTCTTCTGGTGGGCCCTTGTGAGGCCCTGTATCATTATCATACACGAATTCACGCCGTTTGTCAATGCCTTTTCTGCAATAAATGAGATTGATTCTCATTATTCTGCCGCAACGCCCAACGCGCCGCGATGTCAGCGGCCAAAGATCATCACGGCGACAAGCGCCGCAACCAGCACCGCAATCACCACATCCAGCGCCCATACCGGGATATTGATCTTGTCGTAGATCTGTTCCTTGAGGTTTTTGCGCTGCTTGGTTTCCTCGACGATGCGGTCCACCATCTCCTCGTCGATCTTTTTCTTGCCGGGTTTCTTTTCGATGATTGCCAAAGGGAAGCGCCTCCCGAGAATCGTTATCAAAACAGGAACCCGCCGCACAGACAGCCCATGCGGCGGGCAAGAGGAAGAAAATTACTTCTTGGCCAGGTACTTGCGCAGGTCAAGCGCAACCGCAATGATGATGACCAGGCCCTGCGCGACGTAGGTGTAGGAGGACTCGACGCCCAGGAACTGCAGGACGATCTTGAGGACCTCGAACACGAGCACGCCGACGAGAATGCCGGTGATCTTGCCGACGCCGCCGTTGACGGAGACGCCGCCGATGGTGCAGCCCGCGATGGCTTCAAGCTCCCAGCCCATGCCCGTGTTGACCGAGCAGCCGCCGGACTTGGCGCAGACCAGGAAGCCGGTCAGGCCGTAGAGCAGGCCGGCCAGCATGTAGATGCGGATCTTGCTCGCCGCCACGTTGATGCCCGCGACCTCAGCGGCGCTCTCGTTGCCGCCGATGGCGTACATGTACTTGCCGTAGCGGGTCTTGTTGTAGAGGAACCACATGATCAGGCCAACGCCGATGGCGATCACCGTCAGGTTGGAGAGCATGCGGGTGCCGACATAGCCGGTCGCCAGGCCGGTATAGTCGTTGCGCAGGCCGCCGATCGGGATGGCGCCGGTGTAGATCAGGCACGCACCGTACACCAGCGTCTGCATGCCCAGGGTGGCGATGAACGGAGGCACCTTGAGGAAGGCGATGACGGAGCCGTTGACCGCGCCGATCAGGCCGCACAGCAGCATGACCATCAGGAGCACGAGGATCAGCGGCAGCTCCGGCAGGTTCGGATAGAACTTGTCGCCGTAGGTCGCCTTCTGCATCAGGATGCCGGACAGGCAGGCTGCCAGGCCCATCACGCGGCCGGCGGACAGGTCGGTGCCCTTCGTGATCAGGCAGCCGGACACGCCGCAGGCGATGATGAAGCGCACGGCGGTGTTCGAGAGCAGGTTGCGGATGTTGTTGATGGAGTAGAAGTTCTTGTTCTGCGTGCTGGTGAAGATGGCGGCCAGCACGATCATCACGATAATCGCGTTGTCGGAAAGCCACTTGGTGACGGCCTTCGCATTCACTTTCTTACCCATATGCTTGTTCTCCTTTATGCGTGGTTGATCGCCGGTCATCAGACAGCCTCGGAGGGCTGGGTTTCAAACTGCGTCGCCAGGGTCATGATGTTCTCCTGGTTCGCATCCTTGCCGTCGATAAAGCCGGTGATGCGGCCGTCGCACATGACCATCACGCGGTCGCTCATGCCGATGATCTCGCTCATTTCCGAGGAGATCATGATGATGCTCTTGCCGGAGCGCGCCAGCTCTTCGATGATGCAGTAGATCTCATACTTCGCGCCGACGTCGATGCCGCGGGTCGGCTCATCCAGGATGAGCACGTCCGGGTTGTTCGCCAGCCAGCGGCCGATGAGCACCTTCTGCATGTTGCCGCCGGACAGGGACTGGATCTGCGTCTTGGAGGACGGGCACTTGATGCTCATCTTCTTGACGTTGTCCTGCACCAGCTGCTCGATCTTCCTGTCGTTGATGACGATGCCCATGTCCAGATACTGGTCAAGGCTGGCAATGGAGATGTTGTCCGCGACGGAGAGCACGCCCATGATGCCGGTGGCGCGGCGGTCCTCCGTCAGCAGCGCGATGCCCTGCTTGATGGCGTCGCGCGGACGGGTGATCTTGAGCTCCTTGCCCTTGTATTTGATGGTACCCTTGCTGTGCAGACGGATACCGAACAGGCCTTCCATCAGCTCGGTGCGCTGCGCGCCGACCAGGCCCGCCACGCCGAGGATCTCGCCCTTGCGGACGTCGAACGTGCAATGGCGGAAAGAACGCGGATTGATCGAGGTGAAGTCCTCCACCTCAAAGACGGACTCGCCCGGCACGTTGTGGCGCTCCGGGAAGAGGTTGGTGAGCTCACGGCCGACCATCTGCGTGATGATCTTCTCCGTGGTCAGCCCCTTGGAATCCCAGGTGCCGATGTACTTGCCGTCGCGCATGATCGTCACCTCGTCGGAGATGCGCAGGATCTCGTCCATCTTGTGGCTGATGTAGACGATCGAGACGCCCTCAGCCTTGAGATCCTCGATGATGCGGAACAGCGCCTCGACCTCGTTCGCCGTCAGCGAGGAGGTCGGCTCGTCCAGGATCAGCACCTTGCAGTCCGCGGAAACCGCCTTCGCGATTTCGACCGACTGCATCTGGGATACGGACAGGTCGCCCAGGCGCTGCTTGGGATCAAAGTTCATGCGAACCTTTTTGAGCAGCTTGGCGGTGTCCTCGTACATCTTCGCATGGTCCACCACCGGGATGACGCCCAGCAGCTTCTTCATCGGGTAGCGGCCGATGTAGATGTTCTCCGCCACAGAGCGCTCCGGAACAGGCTGCAGCTCCTGGTGCACCATCGCGATGCCCATCTCCAGCGCGTGCAGCGGGTCCTGGATGTCCACTTTTTTGCCTTCGTAATAGATCTCGCCCTCGTCCATCTTGTAAATGCCGAACATGCACTTCATCAAGGTGGACTTGCCGGCGCCGTTTTCGCCCATCAGGGCGTGGACCGTGCCGGGTCTGAGCTTCAGCTGTGCGTGGTCAAGCGCCTTGACGCCAGGGAACTGCTTGACGACGCCCCGCATTTCAAGCCGATATTCCGACATGAATCTGCTTCCCCCTTACTGCCATGTAAAAAGGTGCGTGCGCACCAGCGCACGCACCCATGGATTCTTTGTGTGAGAACCTTACTTGGTGACCATCACGTAGTCGACCCAGTAGTACTTCTCGAGGGTCTCGCCCGCGGCAGCCTTCAGGGCAGCGTCCGCAGCAGCGTGAGACTGACCATTGTGGTCGTTGAGGACGGTACCGGTCATCTTGCCCTCGTTGACCATCTCCACGCACTCCGCCAGAGCGTCAACGCCGAGGAGAGCGATGTCCTCGCCCACGACGCGGCCAGCGTCCGCGATCGCCTGATAGGCGCCCAGCGCCATGGCGTCGTTGTTGCAGAAGATCACGTCAACGTCGTTGCCGAACTGGGTCAGCGCGGTCGCGGCCAGCTCCTGGCCCTTGGTCTGATCCCAGTCACCACGCTGCTTGAACAGCTCGTTGACGGCCACGCCGGCGTCGGTCAGGGCCTTGATGGAGAACTCGGTGCGGTACTGCGCGTCAACGTTCTCCGGGTCGCCCATGATCATGACGTAGTCCACCACGCCATTGCCGTTGAAGTCGCCCTTGTTCTCCAGGCCCAGGACGATGTTGCCCTGCATGGTGCCGGACTGACGGGCGTCAGCGCCGACGTAGCAGAAGTTGCCGTTCAGAGCCATGTCCTCGGCGGACGGCTCACGGTTGATGAACACGACCGGGATGCCGGCGGCGTCAGCCTTCTGGATGACGGAGGCGGCGGAGGAGGACTGCACGAGGTTGAGGATCATGACGTCAACGTTGTCCGCGATGAAGCCATCGATCTGGTTGGACTGCTCAGCCTGGTCGTTCTTGCCGTCCATCACGGTGATGTTCTCAGCCGGGATGCCGCAGTCTTCGGTCAGGTAACGGACGAGCTCCTCACGGTAGAGGGTCATGAAGTTGTCGGCAAACTGATAGATGGTGATGCCGATCTTCGGAGCGTCGGCCAGGGCCACGCCGCAGGTCGCGACGATGACGAGCGCCATCAGGACAGCGAGAATCTTTTTCATAGGGAACGCACTCTCCTAAAAATTATTTTCAACGGGGCTTCGCCCGCTGATTTGCCCATCGGATATGCTTATTCAGACAAAATCGTCACATCTGAATATATTATAAACAAGCTCTGCACCAATGTCAACGTCTGATTTTGTCGATTCGGCGAATTTGCCCTACATTTAACTTTCTCTTGCAAACCGGCGCGACTTCGTTCATAATGATAGAAATGATTGATTCCGCGACCCGCGGTTTCCCAGGAAAAGAGGTTAAGCAATGAATCCGATGCTTTTGTCCGACGTCAAGCGGGACGACCGCTTCGAAGGCTTTCTGATCGTCCGTGCGGCGGAGCAGCGCGCCTCCGCGAGCGGCAAATTCTATCTCGACATGACCCTTGCCGACCGCTCCGGCTCCATCAACGCGAAGATGTGGGACGGCACCGTGCAGCCGCCGGTGGCCGGCAGCATCGTGAAGGTCCGCGCCACGGGCAATGAGTATGGCGGCCGCATGCAGCTGCGCGTGGAGAAGATCCGCGCCGCGGAGAAGAAGGACGAGGTGGACATGTCCTCCCTCATCCCCTGCGCCCCGCACGACCCCAAGAAGATGCTGGAGGAAGTGGTGCGCGCGGCGGACCGCATCGCGGACAAGGACCTGCGCCTCATCACCTGCGCGCTGCTTGATCGCGCGGGCGACAAGCTGCTCACCTTCCCCGCCGCCAAGCAGATGCACCACGCCGAGCGCAGCGGCCTTCTGCACCACATGACCACCATGCTGCGCGCGGCGAACGCCATCATGACGGTCTATCCGCAGCTCAATCCCAGCCTGCTGACCGCCGGCGTGATCATCCACGACCTGGCGAAGATCGACGAGATGGACGCGGACACGCTGGGCCTGGTTTCCGATTACAGCATCGACGGCAAGCTGCTGGGGCACATCGTGCGCGGCGTGGTCAACATCCAGGCCGCCGCAGAGAAGACCGGCGCCAGCCGTGCCAAGGCGCTGCTGCTTCAGCACATGGTGCTCTCCCACCACGGCATCCCGGAGTACGGCAGCCCGATGGCGCCCAAGTTCCCGGAGGCCGAGGTGCTCAACACGCTCGACACGCTCGATGCGCGGCTGTACGAGATGGACGAGGCGCTCTCGCGCGCCATCCCCGGCGGCTTCTCCGAGAAGGTCTGGGGGCTGGACAACCGCCAGCTCTACCGGATTCCGGACGATCAGCTAACGAAGTAATATAAACATAAAAATCGCCAGCCAGGCGGCTCATGCTGCTGAACTGGCTTTTTCCTGATCGTCATCTTTCAAGGCATGACATCAGGGCTGACGAATCGGGATTTGTTTGAAAGGATTGATTCACTATGATAAGGCTTGTAAAGCCCTGCTCGAGATATATAGAGTCGTACATCAAAGCATTTGAGGAATATAAGGAACACAGTATCTCTTCTTATGGATTTAGCGATGCAACCGCATTTGATATTCTCGAGAAATTTGATAATTACCGATATGAAAGGGACTTGAAGCCCGGCAGAGTGGGTGCACATTTCTTTTGGTTGGTAGATGATGAAAAAGACTATTTTATTGGAGAGGTTTCCATTCGACACAACCTCAATGAAGCTTTGAAAAGATATGGTGGGCATATTGGTTACGGTGTCAGGTACTCTGAATGGAACAAAGGCTTTGGCACACTTATGCTGAAACTAGCCTTGGTAGAAGCAAAAAGAATTGGTTTAGACAAAATTCTTATTACTTGTGATGACACGAATATTGGCTCGGCAAGAGTAATGGAGAAGAATGGTTTTGCTTTCTGTGACAAAATAGAAAACACCATAAATGAAAAAACATTTGTCACCCGCAGATACTGGAAAACATTATAATGCCAAATCCCAGTTTGACAGGAAGAACAACAGAAAACGGTGAACGAGCGAGAGGTCGTTCACCGTTTCTGTTTCACGCCACATATGACATGCTGTCTCGTCAGCCCCGTCTCAATCGTAGGCCGCTGTGCGGCCTGCTCTGAGACTGCTTCTTTCATGATTGGGGATACGTTAGTGCTGCCGCCCTAAAACCTGCCTGGGGATTTCATCCCCAGACCCCTTCTTCGCTTCGCGCGCACGACCGCACCAGCAGGGAAGTCATCAGAACTCCGCCGTCGCGTTCATGCCGATGCGCACATGCTCATTCTCCGGGAGCCGGATCGTCACGTCGAAGCTCGCGGAGGTGCCGCCCTCGGCGCTCGCGCCCGCGATGGAGACCACCGTGCCGGTCATCGCCTCGCCCGGATACGCATCCAGCGTCACCTGCACCTCCATGCCCACCTGAATCGCCGAAAGCTCCTCCTCGTCCGCCGGGCAGACCAGCTGCATGTCCTGCTTCTCGCAATAGGTGGCCATCGGCTGATCCTTGGCGATCTCCTCGCCGCTGCCCGCCAGCACGCTGAGCACCACGCCGTCCACCGGCATGGTCACGCTGCCGTCGCTGCCGCGCAGGCCGTCCAGCGCGTCCGGCACGATCTCAAAGAGCAGATCGCCCCGCTTCACCCGCTGACCGTCCTGCACGTGCACCGCGCGGACATAGCCCTCCGCCGTCACGCCGATCGGATCGACGCGGCGCACCGTGCCCTCGCCGATGCGGCTGGCGCCGGTGTAGCGGACGTCGCGATAGACCTTGATGCCCTCGTTGATGCGCAGATCGTCGTACCACGTCACCTCCAGCGTGTAGTTCTTGCCCTCCACGCTGGTGACGATCGCCTCGCCAACACGGTTGTTGTTGGAATCCGAGCGGATGTACACCCTTTCGCCCACGTGGACGATCTTGTACTCGTTTTCGCTGGCCGCGCCCGCCGTCGTGCAGCTGGCGGTGTAGAGCGTGTCGCGCTCCATGTAGCACAGCGCGCCGTAGCGGTCCTGCACGGAGGCCGCGCTGTCGCCCGGCTGCGCGAAGACGCCGGTGATCGTGCCGTCAAAGTCGGCGTAGATCTTGTCCGCGCTGAGCGTGAAGATCGTGTCGCCCGCCGCCAGCACGTCGCCCTCGCGCACGGCGAAGTCGCCCACCATGCCGCTGTGCGGCGCGGTGATCGTCCGGGTTCTGACCGCCTCAACCGTTCCGTCGATGCGGATCGTCTCCGCCGCCAGCGCGCACGCCGGCAGCATCAGCGCCGCAAGCAGCGCCGCCATTTTCTTTTTCATATTGCTATCCCTCTTCGGTTCATGATTCATTGCTTGTCAGCCACTCCTTCCACCATCCTGCGGATGGTCCCCCTCCCTCACGAGGGAGGCTGTGGCGTGCGTTCCGGCTCCCTCTCGAGGGAGCTGGCTGCCGAAGGCAGACTGAGGGAGTTCCCCGCGCTCACATGCTGCGCAGCGCGTCAATCGGGTTGAGGTTGCTGGCCTTGCGTGCGGGCGCCCAGCCGAAGATGATGCCCACCGCCGCCGAGAAGCTCACGCCCAGACCGATGGCGAACGTATTGAGCGAAAATGCGATGTCCGTGTTCTTGCAGATTGCAAAGGAGACGCCCAGGCCCACGAGCACGCCGATCACGCCGCCCAGCAGCGACAGGATGATCGCCTCGATCAGAAACTGCATCTGGATCTGGCCCGGCTCCGCGCCCAGCGCCTTGCGAAGGCCAATCTCCGTGGTGCGTTCTGTGACGGTGACGAGCATCATGTTCATGATGCCGATGCCGCCGACGACCAGCGCGATGGAGGCGATGCCCACCAGCAGCGACGTCATCATCGAGGTCATCAGGTTCATGGCCTCGGTCATCGATTCCATGTTGATGATCGTGTAGGTGTCGTCCTTGTAGTTGAAGATGCCGTCCAGCACGCCCTCCATCTCGTCCACCGCTGCGTCCGTCTCATCCGGATCGGTGACGTAGACCTCCAGCGTGGAGACCGTCGAGGTCTTCATCAGCTTCTTCGCCGTGGAATACGGCACATAGACCGTGCCGTCGTTGCTGCCGCCCAGCAGAATCTGCGTAAACAGGCTCGAATTCTCCTCCTGGTCGATCATGCCCACGACCGTCAGCTCCCGCCCGTCCAGGTAAAGCGTCTGCCCGATCGGGTCCTCGCCGAAGAACAGGGCCTGCGCCGCGTCGCCGTCGAGCAGGCACACGCGCGATTCCTGCTGGGTGTCGATCGCGTTGATCGCCCGGCCGCGCGAGAGCATGTCCGCGTTGTGCTCAAAGAAGGCGCTGTCGTTGCCGGAGACCAGCATGCGGTCCGACCAGGCGTCGCCGCGCTTGGCGGTCATCGTCGCGCTCAGCGAGGGCGACACGCCCGCCACATGCTCGCAGGCGAGCAGCTGCTCCAGCTCCGCGTCCGTCAGGCCGCGCTTGAGCGCCGTGCCGGTGATGGAGATGCGCAGCGTGCCCAGCCCCATCGCGTCGAACTGCGCGTTCATCGTGTCCGTCGCGCCCTGCACGACGGTCATCAGCGCGATGATCGCCGCCACGCCGATGATGATGCCCAGCGTGGTCAGAAACGTGCGCATCTTGTTGCCGGTGATGTTGGTCACCGACATGCTCACGCTCTCCATGAACATGTCCCACTTCTGCTTCAGCCTAGTCATACATGCTCACCCCTTCCGACAGCACGCCGTCCAGGATGTTGACGATGCGCGAGCCGTGGCGCGCGATCTTCAGGTCGTGCGTGATCATGACGATGGTGCGCCCCTCGTCGTGCAGCGCCTCAAACAGCTCCATCACCTGCTCGCCGGTCGTCTGATCCAGCGCGCCGGTCGGCTCGTCCGCTAGCAGGATCGTCGGGTTCGTCGCCAGCGCGCGGGCAATCGCCACGCGCTGCTGCTGGCCGCCGGAGAGCTGGTTGCGGTTGTGGTGCATCTTGTCCTTGAGGCCCACGCGCACGAGCATCTCCTCCGCCCGCCGCGTGCGCTCCCTGGGCGGCACGCCCGCATACACCAGCGGCAGCTCGACATTTTTGAGCGCATCCAGCCTCGGCAGCAGCTGAAACTGCTGGAAGATAAAGCCGATCTCGCGGCTGCGGATGCGCGCCAGCTCCTTCTGGTCCAGATCCCGGATCGTCCGCCCGTGCAGGATGTAGGTGCCGGAGGTCGGCGTATCCAGGCAACCGATGATGTTCATCAGCGTGGACTTGCCGCTGCCAGACGGGCCGAGCACCGAGAGAAACTCGCCCTCGTCGATGTCAAGATCGATGCCCTTGAGGATCGTCTGCAGCTCGTCGCCCATCTGGTACTGCTTCACGATCCCCCGCATCGAGAAAAAATCGTTGCTCATTGACTCCTCCGGCTGGCTGACATCGGGCTGTTCTGACGGGCCAGCTCCATGAACTCCTTCATGCTCATGCCGCTGGGTTTGAGCACCGTGTCGCCCGCGGAAAGCCCGCTGGTGATCTCGCAGGTGACGCCGTCGCTCATGCCCACCGTCACGGGCACACGGGCCGGCTCGTCCTCGCCGGAGGCCATGTAGACGAACGGCTTGTTGTACTCGTCAAACTGCACCGCATCCAGCCGCAGCAGCACCGCGCCCTCGGTGTGCTCGCGCAGCACCTTCGCGCTCACCTGCATGCCCGGATACGCGCCCGAAAGACCGCTCACCGGCACCGTCACCGTGTAGTAGCTCAGATCGCCGGAGGCCGTGCCGTTCTTGTTGAGCGCGGACACGCAGCCGTCCATGCGCTCGTCCGTCGCCAGGATCGTGACGGAGACCGGCGTGCCCGGCGTCACCGCCTTCACGTCGTACTCGTCCACGTCCAGCTCGACCTCCAGGCGGTCCATGTCGATGATCTCCGCCACCGTCATGCCCGCCGTGACCACGTCGCCCTCCTTCACAAACAGGCCGGTCACCTCGCCGGAGAGATCCGCCTTCACGGTCTCGCCGCCGTCCAGGCGGTAGATCCGGTCGCCCTTGCGCACCTGCTGGTTCTGCTGCACATACACCGTGCGCACGGTGCCGGCCTCGGCCGCGCAGAGCGTCTGCATGCTCGGGGCGCGCACCAGGCCGTCAAAGTTGTAATACGTCGTCAGATCGCCCTCGGTCGCTGCAACCTCGGTATATGCTGCGGACTTCGTCTTTCGATTCAGGTTCATCAGCCCCACCGCAGCAAGCGCGACAATCAGCAGAAGCACGACCCATCTGAGTCTCTTCCCTCTCTTTTTCACGCAGGATACCTCCTTGTGTTGTGTTCGTCCATTATACAATACCCTGCGGAATTATTCCACAGGGTGAGATAAATTCTTCAAATTGGTCAATCCCCGCCCCGGAACAGCCCTTTGTAGAAGGCCACCGCGCCGCGGATGTCCTGTTCATTGGGCCTTTCCTTGGCGATGCCGCCGATCAGCTTGAACGGCCCGAACGTGTTGAAGCCATAGCAGCCGTACTCGCCCAGGATATCGGCTTTCCGGGTGATCGCTGCCGCCCGGATGCTCATGGTATACCCGTCCTTCTTCGCGCCATAGGTGTACAGGAAGAAGGTCTTTTTGCCCTCGGGCAGCTGCTCCTGTGCCATCCGGATGACGCTCTTGTGAAACTTGGAATAGTAGATGCCGGATGCAAAGCCGACCGCGTCGTATCCGCTCAGATCGCCGCCCTCCAGCGCATCGATCAGCGTCACGTCCGGGTCAGCCTCCTTGATCGCTCTGAGCAGCTTGAGCGTATTCTCATGATGTCTGGAATAATAGACAATCGCCGTTTTCATCGTGCTTCCTCCTTGACGGATATTGGTATGGATACTATACTATGTACAGAACCCATGCACAAGTACGCAGAATCACTGTACCTGGTATGGTCAATGATACCGGAGGCGCCATGAAAAAGGATCTGACCGCTGAAGAATATCTCCGCCGCATCATGTCGGCGGAGACCGTTCAGGAAACCTGCCCGATGCGCCGCACGCTGAGCATGCTCAGCGGCAAATGGCGCACACACGTCATCTATGCGTTGTGCAGGCAGCCCGTCTGCCGCTTCGGCGAGCTGAAAAAGGCCGTCCCGCAGATCACCAACACCATGCTCACCGCCACGCTGCGCGACCTGGAGGCGCTGGGCATCGTGCATCGGGAGCAGTTCAACGAGATTCCCCCGCACGTCGAATACAGCCTGACCGAGAAGGGCCGTGCCCTGCTGCCCGTGTTCACCGAGCTCGCCAAATGGGGCGAGACGTACCTGGGCGAGGATTCGCCGGACGCATAAAGCCGCTGCAAAGCGGCTTTTTTCTTGCGCACTCCTTCCACCATCCTCCGGATGGTTCCCCTCCCTCAGGAGGAAGGCTTGTCTGCGCCTTTAGGGCTCCCTCTTGAGGGAGCTGTCTGCCGAAGACAGACTGAGGGAGTGTCCTCTTGCATAAAAAGCGGGCCGCGAGGCTCCCATACCCCGCGGCCCAAATTGGAAGGAATCTTGATTCTGTTGTGTGCATCCCTTTGCCGGGCATGCAGCCGGTTACGCCTTGTCGGTCGCCTTGTGGTGCTTCTTCTTGGGCGCAACGCTGCTCCACGCATGCATCACCAGCGCCAGCGCGATAACGCCGTAGCACATGAACACGCGGAAGTACTCGCCGATGGCCGCGTCGCCGAACAGGTTCTTGCCGGCCGCCGGAGCGAGGATGAACATCAGGTGGAAGAGCACGGTGCCCAGCAGGGCCTGCGTGTTCGTCGCGCGCACGACGGACGCGCCGCCGACCAGAATGGCCGCGCCGGCATACAGGCCGACCTGATCCGCCGCGCCGTAGGTCTGGAACGCGCCCAGGTTCTGCACGAAGATGAGCTGGCCCCAGCCGGCCAGGACGGTGGAAATGGTGATGGCGATGATGCGGACCTTGTCCACGTTGATGCCCGCCGCATTGGCGACGGTGCGGTTCTGACCGACCGCGCGGAACTGCTGGCCCAGGCGCGTGCGCATCAGCACGACGTTGAACAGGCACAGCAGCGCGACGATGCCAAAGGTCGCCATCGGCACCTTGACCATGGAGAACAGGCCCTTCATCACCGGCAGCTGCATGAGCACGCAGACGATCACCAGCGCGCCGAGCTGGATGCCCAGCTTTTTGCTGTCCTTGCGGGCGCTGCGCACATAGCCGATCAGCAGACCCGCCGCAATCACCAGCGCGAAGACCAGCACAGCCTGGTGCACCGGCAGCTGCCAGAGCTTCTCCAGCGTGCCGCCCATGCCGCCCGTCTTGGACAGGTCGATCGTGTTCGCGATGCCGGAGGAGCCCTTGATGGTCAGGTTCGGGTTGTTGATGGGGATGATGTTGTCGAAGATGAACAGGCACAGCAGCTGATACAGACCGTTGGCGAAGTAGCCCAGGATCATGCCGCCGATCATCTCCTGGCCCTTCATCTTGTTGAGGATCTTGCCGATGCCAAAGCCGAAGAGCGCCGCCATCGGGACGGTCAGCGCCGCGGCCGCCAGGAAGCTGCCGAAGCCCTGCAGGCCCCACTCGAGCACCAGAATGCAGGCGATCTGCGCCGCCATCGCGCCGATGGTGATGGCGAAGTTGATGCCCATGCCGGCGACGATCGGGATGATCAGCGCCAGGACGATAAAGGCGTTGCGGGAGAGGCGTCCGAACAGCTCGTACATGACGTAGCTGGGCGTATAGCCGGAGAACACCATACAGATCGCACAGACCACGATGAACATGATCGTGACGACGTTGTTGCGCGCAAACTCGCGCCAATTCTTCTTAACCACGAGTGTCACCTCCGGACTTGGTGAGCGCATAGAGAATGATGCCGTTGGAGATCAGGATTCGCAGCGTCTCGGAGATCGTGGAACCCGGAATCAGCGCGTTGGCGACCGGCATGCCCAGCGTCAGCACGCCCTGGAACAGGAACGTACCGATGATGACGTTGCTGATCTTCGCGCGGGACGTGCTCGCGCCGCCCAGCAGGATCGCGGAGGCGGCCAGGAAGCCCATCTGACGCGGCGCCTGATACAGCTGCATGAAGCCGTAGCTCTGGCCGTAGACGATGATGCCCACGGCAGCCAGCATCGTGGAGAGCATGGTGCCGATGATGCGCATCCTGTCCACGTCGATACCCGTCGCAGCCGCAAAGCGCGGATTCGCGCCCGCCGCGGACATGGCGATGCCGGTCTTGCTGCGCATGAACAGCCACACGAGGAAGCAGCACAGCGCGAAGAACAGCAGCAGGCCGGTCGGGATGGTCACGCCGAAGAGCTCAAAGGACAGGAAGTTGTTGAGCACGTGCTTGTAGGTGCTCTGCAGGCCGATCGTGGTGCGCAGGCCGTTGCCCAGCGGCCACTTCATGATCGGGCTCTTGAAGGGCAGCACCAGCCAGCCGATGCACATGAGGGAGACGATGGAGAAGCCGACGTAGGTCGTGACGCTCATCTCGTCGCCCTTGAGGCGGTTGAGCAGCTGGCCGTAGAAATAGCCGGTCACCGCGGAGATGGCCAGGCCGACCACGCAGGCGAACAGGAAGCCGCCGATGCCGCTCATGCCCAGCTCGATGCACAGCAGGCCGCCGATCAGGCCGCCGATGATGCCGATGGGCATGCCCAGGTTCAGGCTGATGCCGCACTGGATGCCCGGCAGCATGGACAGCACCAGCACGCCGTTCATGCCCAGACGCACCAGCGTGTTGCCCAGCTGGCTGGTCAGGGACAGATTCAGGATCAGCGCCAGCAGGCACAGCAGCAGGAAGAACATGCCGATGATCAGGCGCGGCACGCCCATCTTCTTGACCAGCGGCGCGTAGAAGAACACCACCAGCGCCAGGATCAGCAGGCCCACGGCCGTCAGCGCGAAGGTGCGCGCCTGGCGCAGCACCAGGCCGAACGCGCCCGGATTCATGCCGCTGGAGGCCACGGCGCGGTCATAGCGGGTTTCAAAGGTATCGCCCGAAGCCGCCATCACGCCGGTGATGGTCGCCTTGAGGGACTGGAGAATGTCGTCCGTCAGCGCCGGGAAGATCACCTTGATCTCCTCGCACAGCGCCAGATACGCGCTGTCCACCTCGGCGGACAGGCGGTTCATTTCCTCCGTCGCCACGAAGCCGGACATGTCGATGGCTTCCTCCATCTCCACGTCGCCGGAGGCTTCCTCCGCCGCCTCGGCCGCATCGTCCTGAACCGTGATCGCGTCCTTGTTCAGCTCGATGTACGCCTCCTGCGCTCGGGCTTCCTCGGCAAAGTACGCCTCCTGCGCCGCCACCATGGCGTTCAGCGCGTTGCCCAGCGCCGTCGTGTCCACCTCGGACAGATCGACCTCGCCGATGCCGAGCTCCTCAGCCCTGGCGCGCGCCTCGGTCTCCGCCTTCGCGGTGGCCTCGCGCACTTCCTTCATGCCGCCGCCGGCCTCGCGGGTCGCCTTCGTCGCGGCCTGCTTCTCAGCGGCCACATATGCGTCCACCGCGCCGGTGCCCGCCGTATTGAGCATGGCCTGCAGGCGCATGTCCTGCAGCAGCTTCACGCCGGAATCGGCGCCCCGGCAGCTCAGGCCGTACACGCCCACGATGCCCAGCACGAGCGCAAGCGCAACGATCAGCACGCAGGCGATCAGCTGCTTTCTGCTCACATTCACTTTCTGCATGCTTTACGCCTCCTTTCCGGACGTACTGCCCGGCTTGATGCCCGACATCGCCAGACCGAAGTCCGCGTCGGAGCTGTTCACCGGCAGGATATCGACGACCTCGCCCTCGGCGACGATGGCGATGCGGTCGCAAATGGAACGCAGCTCCATCAGCTCGGAGGAGACCATCACGACGGTCATGCCCTTTTCGCGGTTGAGTTTGACCAGCGTCTCCAGCACCAGCTTCTTGGCGCCGATGTCGATGCCGCGGGTCGGCTCGGAGACGAAGATCAGCTTCGGGTTCATCGTCAGCGCGCGCGCAATGCAGACCTTCTGCTGGTTGCCGCCGGAGAGCGTGCCGGTGTGCTGCACCGCGCCGAAGCAGCGGATATCCAGCTCGCGGATCATCTCGTTCGCGTGCTCGCGGATCTTTTTGCCGTCCTTGAGCTTGGCGCCCAGCAGGGATTTGGTGAATTCGCCGCTGACCTGCATGGCGTTGAAGACGATGTTGTCCTCGATGCTCTCGTCCAGCAGCAGGCCCACGCCGCGGCGGTCCTCGGAGACCATCGCCATGCCGCTGCTCAGCGCGGCGTGCGCGTCGTTGAGCCTGACCGGCTCGCCGAAGAGCTCCACGTCGCCCTCCGCGTCGTATACGCCCATGATGCCGTTCGGGATGCCGACCTTGCCCTGGCCGGCCAGGCCGCCGATGCCGAAGATTTCGCCCTCGTGGATGTCGAGCGACACGTCCTTGACCTGCTCGCCCGGCATATCCACCGCCAGATGGCGGATCTTCAGTGCGACGGGCGTATCCTCCGGGAACTCGCGCGGCTCGGCGGTGACGAAAGCGGACTCGCCCTTGCGTCCGATCATCAGCTCCGCCAGCTGGGTCACGGTGGTGTCCGCCGTGCGCGTGTCGCAGACGAACTTGCCGTCGCGCAGGATGGTCACGCCGTCCGCCGCCTCGATCACCTCGTCCAGGCGGTGGGTGATGAAGATGATGGCGATGCCCTTCTGCGCGATGCTCTTCATCACGCGCAGCAGCTGCGCCGCCTCGGACTCGGTCAAAACCGCCGTCGGCTCGTCGAACACCAGCAGCTTCACGCCCGTCTTGTCGATCTCGCGGGCGATCTCCACAAACTGCATGTAGCCGACCGGCAGGCCCTTCACCAGCGTATATTCGTCAATGGACATGCCCACGCTGTCCAGCGCCCGGCGGGCGTCCTGGGACATCGCGGCCATATCCAGCGTTTCCAGATTCTTGCCAAAGACGCGGGAAAGCAGGCTCGGATGGGTGATTTCGCGGTTGAGCTTGATGTTTTCGGTGATGGTGAAGCCCGGCAGCAGCATGAACTCCTGGTGAACCATGCCGATGCCCTTGAGCATCGCGTCGTGCGGCGAGGCGATCGTCGTCGGCTGTCCGTCAATCAGCACTTCGCCTTCAAAGCCGCCGGTCGCGTGAATGACGGGCATGCCGAAGAGCACGTTCATCAGCGTGCTCTTGCCAGCGCCGTTTTCGCCCAGCAGCGCATGAATCTCGCCGGGCCGGATTTTGAGGGAGACGTCGGACAGCACCTTGTTTTCGCCGTAGCGCTTGGTGATGTTTTTCATCTCCAGAATGTACTCCGCGGCCAAGTGTATTCCTCCTTGATCAAATTGAAAAGCGACCCGCCTCACCAGAAGAGGCGGGTCGGCTTGTTTTACGCCATTCGAAGCGCGGATCGATTACTCGAGATAGTCGTTGAAATCAACGGCGCCCAGCAGGATGGTGTAGTAGTTGTCGTAGGTGGTGCCGTTGGCGTCGGTGTAGTTCGCCAGCAGGGCGCCCGGAGCGGCAGCCTCGAACAGCTCAGCGATCTTCGCGGCGTCGTTCTTGCCCACTTCGCCGTCGATGTAGGCCTTCGCATACGCGGTGCCCACGTCGATGATAGCCATGTTGACCGGGGTCGGCCAGGTGGAGTAACGGCCCACAGCGTCATACTCCTGCAGCTTCGCAGCGATCTGCTTGAGGGCGTCGGTGTCATCGCCGCCAACCTGCAGGGACTCGAGGCCCAGCGCGGCCGGGAAGGCATGATACGGGGACGGGCAGCACGGCTGCGGATAGTAGGCGTTCGGCTGGGTCAGGATCGCGGTCTGCAGCGGCTCCTGCATCGCGCAGTTGGTGGAGAAGAAGGCGACCTTCTTGCCCGCGAACTCTTCCATCTTCAGCGGCACATCCTCGAGGATGAACTGCTGCGCGCCAGAGACGCCGGCGTCGCCGGTCGGGTCCGGAGCGGTGGCTTCAACATACTGGATGCCCAGCGCCTCGCAGTTGGCCTCGAAGAGGGCCTTGCGGGCAGCGATGGTCTCCATCGCCAGGTGGCGCGGGAAGGAGTAGTGCACGAACACCTCGACGCCCCAGTTGGCGCAGGTCTCGATGATGGTGTCGCCCTGACGCGGCTCGTCAGAGTAGAGCACGATGTCCGCGGCGGCGGTGATGACGTCCGGATCCTCCTGCGGCACGCCGGCGATCAGCAGGATGTCGTCGCGCATTTCGCGGATCTTGTCAAAACCGGCCTTCGCGCCCGGAACGGCCTGGCACATCACGATGGCCTTGACGTCCGGATCAGAGGCGAAGGACACCAGCTTGGAAATGGTGGTCTCGGTCTCGGAAGCGAAGTTGTCCGGATAGGTGTCGTGGATGATGTGGTCCTCGCCGTAGGTGGCGATGGCACGCTCAGCCGCGCGAACCTCTTCCTCACCCTGGGAGGTGGTGCCGGTCAGGACAGCGATCTTCCAGTTCTCCTCGGCGACAGCGCCGCAGGCCAGAGCCAGGCAGAGCACGAGGGCCAGCGCCAGACAAAGCAGCTTTTTCATGGGATTCCCTCCAATTACGTTATTCCTATTGCAGCATTCCGCGGGACGTGGAATGTGAAAAGGCGAGTTCAGCCGCATCCGCCATACCCAGCGAATACGAATACATTGGCTATTATAGCATTTACCGCTTTAGCGCGCAAGAGGAAAACTGCAATTTGCAGGATTTTGCTGTGCATTTTTTAACATGCGTATGAATTCTTTTCATTCCAAAATCCAGAAAGTGCAATGTTTTTGATTGACTTTTGTGGTCCTTGCCCGAGCTGCTTTCCAAAACCAAGTCATTCGGCGCCCGCCGTACGTCTCATAATTATACAGAAAAGACCCCCCTTCCGGCGGAAAGGGGGCCCTTCTGTATGATGCCGATTTCATTCGGCCGCTGGATTTACACCAGGTGGCAGGCCACGAAGTGACCCGGCGCGGCCTCGCGCAGCTGCGGCGCGGCCTCGCGGCACTTGTCGCAGGCCAGCGGGCAGCGGCTGGAGAAGGCGCAGCCCTTCGGCTTGTTGATCGGGCTGGGCACGTCGCCGTCGATGATCTGGCGCTGCTTCTGCGCCTCCTTGTGCGGATCGGGGATCGGCACGGCGGAGAGCAGGGCCTTCGAGTACGGGTGCAGCGTGTTGGCGTAGAGCTCGTCGCTCGTGGCCAGCTCCACGACGCTGCCCAGGTACATGACCGCGATGCGGTCGGAGATGTACTTGACGATGTTCAGGTCGTGCGCGATGAACAGGTAGGTCAGGCCCATCTTCTCCTGCAGCTCGTGCAGCAGGTTCATGACCTGCGCCTGAATGGACACGTCCAGCGCGGAGATCGGCTCGTCGCAGACGATGAACTCCGGCTCGATCGCCAGCGCGCGGGCGATGCCGATGCGCTGACGCTGGCCGCCGGAAAACTCGTGCGGGAAGCGGTTGGCGTGCTCACGGTTGAGGCCGACGATGTCCAGCAGCTCGGCCACGCGCTCGCGGCGGCGCTTCTCATCGTACATGCCGTGGATCTCCATGCCCTCGGCGATGATGGAGCCGACGGTCATGCGCGGGTCGAGGGAGGCGTACGGGTCCTGGAAGATGATCTGGGCCTTCTTGGCAAACGCGAAGCGCTCCTTCTTCTTGGTCAGATCGACCTCCCTGCCGGCATAGAGCAGCTTGCCCTTCGTCGGCTTGTAGATGCCCATCAGCGTGCGGCCCAGCGTGGACTTGCCGCAGCCGGACTCGCCGACCAGGCCGAGGGTCTCGCCGCGATGGATTTCGAGGTTCACGTCCTCCACGGCGTGCAGCATGCGGCCGCCGCCGATCTTGAAGTACTTGCACAGATCCTGTGCCTGAACGAGAACTTCATTGGTCATCACTTCGCCCCCCTTTCTTCAGCGCTCGGGCAGTCGGGATGCAGCAGCCAGCAGCTGGCCTTGTGGCCGGCGCTCAGCTCGAACTCGGGCGGCTGCTCCTCCTTGCAGATCTGCATGCAGTGGCGGCAGCGCGCCGCGAAGCCGCAGCCCTTCGGCGGGGCCAGCAGATCCGGCGGGGTGCCCGGGATGGACATGAGCGGCTCGCGCTTGCCCTGATCGGTGGAGGGCAGGGAGCGCAGCAGCGCCTCGGTGTACGGATGCTTGTGCTCGTAGAAGATCTCGTCGGTGGTGCCGGTCTCCACGACCTTGCCCGCATACATGACGGCCACGCGGTCGGCGATGCCGGCGACGACGCCCAGGTCATGCGTGATCAGGATGATCGCGGTGTTGATCTTGTCCTTGAGCTCGGCGAGCAGCTCCATGATCTGCGCCTGGATGGTCACGTCCAGCGCGGTGGTCGGCTCGTCGGCGATGAGCAGCTTCGGGTTGCAGGAGAGCGCCATGGCGATCATCGCGCGCTGGCGCATGCCGCCGGAGAACTCGTGCGGGTACTGCTTGGCGCGCTCCTCCGGGTTCGGGATGCGCACCTGCTCCAGGCAGCGGATGGCCTCCGCCTTGGCCTCGGCATTGCTCAGGTGCTTGTGCAGCTTGATGGATTCGACGATCTGCTTGCCGACCTGGGTGGTCGGGTTCATGCAGGTCATCGGGTCCTGGAAGATCATGGCGACCTCGTTGCCGCGGATCTTCTGCATTTCCTTGTCGCTCGCCTTCACGATGTCGTGGCCGGCCAGATCGATCGAACCGTCAACGATCCTGGCGGGCGGCATCGGGTTGAGCTTCATGATGGTCTGTGCGGTGACGGACTTGCCGCAGCCGGACTCGCCGACGACGGCGAGCACCTCGCCCTCGTCCACGTGCAGCGTCACGCCGCGGACAGCCTGCACCTCTCCTGCGTAGGTGTCAAACGACACGCGCAGGTTTTCGATGGTAAGCACTCTTTCTGCCATGTCGAATTACCTCCTCAGCTTCGGGTCGAAGGCGTCGCGCAGACCGTCGCCGAACATGTTGAACGCCAGCATCGTCAGGCTGATGCAGACCGCCGGGATCAGCAGCTGCCAGGGATACATGCGGAAGTTCTGGATGCCCAGCTGGGCCAGGGAGCCCCAGGAGCACTTGGGCAGCGGGATGCCCAGGCCGATGTAGCTCAGGTACGCCTCCGAGAAGATGGCGTTCGGGATGGCCAGCGTCACGCGGACGATGACGACGGACAGCGTGTTGGGCAGCAGGTGCTTGGCGATGATGCGCGCCGGGCTTGCGCCCATGGCCTCCGCCGCCGCGATGTACTCCTGCTGCTTGAGCGCGACCACCTGGCCGCGCACCAGGCGCGCCATGGGTATCCATCCGACGGTGGAATAGGCGATGATGATGGTCATCATGCCCGGCTCCAGCACCATCATCAGCAGGATGACGATGATGAGGTACGGGATGCCGTTGATGATCTCCAGCAGGCGCATCATGATGATGTCCAACGTGCCGCCGAAGTAGCCGGAGATGCCGCCGTAGATGCAGCCGACGATCAGGTCGACGATGGCGGTGGTGACCGCGATGATCAGGGAGACGCGGCCGCCCATCCAGATGCGGGTGTACAGGTCGCGGCCCAGCGTATCGGTGCCGAAGAGGTGCATGTGGCCGTAGCCCTCGCAGCTCTCGTCGTCGCAGACGAAGAACATGGGCGCGTTGGTGTGGCCGTAGTGCTGCTCGCGGTAATCAAACGGAGAGAACATCGGCGCGAACGCGGACATCAGCGACAGGAGCACGATCAGCACGACGCAAACGAGCGCAACCTTGTTTTTGGACAGGCGGCGCATGGCGTCCTGCGTGAACGTCAGGCTGGGACGGGCAATGGCCTCACGATCGTGAGCGCTTTCGCCCACATGGGCGAAGCGGGACTTGTCAATGTGTTCCATACCTTAATCCTCCAGCTTGACGCGCGGGTCGATGAGGCCGTAGAGCAGGTCGACCACCAGCGTGCACACGATCAGCAGCGCGCCGTAGAAGACGACGGTGCCGCCGATCATCGTGTAGTCAAGGTCCTTGATGCTGGTGACGAAGTACTTGCCCAGGCCCGGGATGTTGAAGATGCTCTCGATGACGAACGTGCCCGTCAGCACGGACGCGACCGTCGGGCCCATGATCGTGACGACCGGCATGACCGCATTGCGCAGCGCATGGCGCCAGAGGATCTGGTTCTGGGAGAGGCCCTTGGAGCGGGCGGTCTTGATGTAGTCGGAGCTGAGCACGTCCAGCATGCTGGTGCGCATCAGACGGGAGACCGTCGCCAGGGAGCCCAGGCCCAGCGCGAACGCCGGCAGCAGCGTGTGCTTGAAGGTGCCCCAGCCCTGAATCGGGAAGACGCTCACGCCGAACACCTTGCGCAGCTGCAGGCCCAGGAAGTACTGCAGCACGGCGCCCAGGATGAAGCTGGGCACGGAGACGCCGATCATGGCGATGAACATGGACAGGGAGTCCCACGCCGTGCCGCGCTTGATGGCGGCGATGGCGCCCAGCAGGATGCCCGCGATGACCGCGAAGATCAGCGCGCGCGTGCCCAGATCAGCGGAGACCAGGAAGGACTCCGAGACGATTTCCATGACGGGGCGGTTGTAGGTGATGGACATGCCCAGGTCGCCCGTCAGGCAGTTGCCCATGTACATGAGATACTGAATAAAGACGGGTTTGTCCAGGCCATACTTGGCGTTCATGTTGGCCAGCGCCGTCGGAGAGATGGCCTTCTCACCGAGGAACGGATCGCCGGGCAGCATGCGCATCATGAAGAACACCAGCGTGATGAGCACGAACAGCGTCAGGATCGCGTAAACCAGACGCTTGATGATATAGCGAGCCAATGCATTTCCTCCTTCTGTTTGCATAAGATTCTATTCATACATTATTACGGATTTTTTGACGGATGTCAATGGATATTCCTGCAAAAATCCGTCCAGTCAGCAGGCTTTGCCCGCTCCTTTTCCGAAACGCTTTGCAATATCATGCGTCTGTGCGTGCTTCACGCGGTTGGCACAGTGATCTGCCACTTAAGAAAATGCGGCATGGGGAAATCCCCATGCCGCGCTTTTACCGTCGGAAACGATCGGACTCAGGATTACTTGGCCAGCTTGGTGTAGATGAGGTTGTAGCTCTGGAACGGCAGACGGGCATAGCCCTCCACCATCTTCTCGGAGACCACATAGTCCTCATGACGCCAGTAGGTCGGGATGATCGGCATATCCTCCGCCAGCAGCTTCTCGCACTTGACGAAGATCTGCTCGCGCTCGACCATGTCGGTCTCCACCCTGGCCAGCTCGATCAGCGCATCGTACTTCTTGCTGGAGTAGCCGGTGTGGTTGTTGCCGTTGGTGGTGGTCCACAGGTCGAGGTCGGTCATCGGGTCGTTGTAGTCCGGGCCCCAGCCGCCGGCGAAGAGGTCATAGTTGTGCGCGTTGCGGCGGGCACGGGCCTCGGTGATGGTCAGGACCTCGATCTTGGCCTCGATGCCCAGGTTCTTGCGCAGCTGCTCCTGCATGACCTGGTTGTACAGCTCGTTCTGGGTGCCTTCGGAAACCATGAAGGTGATGTCGATCTGGTCAGCGGTCTTGCCCAGCTCCTCGAGGGCCAGGGCCAGGTACTCCTGCGCCTTCTCGACGTCGGCGTTGACCGGGTAGAGGCGCTCGCCGCCATTGCCCGCGATAACCGCCTCAGCAAAGGTCTCGGTGTTCACGCCGGAGATGCCCAGGGAGAAGGTCGGGGACGGCTCGGAATCGTTCTTGAAGACGGTGTTGATCAGCTGCTCGCGGTCCAGCGCGTAGCTGATGGCCTTGCGCAGGTTCTTGTTGGAGATGTCGCGGGCCGGATCGTCCTGCGTGCAGTAGAGGTAGAAGCTGTAGCCGCCAACGTAGTTGGAGACCTTGAAGCCCTCGGCGGTGAACATCTGGCGCTGGTCGCCGGTCACGTCGATCAGGTCAACCTCGCCGCCCTGGAAGGCGTTCATCTTCGCGTTGGTATCGGTGTACTTGATCCAGTCGATCTTCTCAAGCTCGACGTTCGCCGCATCCCACCAGTAGGGGTTCTTGACGGTGGTGATCTTGTTCTCCAGGACCCAATCGGTCATGTAGAACGGGCCGCAGTAGAGCATGGTGTCCGGGGAGGTGCCGTAGTTGTCGGCGCCGATCTCGGTGTAGAACGGCTCATAGATCGGGCTCATGACCTCGAACTTGACGTACTGCAGGAAGTACGGCAGCACGTTCTCCAGCTCGCACACGAGGGTGTAGTCGTCAACGGCCTTGAAGCCGACGTCCTCAATGGCCACTTCCGGAGCGCCCGGCACGCCGGAGGCGTAGTCGTAATAGGCCTGCGCGTTCTTGAAGACCGCGGCGAAGGCATAGTACTCGCAGGCGTTGGCCGGGTTGAGCAGCTCGCGCCAGCCGAACACGAAGTCGTTCGCGGTCACGTCGCCGACGACCTCGCCCTTGGAGTTGACCCACTTCATGCCCTCACGGAGCTTGAAGGTCCAGGTGAGGCCATCCTCAGAGGACTCCCAGCTCTCGGCCGCGGCCGGAACGATCTGGTTGTCCACGGAGCTGAGCTTGACCAGGCAGTCCTGGGTGTGGCGGGCGATGCCCAGCTCGGTATTGTAGGTCATCTTGATCGGGTTCATGACGCTCATCGTGGAGCACTCCACAGCGATAGAGCCCTTCTCAGCAGTACCCGGGTAGTAGCCCAGGCCCGCGTTCGGGTTGGTCTCGGCCACGGCAACGGCGCCGATGGTCAGAAGCATCGCCAGGCAAAGCAGCCATGCAAGAAGACGGTTTTTCATGGGGCTTCCTCCTTGTATAAAGAAATACAAATTGACGAATACCGGGTCAGCGGGGTCCGCTTGCCTTCCCTGTTTCGTCGTGCTATAATGCATTATAACATAGCGGCGAATGCTTTGCAAGTCTGTTTTTCAGATAATTCTTTTTTGTTCCAAAGTTCGAATGTTTGCCCGCAATTCATGCATAGACTTGGAGGATAAGTACCGAATGTCGAAGATTTGCACCCATTTTGACCTCTATTTCGGGAAATGGAGCGCCCCCGTCGGCGCCTTGTGCACCCTGCTCATCCAGAATCGCGCCGACGCGCAGGACGTCGCCTTCCAGACCTTCCTGCGTCTGGGCGGCGCGAAGGATCACGAGATCGGCGAGGAAGCCGCGCGAATCCTCCTCTTTGGCAGCGCCGTCCGCCTGTGCGACGACTACTATTTAAAGAAGATGCACCGGCGCCCCAGCCGCAAAAAGCTGGAGCAGATGGCCCTGCCCTTCCCCGTCACCGACGCGCTCGTCTCCCTTCTGCGCCTGCCCTTCCGCAGGCAGGCTGCGCTGGCGCTGACGCAATTCGGCTTTTCCCAGAGCGAGGTGGCGGAGCTTCTCGGCGTACGCCCGCAGAAGGCGGCCAGGCTCTGCGCCGATCCCGGCATCCCCGGCTGGCAGGACGCGCTGTCCTCCATGGAGATGACGGAGGACGAGGCCCTCGCCCTGAGCGACCGCATCTACGAGCGCTTCGCCGTGCGCAGCGTGGACGTGGAAAACGCCATCCACGACGCGCGCAACGCCTTTGACCGCGCCGCGCCGATTCTGGCGCTGCTGGTGCTCGCGCTGTTCTCCCTGGCCATATGGTATGTGAAAAGGTGAATATATAGAAGAAGATCCTTCCCGGGAACGCATTCCGGGGAGGATCTTCGTATCTGTTCAGATCATCTCCGTTTCAATCGTAGGATGCTGCGCATCCTGCTCTGAAACGGTTTTCTTTCTGTTCCATGGATTACGTTAGGGCTGCCGCCCTAAAACCCGCCCGGGGATTTCATCCCCAGACCCCTTCTTCGCTTCGCGCGCTCAGCCGTTGCTCTTCTGCTCCGCCTCCAGCGCCTGCGCGCCCAGCAGCAGCGCGCCCGTCACGCCCGCGTTCATGCCCAGCTTCGGCGGCACGATGTACGCCGCCATGCCCTGCGGTGTGATCTTCTGCGAGCCGACGTAGCCGCCCAGCAGCCGGAGCGTCTCCTCCCGGATCATCGGATACAGCGCGGGGTGCGTCTGCATCACCTCGCCGCCCAGCACGATGATCTCCGGGGAGACCGTGACGATCATGTTGGCGCACATCTGCGCCAGGTACTTCGCCTCCAGCGCCCAGGCCGGATGATCGTCCGTCATCAGCTTCGCCGGCAGCCCCCAGCGCTTTTCCATCGCCGGGCCGCTGGCCAGCCCCTCCAGGCAGTGCCGGTGGAACGGGCACACGCCGCTCTCCATCGGGTCGCCCTCCGCCGGGGCGATCAGCATGTGCCCCAGCTCCGGGTGCACCAGGCCGTGCACCGGCTTTCCGTCGATCAGGATGCCGCCGCCGATGCCCGAGCCCACCGTGAGATAGAGCATGTTCCGGGTGCCCTGGCCCGCGCCCAGGCGGTTCTCCGCCAGCGCGGAGACGTTGGTCGCCGTATCGATCGCCATGGGCACATGGAGCGCCGCCTTGAGCACCGGCAGCAGCGGATAGTCCCGCCACTCCTTCTTGGGCGTGCCGGTGATGCAGCCGTACGTCGGCGAAGCCGGGTTCAGGTCCAGCGGCCCGAACGAGCCGATGCCCAGCGCCTGTACATCAAACGCCCTGATGAAGTCCACGACCTGCGCCATCGTCGTCTCCGGCGCAGCCGTCGGAAAGCTGGCGCGCTGCATCACGCCGCGCTCCGGGTTGCCGATCGATGCGGTCATGTTCGTGCCGCCGGCCTCAAGCGCTCCAATGAGCATGATTTCCTCCCTCAGTCACAGTCCTCATGGATAGTCCGCCGTCCTTTGGCGCACACTGTGTGTGCGTCCTGAATGCCGTTATGATACGCCATTCCCGCGCCGCTGTCAAATCAAATTTCTTTCGGGGGACGGGAGGGGCCATGAAAACACAAATTGCCGGCGATCTGCTCGCCGGCCCTGTCGCGCCGCTGATTGTGCGCATCGCCGTGCCCAGCATGGCCGGCATGCTCGCCTCCTCGCTGGGCGCGCTCGTGGACGCGCTGCTCCTCTCCCGGGGAAACACGCAGCTCTCCGCCGCGGTCTCCGTCAGCTTTTCGCTGCTCACGCTCATCCAGACGCTCGGCTTCACGCTGGGCATGGGCGCGGGCAGCTTTGTCAGCCGCAGCCTGGGCCGCGGGGACAAGCCCGCAGCCTTCGCCGCCGCATCGACGGCCTTTTTCACCGCCCTGTCGCTCTCCGTCCTGCTGTGCGCGCTGGGCGCGCTCTTCGCCGCGCCGCTCGTGCGCCTGCTGGGCAGCCCGGAGGACGTCGTGCCCGCAGCCGCGGTCTATGCGCGGTATGTGCTCTCAAGCGGCCCGCTGCTGTGCGCCAGCCTCGTGCTCTCCAGCCTGCTTCGCGCGCAGGGGAAGACGCTGCCCAACATGCTCGCCTTCACCGTCGGCGCAGCCGCGGGCGTCGCGCTCGAGGTGCTGCTGGTGCGCGGTTGGCGCCTGGGCGTCCACGGCGGCGGCGTCTCGATGCTCGTGCGCGAGGTCGTGACGCTCGCGATCCTCGCGGTCGCCGTGCTGCGGGAAAAGCGCCTCGTGCGCCCCCGCGTCAGGGGAATCGCGCTGCGCGTCCCCGTCTATCGGGATATCATGCGCTCCGGCCTGCCGACGCTGCTGCGCCAGGGGCTGATGAGCGTCTCCTCCATCCTGCTCACGCGCGAGAGCGCGGCCTTCGGCGCGGCGGCGCTGGCCGGCATCGGGCTCTGCGTGCGCGCCGCGTCGCTCGTCGCCTCCGCCGTCATCGGCTTCGGGCAGGGCTTTCAGCCGGTGTGCGGCGTCGCCTTCGGCGCGGGCGACATGGACCGCGTCCGCGCGGCGTACCGCTTCTGCCAGCGCTGCGTGATCCTCGCGCTTTGCGCCGTCGGCGCATGGGCGTTCTGCTTTGCAGAGCCGCTGCTGGCCCTCTTCGGCCCGGAGGAGGACGTGCTCGCCGTCGCCAGCGCGGCCCTGCGCGCGCAGAGCGCCGTCTTCTTCGCGCAGGGCGCGGTCATCATGATGAACATGCTCACCCAGGCGCTCGGCCTCACCGCGCGCGCCAGCCTGGTCGCCACCAGCCGCCAGGGCTTCGTGTTCATCCCGCTGGTGCTCCTGCTGCCGCGGCTGCTTGGCCTGACGGGGCTGATCCTGTGCCAGAGCGTGAGCGACGTGGTTTCGCTCCTCCTCTGCTTCCTGATCACGCGCGGCGCGCTTACAGGTTCCTCGTGCGCACGCGGCGGATGTTCGGATGCTCGGACAGCGTCTCGATGATGTCCACGTAGCTGATGCGGTTGGGCATCGTCAGCGTGTACATGTTCGTGTAGAGGTTGCCCTCCGGCCGGGTCTCCGCGTGGAAGTCCACGTCCAGGATGCCGCAGCCCTTCTGCGCAAAGTATTCGCTGAGGAACGAGAGCGTCTCCTGACGGTGGACGAACTGCACCTCCAGCTTCTTGAGCGTATGCACGTGGATGATCTTCTGCATCATCCGCAGGATGACGAGCACGATCACGCCCGCCATGAACGCCATGGCGATGAAGCCGGAGCCCACCGCCAGGCCGATGCACGCCGTGCACCACAGCGAGGCCGCCGTCGTCAGGCCGGAGATCTTGTGCTCGGACATGAAGATCGTGCCCGCGCCCAAAAAGCCCACGCCGGAGACGACCGTCGAGGTGATTCGGCCGACGCTCACGTTGATGGGCGAGCCGCTGCCCATGGCCAGCACCGCCGCCACGGACTGCTGCTCCATGAGCGACACCAGCGCCGCGCCCACGCACACCAGCACGTGCGTGCGCATGCCCGCGGGCCGGTTCTTGATCTCGCGGTCGATGCCGATCATCGCGCCGATGAACACCGCCGCGCCGATGCGCAGCAGCAGCGTGCCGATGCCAAGACCCCGTCCGAACATCTCCATGCCGCTGAGCACATCCAGAATTCCTTCCATCCAGAAAACCTCCTTCTTTCTTTTTTGCCTGATCGGAAATTGCGCCCAAAACCGTACAGCGGGCACAGAATGCCCCGCTTTTGCAAGGCTGTCCGGAATCGGGAGCGGGCACGGCCCGCTTTTTTGCAAATCTGCCAACAAGCGATGGTACTTTGTTATTCATTCCCGACAGGGAATGTAAAATTTATGTTAAGCATTATAACCCTTTTGGAGGCGCAATGCAAGACAAAACTGCGCAAATTTGATTCTTCATTGACAACCTCCGCACGCCGCTATACAATACCCTCAAACCCCTGTTTTCCGGAGGTCTTTCATGAAAAATCCGACGAGAGATGAACGGCTCGCCCTGTGCCGGCGCGCCCAGGCCATCGCAAAGACGCTGCCGCCGCTGAGCCGCCGCGTGGACGGCGGCCTCACCGAGGAGAGCCGGCAGCTCGTGCACCGGCGCGCCCTGGCCATCCTGCGCAGAAACCGCGCGGTCGGCGCCTCCCTGGTGCTCTGCGCCCCCGGCGGCGCGGACGACGTGTTCTGCTTTGGACACGCGCGCCTCCGGCCGGACGTCCCGGTGACGGAAAGCACCTGCTTCCGCGTCGCGTCCGTCTCCAAGCTGGTGATGAGCTTCGCCGCGCTCTCGCTTGTGGAGAGCGGCCTGCTCGATCTGGACCGCGACGTCTCCTCGTATCTGGGTTATGCCGTGCGCAGCCCGCACGCGCCGGACAGCCCGGTGACGATGCGCATGCTGCTCACGCACACCGCCGGCCTCACCGACAGCGGCCCGTACGGCACGCGCGGCATGGAGAGCGGCTGCACGCTGCGCGAGCTGCTTGGCGCGCCCGGCAGCTGGGCTGGCCGCGCGCCCGGGGCCTCCTTTGAATACAGCAATTTCGGCGCGGGCGCGGCCGGCGTGGTCATCGAGCGCGCGGCGGGCATGCCGTTTGACGACGTGCTGCAAGAGCGCGTGTTCGCCCCGCTCGGCATCCGCGCCAGCTACGATCCCCGGCGCATCGCGCCCGCGCAGGACCTTTCCGACGGCTACAGCGTGCGCGGCCCCTTCCCGCCCAGGCGCAAATACGACGCGGCGAGGCTCGCCGCCCGCGCGCCGGAGCCCTTTGATCCTGAGCGGGACTACCTCATCGCCGCCGGGCGGATGATCACCGACAGCGCCGGCATGGCCCGGCTGATCCGCCTGCTCGCCTCCGGGGACGGCATGGGCGTGCTCGCACCCGAATCGCTTCGGATGATGCGCCGCTGCCAGGACGGCGCGCCGGGCGTCGTGCACGCCGGGCGCGGGCTGAATACCGCGTTTTTGCCGGACGTGTTTCCCGGCTTTTCCCCGGTCGGCCATCAGGGCGTGGCCTACGGCATGTGCGCCGAGCTGTTCGCCGATCCCGCGTCCGGCTGCGGCGTGGGCCTGATGACCAGCGGCGTGCGCCTCGTGCGGCAGCCCCCGCTCATGCGCGCCGGCTTTGACCTGCTGGCGCTCGGCTTCGCCGCGCTGAGGCGGGGCGACTGACTTTCACACTCCCGCCACAATTTCTCAAAAATCTTTTCTCAATGCCATCATGATCCCTCCACAGCCCCTGCGTATAATGGGGACCATCGAAAGAACCCAACAACATCATCCTTGAAAGGAGATTTGATCTTTATGCGTACGAACCGTTCTTTCCGCAGGCTTTTCGCGCTGACGGCCGCCGTGGCACTCGCTGTGACGGCCTCTGTGACTTCCTTCGCTGTGGCCGAAGGCAAGGATAAGCACTTCTCCATCGTCGAGGCCGCTTCCAACGCCGATTCCCTCTCCGTTTCGGAGATCGCCAGGAAGTGCCGCACCTCCGTCGTCGCCATCGAGACGGAGACCACCGTCGTCTACAACGACTATCAGTCCGGCTACTACAATCCGTTCGGCAGCATGTTCCCGGGTTATGGCTACGGCTATGACTATGGCCGGGGCAGCGGCCGCGGCAACCAGCGCGAATACAAGCAGACCGGCGCAGGCTCCGGCATCATCCTCTCCGAGGACGGCTACATCCTGACCAACAACCACGTCATCTCCGGCGCGGACAAGATCACCGTCTACGTCATGCCGGAGGAAGAGGGCGCCGAGGAAGCGACCTATGAGGCCACGCTGATCGGCTCCTCCGAGAGCCACGACGTCGCGGTGCTCAAGATCGACGCGACGGGCCTGAACGCCGCCACCTTCGGCGACAGCGATCAGCTGGAGATCGGCGAGCTGGCCGTGGCCATCGGCAACCCGATGGGCAGCGTGCATGGCTCCGTCACCGCGGGCATCATCTCCGCGAAGGAGCAGGAGCTGACCATCGACGACGTGACCATCAACGCCATCCAGACCGACGCGGCCATCAACCCCGGCAACTCCGGCGGCGCGCTGTTTGACTCCTATGGCAACGTGATCGGCCTGGTCTACGCCAAGTCCTCCTCCGTCTCCATCGAGGGCATGGGCTATGCGATCCCGGTCAACGCCATCAAGGAGCTCGTCACGACCATGATCAACGACCCGGAGTCCGTCAAGGCGCAGACCAAGGGCAGCCAGATCATGCTGGGCATCACCATCATCGAGGTCACCGAGGACATGAGCAAGCAGTACTCCATGCCGGTGGGCGTGTACATCCGTGAGGTCAGCGAGTTCAGCGCCGCCGAGCGCGCCGGCCTGACCAAGGGCGACGTCATCACCGAGTTCGCGGGCGAAAAGGTGACCACCGCCGACGATCTGAACGCGATCAAGTCGAAGCAGACCCCGGGCGACACCGTCTCCGTGAAGATCGACCGCAACGGCCGTGAGCTGACGCTGGACATCGTCATCCCGCAGCCGACCGAGGTCGATACCCTGGACAAGTGATTGTAACCCGCCGTCTTCATCTTCCCAGCCGGCCCTCTTGCGAGGGCCGGCTTTTTCCAATCCTTCCCTCGCCTTGCCTAAAACGCCCGCCTGTGCTATGATGAAGCCATGAATCCGCATTTCTGTTCCGCATCTCAGGAGGTACACCCATGAAGCGCCTGGCCCTGTTTCTTCTGCTCCTTCTCCTGCTGCCGTGCCCGGCGCTGGGCGAGGTGATCCTCTTTGAGGACGAGAACGGCAAGGTCATCATGAATGACGACGGCGAGATCGGCTTTGTGCCGCCGGACGGCGCCGGCGCATCGCAGGCCCCGCAGGCCTCGCAGGCCCCGCAGGAGGAGACGCTGCGCCCCGCGCAGACCCCCTCGCCCACGCCGGCCGCCTCGGCATACGCGAGCGTC
>JBJEUH010000134.1:46289-57481 GCA_051883735.1 Candidatus Ventricola sp.
GCGCCCCGCGCAGACCCCCTCGCCCACGCCGGCCGCCTCGGCATACGCGAGCGTCACGCCCGCGCCGGCGGCTGCGTCCGAGCCGTTTGTCTACACGAAAAAGCTCGAGTACGGCGACAGCGGCGCGCTGGTGGAGCGGCTGCAAAGCCGCCTGCTGGAGCTGGGCTTTTACAGCGCCAGGGTCTCCGGCGGGTATTACGAGATCACGCGCAGCGCCGTGCGCGACTTCCAGAAGCACAACGGCCTGAGCGTCGACGGCGTGGCCGGCCGGCAGACGCAGGAGCTGCTCTTCTCCGATGAAGCCGTGCCCGCCAGCGCGACGCCGCGCCCCTCGCCCACGCCCACGCCGACCCGGTATACCCTGATGGTCGACGTGACAAACCAGATCGTGCGCGCGTACACCTACGATGAAAACGGGGCGTACACCGTGCTCGTGCGCGAGATGATCTGCTCCACCGGCACGAAGAAGAACCCCACGCCGCTGGGCACGACCATCATGCCCAGCAAGCGCGCCCGCTGGGGCTATTTCCCCACCTGGGATTCCCACGCGCAGTACCTCACCCGCATCGACAGCGCCAACGCGTTCCACTCCGTGCTCTATTCCGCCGCGGATGAAAGCACGCTCTCTGTCACGTCCTACAACGCGCTGGGCACGCCCGCCTCGCACGGCTGCGTGCGCCTGTACGTCTCCGACGCGAAGTGGATCTACGACAACTGCGCCGCAGGCACGATCATCACCGTCTACGAGGGCGAATACGATCCCGAGTACACCATGACCCTGAGGCGCGAGCTCAACACCGACACCCTGCGGGAGCGCGACCTGCCCGCGCCCACGCCCACGCCGGTATACAGCCCGGAAAACTGGCCGACCACCTACCGCACGCTCTCCCGCGGGCGCGAGGGCGAGGACGTGTTCATGCTGCAGATGCGCCTGAGGGAGCTGGGCTATTACAGCGGCACCGTCACCGGCGGCTACTACGGCGGCACGATCAAGGCCGTGGAGGCCTTCCAGCGCGACCACGGTCTGACCGTGGACGGCGCGGCCGGCAAGCAGACGCAGTCCCTGCTCTTTTCCGCCGCCGCCGATCCCGCTGGTCTGGGCGCGGCCGACGCGCCCACGGCGGCAGCCGTCACGCCCACGCCGTCCCCCTCGCCCACGCCGCAGCCCACACCTACGCCCACCCACACGCCCGCGCCCACCGCGCCCATGGTCGTGCCGGAGTATGTGCCCCGCGCGCCGGTCGAGGATTCGGTGGGGTAATGCGGGCCGTGCCCGCTCCGCTTTTGAGCAGCACTCCTTCCACCATCCTTCGGATGGTCCCCCTCCCTCAAGAGGGAGGCATCCAGGCGCCTAATCAGAGGATGGGTTTCTTCTGATGGATACGCTGCGTTGAGGGCTCCCTCTGGAGGGAGCTGGCTGCCGAAGGCAGACTGAGGGAGTGCTGCCGGTCATCCCAAAGCCCGAACAGGGCTTTTTTCTTTGCCATTCATTCCATCCGCGCCGCTCGGTTGCAAAGAAAAGCCGAATCGTGTATAATAAATTGATTTGGTCTGTTCATTTCGTGAACCGGCAGCATCTCATCGGAAAGGATCGGCAAGCATGACCCGAAAGCGCTGGTGTGTCCTCTGTGCGGCGACGCTCATCTGCTCCCTCGCGTTCATCGTGGCGCTCGTCGTGATCGTCGATCCGTTTGAAATCTACCACCGCGCCGCCTTCTACAACCCGCCCTATGACAGCGAGACGCAGATGTACTCCGGCGCGGGCGTCGCCAAATCCTACACCTACGACAGCATCATCATCGGCTCCTCCATGACCGAGAACTGCACGCCCAGCGTGTACGACGACGCCCTGGGCGGGCGGTTTGTCAAGCTCTCCATGAACGCGGGCCTCTCGCTGGATCACGCCAAGATGATGGAGATCGCCTTCCGGACGCACGAGGTCAGGCGCGTGGTCTACGGGCTGGACTTCTTCTCCTTCTCCCATTACTACAACAACCAGAAGGCGGAGACGCCGGATTACCTGTACGACGACAGCCTGCTCAACGACGCGCAGTACTGGTTCAATCAGAGCGTGCTCTTCCGCTATATCCCCGAGGCGCTCTCCCACATCGGCACGCCGGACGAGGACATGTCCCGCGATCGGATGTACGCCTGGCAGCCGCCGGACATGCCCGGCGAGGCCGGTCTGCGCGAGCTGGTCGATCTCTCCGCGCCCATGCCGGCACAGAAGGACACCGCCCGCGGCACGGAGTTGGCCCTCCTGAGCTATGAGCACAACCTGCTGCCCTTCATCCGCGCGCACCGGGAGACGACGTTCACCGTCTTCTTCCCGCCGTACTCGCTGCTGTACTGGGCGGATCAGGCGACGCAGGGCGAATTTGACACCCGCATCGCGCAGAAGAATCTGCTTGCCAGCGCGCTGCTTGAGGAGCCCAACGTGGAGCTGTACGACTTTCAGGCGTATTTTGACTGGACGGCCGACTACGATCTGTACTACGATCTCATCCACTACATTGCCTGCGTCAACGACGCGATGGCCTATGCCATGGCCGAGGGAGTGTGCCGCGTGACGGACATGGCGCAGATCATGGAGAACAACCGGGCGCTGACGGAGCGCGTGCAGGCGCTCTTTGCGCAGTAACCAGCCCATCATTGGAAAGGAGCGTGCCCATGACGCGATCTCAGTGGGGGCGGCTGACGCTGACCCTCCTCACCGGCGCGCTCGTGCTGATCGTCGCCCTGGTCGTCCTCGTCGATCCCTTCGAGGTCTATCACAAGGCGACGGCGTTCATCCCGCCGATCGAGAGCGGAACGCAGAGCTATTCCAACGCCGGCATCGCCAAGACCTACGACTACGACAGCATCATCATCGGTTCCTCGATGACGGAGAACTTCAAACCCAGCCAGCTGGATGCAGCGCTCGGCGGGCGGTTCGTCAAGCTCTGCATCAACGGCGGCACGCCGTTCAACCACAGGCAGATGATGGAGATGGCGTTTTCCAGCCACGAGATCAAAACCGTCCTTTACGGGCTGGACGTCGATGCGCTCTCCTTCTTCTACAAGACGCCCAAGGCCGAAATGCCCACCTACCTGTACGACGACGACCTCCTCAACGACGTGCAGTACTGGTTCAACCAGAGCGTGCTGGCCAAATACATCCCCAAGTGCCTGCGCACCCTCGGGCAGACCGATCCCGACCAGCGGGACACGATGTACAGCTGGGGCGAAAGCTTCACCTTCGGCGCAGAGGCGGTGCTTGACGGCATGGTCATCAGCGGCGAGGAGGTCGGGCAGGCGCCGCTCGAGGAGCACCCCGCCCTCTCCCAGCAGGCGCGCCTCAACGTGGAATACAACCTCCTCCCCTTCATCGAGGCGCACCCCGACACGCAGTTCATCATCTTCTTTCCGCCGTACTCGCTGATGCAGTGGTACACCTTCTATGCCCGGGGTCAGCTGAACGAGAACCTGATGCAGAAGCAGGCCGCCGCCGAGCGCCTGCTGGCCTATGACAACGTGCGGATCTACGACTTCCAGGCCAAGCTCGACTGGATTCTCAATCTGGACCACTACGTCGATTGTGAGCATTACGGCGCGCACATCAACGAGCAGATCGTCTCGCTGATCGCGCAGGATGGTTACCGCATCACGGACGCAGACCAGCTGCGGGAAAACGCCGCCGTTCTGCTGGCGTATGTGGATCGCCTGCGCGCGCTGGGCGCCTGGCCGGACGCCTTTGACGCCCATCTATGATTGATTCAATCATTCCTTTGATGTTCTCGCCGCCGTCAGGTTTCGCTTTGCTCCCGGACTGCTTTCTTCTAATCGCTTCGCGATAGGAAATGTTGGGCTGCCGATCCGGTAAACTCGCATAGTCGCGGCATTCTGCCGCTCCTTGCGATTTCCGACGTTCCGCCTGCCTGTTTCCGCCACCGGCGGTAGCAGGCTCCAGTCCCAAACCCCTTCTTCGCTTCGCGCCTATCCTTCCATCTTTTCTGTCCTGACCAAAGGAGACTCCCGTATGCTGTTCAATTCCTACGTCTTCATGCTCGCCTTTCTTCCGCTGACGCTGCTCATCTACTTCCTGCTGGGCCGTCTGCCCGAGCGCATCCAGCTCAATAAAGTCTTTCTGGTGCTGGCCTCGTTCGTGTTCTACGGCTACAACAACCCGAGCTATGTGCCCATCATCGTGTGCAGCATCCTGGTCAACTACGCGCTCAGCCAGTGGATGCTCTCCTGCGAACGCAAGGCTGTCCGTCTGCCGCTGATGCTGCTGGGCCTCGCTCTCAACCTCGGCGTGCTGTTCTATTTCAAGTATCACGACTTCTTTGTGGAGAACCTCAACCGCGCGTTCGGCACGCGCTTTTCGCTGTATCACCTCGCGCTGCCGCTGGGCATCTCGTTTTTCACCTTCCAGCAGCTCTCCTATGTGATCGACAGCTACCGCCGCACGGTGCCGCGCTATAAGATCCTCGATTACGCGCTGTTCGTCACCTTCTTCCCGCAGCTGGTTGCCGGCCCGATCGTGCTGCACAGCGAGATCGTGCCGCAGTTTGCGGACGCGAAAAACCGCCGCTTCAACTTTGACAACTTCGCGCCGGGCCTGTACGCCTTCGCGCTGGGCCTGTTCAAAAAGGTCATCGTCGCCGATACGTTCGGCGTCGCCGTGACGGAGGGCTTCGCGAACGCGCTCAGCCTCAATACCGCCGAGGCCTGGTTCGTCGCCATCGGCTACACCCTCCAGCTCTACTTCGACTTCTCCGGCTACTGCGACGTGGCCACCGGCGTGGGCCTGATGTTCAACATCAGGATCCCGATCAACTTCAACTCCCCCTACAAGTCCCTGAGCATCCGCGAGTTCTGGCAGCGCTGGCACATCACGCTCTCCCGCTTCCTGACGAACTACATCTATTTCCCGCTGGGCGGCAGCCGCAGGGGCATGGCGCGCACCTGCGTCAACCTGATGATCGTCTTCCTGGCCAGCGGCCTGTGGCACGGCGCGGGCTGGCTGTTCCTGCTCTGGGGCCTGATGCACGGCGCAGCCAGCGTGCTCTACCGCCTCTTCCGCAGGCAGTATGACGCCCTGCACCCTGCGCTTCAGTGGCTGCTGACGTTTATCTTCGTGGTCGTCGCCTGGGTCTTCTTCCGCGCCACGAGCATGGCGGATGCGATGGCGATCGTCCGGTCCATGTTCATGATGGACTTCGGCCCCATCCGCGATTCCATCACCGCGGCCTTTGCGCTGCCCGGCGGCCTGCGCGCAGGCTACAATGCGATCTTCATGATGGTCTGGTACGCGCTTTCGCTCTTCGCCTGCCTGGGCCTGCGCAATACCTATGAGAAGACGATGGACTTTAAGCCCACGCTGCTCAACGCCCTGTCCACCGTGCTGCTGATCCTCTACGTCACGCTGTCCCTCTCCAACGTCAGCGTCTTCCTCTACTTCAATTTCTGATGGCTATGAAAAGAAAAACCTGGGCCTGCCTGTGCCTGGCGGCGCTGATTGGCGCCATCGCCTTGCTCAGCGCGCTGGTCATCGCGATCGACCCGTTTCAGGTCTATCGCCTCGCCACGCGCTACATGCCGCCCATCGACAACACCACGCAGGTCTACGCCAACGCGGGCATCGTGCGCAGCTATGATTACGACAGCGCCATCGTCGGCACCTCGGTCACGGAGAACTTCCGCCCGTCGCAGATGGACGAGGCGCTCGGCGGCCGCTTCATCAAGCTGTGCACCTCCGCCGGCACCGCGTACAACCACGCGCTGCTGCTCGAGCTCGCCTTCGAGACGCACGACATGAAGCGCATCGTCTACGGTCTGGACGTGTACTCGCTGATCGCCGGCCTTGACGAGACCGGCAGCGCCGTGCCAATGTACCTGTACGACCATAATCCCTTCAACGACGTGCAGTACTGGCTCAACCGCTCCGTGCTCGGCTCCTTCCTGCCGCGCTGCCTGCGCGCCTGGGGCCGGACGCAGGACGATTCCATCCGCGACAGCATGTACTGCTGGGCCGGACGCGACAATTACGGCCTCGTCGCGCTGTACAACGCACAGTTCACCGCGCCCGAGGAGGTCTATGCCGCCGACAGATATGTGCAGGCCGCGCGCGACAACCTGGAAACGCACATCCTGCCCTTCATCACCGCGCATCCCGAGACGCAGTTTGACTTCTTCTTCCCGCCCTATTCCGCTGCGGAATGGTCCAGCATGCAGAGCAAGGGCACGCTGGAGAGCATGCTTGCCCTGCGCGGCCTGTGCTGCGACGTGCTCAGCGCCTACGGGAACGTGACCCTTCACGACTTTGCCGCGCGCGGGGACTGGGTGCTCGACCTGAACAACTACAAGGACACGCTGCACTACGGCCAATGGATCAACGACGCCATCGTCGAGGACATCGCCGCCGGCGCCTGCGCCGTCACGGACCGCGCGCAGCTCGATGCGGCCACGGCGCAGCTGCGCGCCTGGGCGAACGAGCTCATCGCCGCTGGCCGCTGGATCTATCAGGGCGACTGACCCTCTTTCAACAGCGCGAAGCGAAAAAGGGAGTCTGAGGGACAATGTCCCTCAGGCAGGTCTTAGGGCGGCAGCCCTAACGTACCCCACAGCATAATGAGAATTGCAGTTTCAGAGCAGGATGCGAAGCATCCTACGATTGAAACGGGTTTGATCCGCAAAGCAAGAACCCTGGAGCAAACCAGCATCGTCGCTCCTCTCGCACCGTCCCATCATTCCAAGGAGGAATCATGAACCGCCGTTCCCGTCCGCTTCAAAACCCGATTGTCCGCGTGCTGCTCGCCGCGCTGGCCGTCCTGCTGATCGTCGTGCTCTGCGTCGCCGCCACGTCCCTGATGCCTCAGGTCGATCCCGCGGCGCTCGAGCCCACCGCCGAGCCCGGCACGCCCACGCCCGAACCGACCCCCACGCCTGAGCCGACCCTCACGCCGACGCCCGCGGTCTACGCGCCCTTCGGCGCGCAGTACGGCTACGGCGGCGAGGAGCTGATTCCCGAGACGCCCACGCCTGAGCCGACCCCAACGCCCACGCCTTCGCCCGTGCCCGCGCCGACCGCGGAGCCGACCGCCACGCCGGTGAGCTACACGACGCTCAAAAAGGGCATGAACGGCCCGTCCGTGGTCAGAATGCAGGAAGCACTCATCGCGCTGGGCTATCTCTCCGGCGCGGCTGACGGCGATTTCGGCAGCGGCACGCAGAACGCCGTCATCCAGTTCCAGGCGGTCAACGGCCTGAGCGCGGACGGCATCGCCGGCACCCAGACGCTGACGCTGCTGTACGGCGGCAGCGCGCTCTCCGCCAGCGAAGCGCCGGAGATGGACTATCTGATCCTCGTCAACCGCGAAAACAAGCTCGACAAGAACTACGTGCCGACGGACCTCGTGCCCATCGCCGACGTGATCCCGGAGAGCGTGCTCAAGGTCAAGTATGCGGGCACGCTGGCGAACCGCACGGCGACGGAGGCGCTGGGCCGGATGCTCGAGGACGCCATCGAGGACGGCGTGGGCAACTGGCAGGTCTCCTCGGCCTACCGCAAGTACAGCGATCAGCAGGCGCTGGTCGACCAGTCCGTCGCCAAGTACAGGAAGAACAATCCCTCCTGGAGCACAGAGCGCTGCCTCTCGGCGACGTACCAGACCGTCGCACCCGCCGGAGCCAGCGAGCACATGACGGGCCTTGCGTTTGACATCACCGTGCCCGGCGTCACCTTCTCCGGCACCGCGCAGCAGAAGTGGCTGCACGAGCACTGCTACGAATACGGCTTCATCGTCCGCTTCACCGAGGAAAAGCAGGACAAGACCGGCTTCCTGGCCGAAAGCTGGCATTTCCGCTATGTCGGCGTGGAGGCCGCGCAGGTGATGACCTTCAACGACTGGTGCCTGGAGGAATACGTGGAGAAGATGGGGATCAAGTGACGGGGAGAACGTTGGGGCCAGCCCCAAACCCCGCAAGGGATTTCATCCCTTGACCCTTCTTCGCTTCGCGGCAGACCAAAGCAGTTTTCCATTCCCACGACGCAAAAAGCACCCAAATGGGTGCTTTTTATGTTGGAATTATATGCCCAGCGACTGCCGAAGAAACGCCTTGAGCCGCTCCGTATAGGGTCTTTCCATCTGCTCCGCAGTCCTGCGGCGTGCATCCAGGAAGGATACGCCCTCCAGGTCCAGCGAGAGGCTGTCCAGCGGCCAGCCCTCCCGGCGCGCGGCGCACGGCGAGTCGGTCAGGTAGAACGCCCATGCGCGCGCCTCCTCGCGCGTCGCCTGAAAGCCGTACACCTGTCCGCCGCGCTGCACGGCGCAGCCGTCCAGGTAATATGCCATCACCCTGCCGCCCAGGCTGCGTGCAAGCGACGCATAATATGCGATCATCTGCTCGTCGTCAAGGCGTACGCCATTGGGTGTGCGCACATGCAGGCCCGGCTGACGCGGATCGTCGAGGGGCAGGCTGTCCAAATACAGGCCCGAATCCGCGCAGATCACCGCGTCCGCATACCGCCCATAGAACGCCGCCTTGAGCCTCGCGTTCCCCTCCGGCGTGACGCCCGTCTCCTGCGGCTCGTCCGCAATGCCCAGATCGCGCAGCGTGACGAAAGCCACGTCCGCGTCCGCGAGCAGCGCCTCAAAGTAACGCACCTTGGACGGATTGGTCGTCCCGATCAGAATCCGCATCTCAACCCTTCTCCTTGAGCAGAACCGCATAGAGCTCCGGCGTGATGGCCGGATACGTCAGGTTCTCCGGCAGGCCGTCAAACAGGCGCACCTCCGCCATCTCGCTTTCGGGCAGCGGCCCCAGCTCGTGAATCTCCGCATGGAACACCTGACCCGTCGCGCCCTCGCCGGTGACCTCGTCGCCGGCCCAGTAATCGCACAGCGCCCGGATATCGTAGCGCACCGCGCCGGATTCCTCATAGAGCTCGCGCCTGGCCGCCTCCATCGGCGTCTCGCCCGGCTCCACATGGCCGCCCTGCGTCTCCCAGGTCGCGCGCTGCCTGTGCCGGCTGAGCATGAGCTTTCCGCCGTATGTGGAGAGTGTGACGACGTACTTGTACGTCCTGAGCGCTCCCACCTCATAAACCTTACTGATCATCTGCATCCCCTCGGCTTCTCCGGTTTGCCTGCCATTATAGCACAGCCGCAGAAAAAAGCCCAGACCCTCGTCTGAGCTTTCTCCTGTTCATCCGGGGGCCGCCCCCCTTGGACGCGTCAGCCGTTGCCGCTCAGCGTGGAATCGTAGAGGATGCTTTCAATCGTGCCGGTCTGCGCGTTCACCTCCACCTGATATACGCCGTCGCCTTCGGCAAACGGCGCGCTGCTGCCGCCCTGCCACAGCCAAAGCCAGATCTGAATCACCGGCGTATCCCCCGCCATCGCATACGGGGACGGCGCTACATCGTCAATCCATTCCATGCTGTCCCTCTGCGCCGGGCTCAGTCCGTAGACCTCTGCCGCAGCGTCCCTGGCCAGCTGCGCCGCCTGCTCGGGCGTGATCTCCGCCAGCGCCTCAGCCTGTTCGCTGCCCGGAGCCGCATGCCAGCTCACATCCGCATCGTACGCCTCGTCCTGCTCCTCTTCCAGCCTCATACATTCAAACACCTCGCCGCTGTTGGCATAGAGCGATACCGCGTACTCCATCCTGCACTCGTCCCCCTGCGTAAAGCGAACCTGATAGCACTTGGCTCCCTTGCCGTCCTTCTCCGCTTTCTCAACGCCGCGATAGTACAGGTGCGCGCCCCAATCCTCGAGAACCTTCAGATCGTCCATGCCGAACTTCTCTGTCGCCGCCCTGCGCGCGATTTCAATCGCCTCCTCAGGAGTGACGTTGACGGTGGTCTGCTCCGCATCGAGCACAATGTCAATCCATTCCTCTCCTGCCGCCTTGCGCTCCAGCGCTGCGGCGAGCAGCTTTGTATCCCACACCGGCGACTGCGTATCCCCGCCGATCGTCTCCCCGTCATGCGACCAGCTGACCGTCGTCTGATTGCCCTTGCCAAGCTTCACGGTGTACACGCCGAGCTTCTCCTCAATGCCTGCGCCCGTATCTTCCGCAGGCGTGAAGACCACCGTGCGCCCGTCCTCGGACACCTCGCAGTCAAAGAACGCCTCCATCGCCGGTGTAAAGCCATACTGCCCGGCAAGCGCCTGCTGTGCCGCCGTCTTGGCATCCACCCTGTCCGAGAAAATCAATCCTGCGGCCAGTGCAGCCGCGGCGCCCAGCAGCAGCACCGCCGCCAGAACCAAAGCCATCGTCCTTTTCATGGTCCGTGTCCTCCCACCTGTCCCTGCGTCCAGCGTGCGAAGCGTCTGCCCGACGCGCGCCTCCAATGCGCCGTGCCGAGGCTGGTAAACCCTCTGCCAATCCTCGCGTTTCACTGCCATTCCTCCTCCATCAACACGCGCAGCTTCGCCCGTGCCCGCGAGAGTCCTGCGCATACGGCGCTTCTCGTTGTGCCCATGATCCGCGCCGCCTCGCGCACATCGTATCCTTCCATGTAATGCAGCACAGTCATCGTCCGCTGGCGCTGCGGCAGCTGCGCCAGCGCCTCCCGCAGCGCGGCAATGCGCTCGTCCCCCGGCTCGCTCTCCGCCTCCGGCATGGTATCCACCGGCACGCTGCGCTTCTGCCTGCGCTGGATATTGATGCACTCGCGGATCAGAATCCGCGTGATCCATGTGCGAAACAGGCTTTCGTCACGCAGCGTATGCCGCTTCTCCCACGCCCGGGCGATCGCCTCAGAGACGGCGTCCAGCCGGTCGTTCTCGCCGCGCAGATAGCTCGCCGCGACGCGATACAAGCTGCCCTGCAGGTCAGTCACCTGCCGGGCAAACGTGTCCTTGTCCATGGCTGTCCTCCCTTGGTAGTTTCGTGTAAAGCGCTTTTACATGGATTAGACGCACCAGGCGCTGAAAAGATTCGGCAGGGAGCCGGCGAATTTTGGAATTTGCGTGTATAGAAGAAGCGATTCTTTATTCATGTCATTGTTTCCTTTGGGATCCGGCAGCGTCCTACTCTCCCGGGCGTTCAGCGCAGGCTTCGGTCCCAAGTACGATGTATGCACGTTAGCTGGAAACCACTCAGATAGCCAGGTCTTATTCAGAGGCCAAAAAGAAATCAACCCCACATTTGTGGGGCTGATTTCTTTTTGGGATCCGGCAACGTCCTACTCTCCCGGGCCGTCT
>JBJEUH010000135.1:0-18703 GCA_051883735.1 Candidatus Ventricola sp.
CTGAACGGAAGGGCCGTCTTTGAAGACAACAGGGCGGTCAAGGAGGCCTGCCTGAACAACCCCATCGTCAGGAGCCAGTACCAGACCGCCGACAACCCCATCTTCGAGGTGTTCTATCTGGACGATGCGCACGGCGTCATCGCCGACTTTTCCGGCAACCCGCCCTATACCTTCTAAGTACCTGCCCGCCGTTTGAGCGAAAGAGAGAGGATGATGGACATGAAGCGCCTGCAGCATGAGCGCGCGTCCGGCGAAATCCGTGAAGGAGTGAGACGGATATGACCCAGCGTGAAAGAAGGGCGTTCCTCATCCGGCAGCTGCTTCACGAGAGCGGCCGCCGCAGCCTGCGCATGCCCGCGGACGCAGACGAGCAGCGGCGCATGCTGCGCGCCCTGATGAACGTCCGTCCCGCCTCCCCCATCGACGACGGTTTTCTGGCCGTGCAGGACGCCTATCTGCGTGAGGAGATTGAGGCTTCCGGCGTCACCCGGCTGTCTGAGCTCACGCCGGTCCGGGACGACCTCTACCTCTGGCAGGGCGACATCACCCGCCTGGCGTGCGGCGCCATCGTCAACGCCGCCAACGCCCAGCTCACCGGCTGCTATGTACCGTGCCACGCCTGCATCGACAACTGCATCCACACCTTTGCGGGCGTGCAGCTCCGCCTGGACTGCGCCAATCTCATGGCGCGCCAGGGCCATGAGGAGCCAACCGGCCAGGCGAAAATCACCCGGGCCTACAATCTCCCCTGCGACTATATCCTGCACACCGTCGGCCCCATCGTCGGGGAGCGCGTGACGGCGGAGGACGAGCGGCTGCTGGCCTCGTGCTATCGCGCCTGTCTGGAGCTTGCCGCGCGGTACGGCGTGGAGAGCGTGGCGTTTTGCTGCATCTCCACCGGCGTGTTCCGCTTCCCCAACCGGCGCGCCGCCGAGATCGCCGTGCGCACCGTGCGCCGCTACAAGGCGGAAACCGGAAGCAGAATGAAGGTGGTTTTCAATGTATTCAAGGACCTGGACCTGGGCATCTACCGGCAGCTGCTCGCAGAGCCTCGCGCGTCTGCGCGCTGAGCTTGAGGCGGCGGACGCCATCCTGATCGGCGCCGGCTCCGGCCTTTCCACATCCGCCGGCCTCACCTATGGCGGCGAGCGCTTTCTGTCCCGCTTTGCCGATTTTCACGAGAAGTACGGCATCACCGACATGTACTCCGGCGGCTTCTACCCCTTTCCCACCCCGGAGGAATACTGGGCCTGGTGGAGCCGCCACATCTACTATAACCGCTATGACGTGCCGCCCGGCAGACCCTATACCGATCTGCTGGCCCTGGTCCGGGAGAAGAATCACTTCGTTCTGACCACCAATGTCGATCACCAGTTTCAGGCGGCCGGCTTTGACGAGGCACGGCTGTTCTGCACCCAGGGCGACTACGGCCTCTGGCAGTGCAGCGCGCCGTGCCATCAGGCGACCTACGCCAATGAAGCGGCCGTCCGACGGATGATCGCGGAGCAGAAGGACATGCGCATTCCTTCCGGCCTGATCCCGCGCTGTCCCCGGTGCGGCCGGCCCATGACCATGAACCTGCGCACGGACGACACCTTTGTGCAGGACGAGGACTTTTACGCCGCGGCCAGCCGGTATCAGGATTTTCTGCGCCGGTACGAGGGCAGCCGTCTCCTGCTGCTGGAGCTTGGCGTCGGCGGGAATACGCCCGGCATCATCAAGTATCCCTTTCTGCGCATAGCGGCCCGGAATCCCCGGGCGGTCTATGCCTGCGTCAATCTCGGCGAGGCCTTCACGCCGAGCAGTCTTGAAAAGCAGTCCATTCTGCTTGACGCCGATATCGGCGCGGTGCTCAGCGAGCTGCGGCGCCTGTGCGCGTCATAAAAAGCGCCTCCTTCCGCCATCCTGTAAGGGACACGGAAAGGAGGTTTTTTCATGAGCAAATCCAAGCATCGCCAGCACGGCGGCGCCAGACAATGGAACCCGCCGCCGATCCCGCCCGATGTGAAGACGCCCTTCAGCCCGCCGCAGGACGTGGTCAGCGCCACGGACTGCACCGGGCTGGAGGCGCAGCCGGTTTTAAGCGACAGCGCCGCCGAGGATTACGCGTCGCTCTACGCCATCCACGCGCAGAAGCCGCAGGGCAACATCGGCAAGGACAACCCGAACAACGATCCCTCGGAGATCAACTTCCACCGCACATAAGCGCAAATTGGCGCTTGACAAGTAAACGATCGTTTACTATACTATAGGTAAACGATCGTTTTCTATTTAGAAGGGAGCACAGCGTTGAACGATACGAAGGAACGGATTCTGACCACGGCGCTCCATCTGTTTGCCCGGGACGGCTACGAGGCGGTGTCGGTCAGCGACATCGCCCAGGCGCTGGGCATGACCAAGGGCGCGCTGTACAAGCACTACAAGAACAAGCGCGACATCTTCGACTCCATGATCCAGCGGATGGTGGAGATGGACGGCAGCGCCGCCAGGCAGTACGGCATGCCGGAGCAGGTTTTTCAGGCGGACGAAAGCGGCTACGACCAGGTGGACTGGGATGAGCTGAAGCGCTTCACCCTGGCGCAGTTCCGCTTCTGGACGGAGGACGACTTTGCCCGCCCCGTCCGCAGGATGCTCGCGCTGGAGCAGCACCGCAGCGAGGAGATGAACCGGCTGTACCACGAGATGCTGGTCTCCGGCCCGGTGCTGTATCTGGCGGACATCTTCCGCGCGATGATGGAAAACGGCCGGATGAAGCCCGGCGACGCGGATGCGCTGGCGCTTCACTTCTACGCGCCCATGTTTCTGCTCATCGCCATGTCGGACGGCAGGGCGGGCAGCGCCGACCCTCTGCCCACGCTGGGCAGGCAGATCGACGATTTCATCGGGAGGTGGCGTGCATGAGCCTGATTCAGGGGCGCGTCGTTTTGCAGGAGCGCAGCCTGTACCGCATCCAAACCGACTGCGGCGAGCTGTGCGCGCACGTCAGCGGCAGGTTCCAGTATGACGCGCAGTCCGCGTCGGACTACCCCGTCGTGGGCGACTGCGTCCTGGCCGACTGCGCCGATTCCCAAACCGCCGTCATCCATCAGGTGCTGCCCCGCAAAAGCCTGTTTGTGCGCAGGGCGGCCGGCTCGGAGCAGGCAGAGCAGGCGGTTGCCGCCAACATCGACACGGTGTTCCTGTGCATGAGCCTGAACAACGACTTCAACCTGCGCCGTCTGGAGCGCTATCTCGCCGTCGCCTGGGAGAGCGGCGTGCAGCCGGTGGCGGTGCTGACCAAGGCGGACCTGTGCGCGGACGCCGCCCAAAGGCGGCTGGAGGTGGAGTCCGTCGCCATGGGCGTTCCCATCCTGACCGTCTCCTCCATGGAGCAGGACGGCTATGCGCAGATCCTGCCGCACCTCACACCGGGCAAAACCGTCGCCTTCGTGGGCTCCTCCGGCGTGGGCAAGTCCACGCTGATCAACCGCCTGCTGGGCGAGGAGCGCCTGGCCACGGACGGCCTGCGAAACGACGACAAGGGCCATCACACCACGACCCACCGCGAGCTGCTGTTTCTGCCGAACGGCGCGATGGTCATCGACACGCCGGGCATGCGCGAGCTGGGCCTGCTTCACGCGGCCTCCGGCGTGGAGCAGACCTTTGCGGACATTGAAGCGCTTGCCGCAGGCTGCCGCTACAAGGACTGCACCCACACGGGCGAGCCCGGCTGCGCCGTGCGCGCCGCCCTGCAAAGCGGCGAGCTGGACGCCGGCCGCTGGCAGTCCTATCAGAAGCTGAAAGCGGAGAACGCCTACGCCGAAGACAGCATGTCCTATCTCGCCGCCAAGGAAAGGAAATTCAAGGAAATCTCAAAGATCAACAAGCATCGACCGAGGAGGTTTGACCAATGAACTACCCGCTCAGCGCAAAATACGACACGCCGGAGCTCATGGCGAAGATCATGGGCCCCAATCCCATCAAGCTGGAGGAGGAGCTGCTGACCGGCCATCGCATCCCGTCCGGAAGCCTGGTCTGCGACCTGGGCAGCGGGCAGGGCCTGACGAGCGTCTTCCTGGCCAGGGAATACGGCTTTACGGTCTATGCCGCGGACCTGTGGAGCGAGCCGGAGGACAACCGGCGCTTCTTTGCCCAAATGGGCCTGACCGACGCGCAGGTCCTGCCCGTCAAGGCGGACGCGAGCGCGCTGCCGTTTGCCCCGGCCACCCTTGACGCTGTCGTCAGCATCGATTCCTATCACTACTTTGGCCGCGATCCGGCGTTTCTCGACGAGAAGCTCCTTCCCTTCGTCAAGGAGGGCGGCTATGTCTATATCGCCATCCCCGGCATGAAGCGGGACTGCCACGACAGCCTGCCGCCGGAGCTGCTGCTATCCTGGACGCCGGAGGACCTCACCACCATGCACGACGCCGCGTACTGGCGCGCCCTGGTCAGCCGGAGCCGGGACGCCGAGGTGCTCGAGGTCAGCGAGATGGAGTCCAATGAGGAGGTCTGGGCGGACTGGCTCCGGCAGGAGAACCCCTATGCCGTCGGCGACCGCAAATCCATGAACGCCGGCGCGGGCAAGTACCTGAACTTCGTCAGGATCGTGCTGAGGAAGAAATCCGCACAGGGGCGGTAATACGATTCTTCGCTTCGCGCATATCAAGGCAGCTCAGAACGAAATCAAAACCGCACCAAAAAAATCCCATGCTTCGCGCCTGAAGCATGGGATTGATGGATTCAGCGGCTTTTTCTCATTCTTCCTGCGCCGCAAGCGCCTGCACATGCGCCATCAGCGCGTCAAAGCTCCCGTTCGGCCATCGTCTGACGTCCTGCTCATGCCGGTTGATCAGGCAGTCGGTCAGCAGGAACACGCGCATGCCGAGCTTTTCGGCGACCATGTCCTCGTCCGCGTCGTTGCCCACCATCAGGCATTCGCCGGGCTGAACCTGCAGCTGCCCCAGGATCTCCTCGTAATACCGGAGGTTCGGCTTGCAGGAGCGGCTGCTTTCATAGGTGGTCACCAGCACAAAGTCCTGCGGCTCGAGGCCGGCCCAGCGGATGCGGCTGTGCGTCGCCACGCGCGGGAACAGCGGATTGGTCGCCAGGGCCACGCGAAGGCCCATCGCCCGGAGCGTCCGGACGGTCTGCGCCGCGCGCGGATCAAAGCCGCACGCGTCCTTCACCTGCTGGAATTCGTTCCGGTAGAACGCCTCAAAGTGCGGCATGTCCTCCTTCGCCCGCTCGCCGAAGGCCGCACAGAACGCGTTCAGGAACACGTCCTCGTTGGTGGCCGCGCCGTCGTTTTGCACCATGGCCTGTATGCCGTCCACGATGACCTTCAGCAGCCTGTCCGGCGCGTAGCCCAGCGGCGCCATCTTCCTGCCCAGCAGGCCGAAGTACGCCCTGACAAACCGCTCCTGATCCATCGGCAGCAGCGTGCCGTCCAGGTCAAACAATACCGTCGTTGTGCGCATGAAATTCTCCTTGTCCTTACGCCTGATCCGGGATATCCACCTCGGGCATCAGCTCGTGGCTGACGATGTTCAGCATCTCGGTCAGCTTCTCGCATTCCTCGCGCGTAAAGCGCTTGCAGATGCGGTCCATCACCAGATCCGTATACCGGGAGCTGATGTTGTAGTAGTCGATGTACTTCTGCGTGACCTCCAGGTGGTACTCCCGCCGGTCCTCCTTGGACTGCACCTTGTTGATGTAGCCCTTTTTGATCAGGCTGTTCACCTTGTAGGCAGCGTTGGGCGAGGAGATGTTCATGAATGTCGCAAATTCGTTGATCGACGGCCGGCCCAGCGCGAGGATGGTCTCCATGCAGAAGGTCTCCACCGTCGTCAGGCTGGCCTCCCGCGTCTGGAACCGGTCAAAAATCTCCTTGTAAAAGTGCAGCTTGAACTTCGTGTATACCGTGTTGAACGCATTTCTGAGCATGTCTTTCTTCCTGCTTTCCCCTGATTGCCCTCTAGTATAGCAACTTTGGCGGAAAACATCAATCATCATTCCTGCTGTACGGCAAAAATCAGCTCCGCCGTGCAGGCCGTTTCGCCGCCGACCGTCGCCACGCAGCTGCCGATGCCCACCGGGCCGCGGCGCTTCGTGAGCGTGCAGGTCATCTCCAGCACGTCGCCCGGGGTCACCTTGCGCCTAAAGCGCGCGTTTTTCACGCCGCCGAAGAGCGCGATCTTGCCCCGGTTCTCCGGCAGGGAGAGCAGCGCCACCGCGCCCACCTGCGCCATGGCCTCCAGGATCAGCACGCCGGGCATGATGTGCTCCTGCGGGAAATGGCCGCAGAAGAATTGCTCGTTCACGCTCACGCACTTGACGCCCTTGGCCCACTGCCCCTCCTCGCCGTCCACAATCCGGTCCACCAGCGCAAACGGATAGCGGTGCGGCAGAATCTCCGCAATCTGATTGGAACCCAGCTGCATGTTACGCCTCCCACTTTCTAAACACCAGGCTCACGTTGTGCCCGCCGAAGCCCAGCGAGTTGCTCATCGCGAAGGCGATGTCCGCCTTCCTGCCCGTCCCCGGCACGACGTCCAGGTCGCATCGCTCATCCGGGACCCGATAGTTGATCGTCGCCGGGACGAAGCCGTCGGAAAGCGACATGGCGGTGAGCGCCGCCTCCACCGCGCCCGCCGCGCCCAGCATGTGGCCCGTCATGGACTTGGTCGAGGACATCATCAGCCTGTATGCGTGCGCGCCAAACGCCGCCTTGACCGCCGCCGTCTCGCCCGCGTCGTTGAGCGCGGTGGACGTGCCGTGCGCGTTGATGTAGTCCACCTGCGCAGGCGACACGCCGCCGTCCGCCAGCGCCAGCGTCATCGCCCTCGCGCCGCCGCTGCCGTCCGGCGCGGGCGCGGTGATGTGGTACGCATCGCACGTCGCGCCATAGCCGACGATCTCCGCGTAGATTTTCGCGCCGCGCGCCCGGGCGTGATTAAGCTCCTCCAGCAGCAGCACCGCCGCGCCCTCGCCCATCACGAAGCCGCTGCGCTCCGCGTCGAAGGGGATCGACGCGCGCGCGGGGTCCTGGCCCTGGTGCAGCGCCTTCATCGACGTGAAGCCGCCGATGGCCAGCGGGGTGACGCTCGCCTCCGTGCCGCCGCAGAGCATGACCTCGGCGTAGCCGTCCCGGATGTAGTGGAACGCGTCGCCGACCGCGTTGCCGCCGCCGGCGCAGGCCGTCACCGGGCAGGTGCACATGCCCCGGAAGCCCGCGTCGATCGCGATGCGCCCCGCCGCCATGTTGCCGATGATGCCGGGGATCATGAACGGGGACACGCGGTCGTAGCCCTTGGCCATGCCGCGCTCCTTCGCCTCCTCCGTCGTCTCAAAGCCGCCGATGCCGCTGGACACCGACACGCCGCAGCGGTCCGGGTCCGCCGCCTTCACGTCAAAGCCCGCGTCCGCGATCGCCTCCCGCGCAGCCGCCAGCGCGAACTGGCAGAAGCGGTCCATGTGCCTGGCCTCCAGCTTGCCAAAGCGCGCCTCCGGGTCAAAGCCCTTGACCTCGGCGGCCAGCGTCACCTTCCGGCCCGCCGTATCATAGCGCGTGATCGGCGCAATGCCGCACACGCCTGCCTGAATCGCCCGCCAGGTTTCGGGCATATCAAGGCCCACCGGCGTCACCGCGCCCAGGCCGGTGATCACCACTCGTCTCTTGCTCATGCTCTTCCTCCCCGCCGTCACATGGACATGCCGCCGTCGATGGCCAGCACCTGACCGGTGATGTACGCCGCTTCGTCGCTGGCCAGGAAGGCGACCGCGCGGGCCACCTCCTGCGCCTGCCCCAGCCTGCCCGCCGGGATCATGGCGAGCGTCGCCTCCTTCGCCGCGGCGGTCATCGCCGCGGTCATGTCCGTCTCGATGAAGCCCGGCGCGACGGCGTTGACCGTAATGTTCTTCATCGCCAGCTCCTTGGCCGCCGCCTTGGTCAGGCCGATCACGCCCGCCTTGCTGGCCGCGTAGTTCGCCTGGCCCGCGTTGCCGCGCAGGCCTGTCACCGAGCTCACGTTCACGATGCGCCCGTAATTCTGCTTCATCATCGCGTGCACCACGTTCCTGATGCACAGGAACGTCCCCTTGAGGTTCGTATCCAGCACCGCGTCGTAGTCGCTCTCGCGCATCATCAGCAGGAAGCCGTCGCGGGTCACGCCCGCGTTGTTGACCAGCACATCGATGCGGCCATACTCCTTCACGGCCGCACGCATCATGTCCTTGACCTGCTGCGCGTCGGCCACGTCGCATTTGACCGCTGTCACGCGCGCGCCCAGGGCGCGGCAGGCCTCCGCCGTCTCATGGGCCGCCTGCTCGTTGCCCGCATAGCACAGCACGACGCTCGCGCCCTGCCCGGCCAGCTCCAGGCAGATCGCCCGGCCGATGCCGCGGCTGCCGCCGGTGACGACGGCCACTTTATTTTCAAAGCGCACCAAGCCACCTCCCGTTCGTCTCCTGCATCGCGCTTCTGCCGCCTTCAACCATCTCCGCGAGGATCTGCGCCACCGGCTTCACCTCATGCAGCATGCCGGCCACCTGGCCGCACATCACGCTGCCGGTCTCCACGTCGCCCTCGAGCACCGCGCGGCGCAGGCCGCCCAGCGTCAGCTTCTCCAGCGTCTCCAGCGTCGCGCCCTGCTGCTCCTGGCGCAGGTACTCGCGCGCCATCCTGTTGCGCAGCACGCGCACGGGGCCGCCCACGCTGCGCCCGGTGACGGTGGTGTCGCTGTCGCGGGCCTTGAGCAGCGCCTGCTTGTAGTTGTCGTGAATCGGGCATTCGGCGCTCGTCAGCAGGCAGGTGCCCACCTGCACGCCGCACGCGCCCAGCGCCAGCGCGGCGGCAAGCTGCCGCCCGTCCGCGATGCCGCCCGCCGCGATGACCGGCACGTCCACGCTGTCGATCACCTGCGGCACCAGCGCCATCGTCGTCATCTCGCCGACGTGGCCGCCGGATTCCGTGCCCTCCGCGATCACCGCGGTGACGCCGCGGCGGCAGAAGCGCTGCGCGAAGGCGACCGCCGCCACCACCGGGATCACCTTGATCCCCGCGTCGTTCCAGGCCGGGATGTATTTGCCCGGATTGCCCGCACCCGTGGTCACCACCGGCACGCGCTCCTCGATGACCACCCTCGCGAAGTCGTCCGCGCTGGGGTTCATCAGCATGATGTTCACGCCGAAGGGCTTGTCCGTCAGCTCGCGGCACCTGCGGATGTGGCTGCGCAGCTCGTCCGCCGTGCGCATGCCGCCCGCGCCGATGACGCCCAGCGCGCCGGCCTCCGAGCAGGCGGCGGCGAACTCGCCGGTGGCGATGTTCGCCATGCCGCCCTGGATGATGGGATACCTGATTCCCAGAATTTCATTCAGCTTCTTCATCTTATTTCTCCTGTCGCGCGGCGGGCTGCTTTGTCAGCTCCGCCCGTTCAAACGCGCTCATCCTGCGGAATTTCTGAACCCTTTGCTCGGCGAGCGCCTTGCCCTGCAGCTGCATCAGCGCGGTCAGCTGGGCATAGATCGCCTCATCGACCGCCTGCATCACGCGCGCCGGGTCCGTGTGCGCGCCGCCCTGCGGCTCGGGGATGATCCCGTCGATCACGCCCAGCGCCTCGAGCTCCGGCGCGGTCATCTTCATCACCTCAGCCGCCTCGCCCGCGCGGGAGGCGTCCTTGTACAGGATGCTGGCGAAGCCCTCGGGCGAGAGGATCGCGTACACCGCGTTTTCCAGCATCAGCACGCGGTCGGCCACGGCCAGCGCCAGCGCGCCGCCGCTGTTGCCCTCGCCGGTGATCACCGCGATCACCGGCACCGTCAGGCCGCTCATCTCGTAAAGGCTGCGCGCGATCGCCTCGCCCTGGCCGTGCTCCTCGGCCTTCATGCCGGGATACGCGCCGGAAGTGTCGATCAGCGTGATGATGGGCCGGTGAAACTTTTCGGCCTGCTTCATCAGCCGCTGCGCCTTGCGGTAGCCCTCGGGGCTGGGCATGCCGAAGTTGGCGCGCAGGTTTTCCTGCAGGGTCCTGCCCTTTTTGGTGCCGATGACCGTCACCGGCTGGTCGTGGTAGAGCGCCACGCCGCCCAGGATCGCCTCGTCCTCGCCGCAGAGCCTGTCGCCCTTCATCTCAAAGAAGTGCGGAAAGAGCGCGTCGATATAGTCCCGGATGCCCGGGCGCTGCGGATGGCGCGCGATCGCCACGCGCTCATGCGCCGTCATCTCGCCGTTCATGCCTTCCCTCCCTGGTGCAAAAGCAGCAGCTCGCCCAGCGCGCTGCGCAGCTCGCCGCGCGCCACCACCGCGTCCACAAAGCCGTGCTCCATCATGAACTCCGCCCGCTGGAAATCCTCCGGCAGCTTTTCTCCGATCGTCTGCTCGATCACGCGCGGCCCGGCAAAGCCGATCAGCGCGCCCGGCTCGGCGAGGATCACGTCGCCCAGCGAGGCAAAGCTCGCCGTCACGCCGCCGGTCGTCGGATCGGTGAGCACGGAGATGAACAGCAGTCCCTTTTCGGAAAAGCGCCGGAGCGCGGCGCTGGTCTTCGCCATCTGCATCAGCGAGAGGATGCCCTCCTGCATGCGCGCGCCGCCGCTGGCGGAAAAGATGATCAGCGGCAGGCGGTTGCGCTGCGCGTGCTCGATGGCCAGCGTCAGCTTTTCGCCCACGGCCGCGCCCATGCTGCCCATCAGAAACCTGCCGTCCAGCGCGCAGACCACGCACCGGCGGCCGTGAATCATGCCCGTCGCGGTGAGCACCGCCTCGTTCATGCCGGTCGCTTCCCTGGCCTTCTCCAGCTTCTCCGGGTAGCCGGGGAAGCCCAGCGGGTCGCCGGCGCACAGGTCGGCGTTCAGCTCGCGGTACCTGCCCGCGTCCATGATGATTTCCAGCCGCCGCTTCGCGCCGATGGGCCAGTGGTAGCCGCAGTGCGGGCAGACGGACAGGTTTTCCTCCTTCTGCGCGATCGGAATGTCGCGCAGGCACTTGGGGCAGGCGATCAGCTGATCCGCAGGCAGGTAGTTGTCCATCAGCTTCTTCATGGCCCGCAGGCGAAAGCGCCGTTTTTCAAATACGTCGGTCAAAGCAGCTCCTCCTCATCGCCCGCCCTGCGGCTGAAATCCAGCAGCTGCGCAAGGTTTTCCTCCAGAAACGCCGTGCAGCAGCTGCCCCGGATAAACGAGGGATGGTACAGAATCTGATAGGACAGCTCCGCGTTCGTCGCAAAGCCCTCCAGCGCGAACTCCTCCAGGCACCGGCGCATGCGCCGGATCGCCTCCAGGCGCGTCCTGCCGTGGGCCATCACCTTGGCCACGAGCGAGTCGTAATACGGCGAAAGCTCGCTGCCGTTGTACAGCCCGGAATCCACGCGCACGCCGTTGCCGCCCGGGAAATGGATGAACTGGACGGGCCCCGGCGCAGGGCGGAAATCCTGCTGCGGGTCCTCCGCGTTGATGCGGCACTCGATCGCATGGCCCGTGAAGCGGACGTCCTCCTGCGTCATGGAGAGCGGCAGGCCGGAGGCGATGCGCAGCTGCTCGCGCACCAGGTCCACCCCGGTGATCATCTCGGTGATGCCGTGCTCCACCTGGATGCGCGTGTTCATCTCCATGAAGTAAAAGTGCCTGCCCGTCTCGTCGAGCAGGAACTCGACCGTGCCCGCGCTCTCGTAGCCCACGGCCTTCGCCGCGCGCACGGCGGCCTCGCCCATCGCCCGGCGCATCGCGTCGCTCAGGCCCCAGGCGGGCGCCTCCTCGATCAGCTTCTGGTTGCGGCGCTGGATGGAGCAGTCGCGGTCGCCCAGGTGCACGGCATGGCCATGCCTGTCCGCAAGCACCTGCACCTCGATGTGCCGGGGACGCAGCACCAGCTTTTCCAGATACAGCTCGTCGTTGCCAAAGCAGGCCATGGCCTCGGCCTTTGCCTGCTGATAGGCGCTCTCCAGCTGGACGTCGTCGTCACAGCGCCGGATGCCGCGCCCGCCGCCGCCCGCGCTCGCCTTGAGCAGCACAGGATAGCCCACCTTCCGCGCGGCTGAAAGCGCCTCCGCGACCGAGCCCACCGGCCCGTCCGAGCCGGGCGTGACCGGCACGCCCGCCGCGCGCATCATCCTTCTGGCGGCGGCCTTGTCGCCCGCCCTGCGGATCACGTCGCCGCCGGGGCCGATGAACGTCAGCCCCGCCGCGCGGCACGCGTCGGCAAAGTCCGCATTTTCGGAGAGAAAGCCGTAGCCCGGATGCACGCCGTCGCAGCCGGTGGCCTTCGCCACGGTCAGCAGCGCATTCTGGTTGAGATAGCTCTCGCCCGCCGGTGCCGGACCGATGCACACGCTCTGCGTGGCCAGCTGCACATGCAGCGCTTTGGCGTCCTCGGTGGAATACACCGCGACGGTCTCCATGCCCGATTCCCGGCAGGCACGCAGGATCCGCAGCGCAATCTCGCCCCGGTTGGCGATCAGCACCCGCTTCAGCATGGCTGATACCCAAAGAGCGGCTCGTCATAGCCGGCGAGCTCGCCGTTTTCCTTGAGCACCTGGGTGATGATGCAGTCGCACGGCGCGGGAATCTCGCTGATCATCTTCATCGCTTCCATCAGGCACACGGTGTCGCCCTGCTTCACGCGCTCGCCCACGCGCACATACGGCGCTTCGCCCGGCGCGCAGGCCGCGTAAAACACGCCTGCCAGCGGCGCGTTGATCGTGCCCCCGTCCGGCGCAGCCGCCGAAGCAGGCTGCGCGCCCTGCGCCGCCGCGGGCGCGGGCGTCGAAGGCGCGGTCAGCGCAGGGGCCGCCAGCGCGTCCTTGCTCATCTCCAGCGTCGTGCCGTCCCTGCTCAGGCGCAGCGTGCGGATGGCGCTGCGCTCAAAGCGGTCCATCAGCTCAAAAATTTCCTGATTCGTCATGCTCTAACCCTTCCGTTGATGAAGAACACCCGCCGGAGGCTGTGCCGGCGGGCATGCTCTTACTTGTTTTCCTCGATGACCTTCATGATGTCCGCGACGGTCTTGATGGAGGGCATCAGCTCGTCGTCGATGGACACGCCGGTCGCCTCCTCGATCGCCATCAGCAGCTCCACAGAGGCCAGGGAATCGGCGCCCAGATCCTCCACCAGCTTGGCCTCCATCGTCACCTGCTCCACATCGCAGCCCAGGGATTCCGCAATCACATTGCGCACGGTTTCAAAATTCATATCGGTATGCTCCTTGATTTTTTATTTCAATCATTTTACTTAAAAGTTTTTAGCTAAAATGATTTAACCGGATTGTACGACAGGTCGGCCCGCTTGTCAAGCCCTTTTTTTCCGGTCTTTGCTTCCGTCAGGCGATTGGGACATGAAATCTGCTCCCTTTTTTCGGGTCTCTGCGCCTCAAAAACGCTGATCTGTCCTCATTTATTTCGCTTTATTCACATAACCATCGCCCGTTTTTTTGCCAGAATTCATCATTCTTTCCAGGGGGTGTTGTGTTCTGGAAAGCTTTGTGTTATCATACTCCGCGTCGGAAACTGGTATATCAGTTCCGCGCTCGCTGGCAGCAACCGGCTGCCATGCTTCCATGAACCGTCAAACATGAAAGGAATTCTATTGATATGAAGAAGATCATCTGCAAGGTCGAGTACGATACCGAGGCCTCCGAGCTGGTGTCCAAGCGCTCCTTCGGCGCCTTCGGCGATCCGGCCGGCTACGAGGAGTCCCTCTACAAGACGAAGGACGGCAAGTTCTTCCTGTACACCTTCGGCGGCCCGGATTCCCAGTACGCCGCGGAGGGCATCAAGCGCATGTCCGCCGCGAAGGCCGACGAGTGGCTCGCCCAGGCGTAAAAAGCGCACGCAAAAAGCACCGATCGCGAATCGGTGCTTTTCTTATGGAACAGAGAGCGAATGCGAACGAAGGACCTCATCCGTCTTGCCTGCGGCAAGCCACCTTCCCCAAAGGGGAAGGCTGATTGACTGCGCAGCCGCTCAACAAACTTAGCCTTCCCCTCTGGGGAAGGTGACCGAGCGGAGTGAGGTCGGATGAGGTTTCTGCCGCTGCGGCCACTCCCTCCGGTGCTTAAAGCAAATCAGGCTCCCTCTTGAGGGAGCTGTCAGCGAAGCTGACTGAGGGAGTTCGTGAGCATTCGCGCCCTTTATCTGAGGATCGTATCAATCCTTCTTATCCATCGCCAGCAGGAAGATCGTCGAGAGGATGCACGCAAAGCCGAGCAGGTCCATGCCGGTGAAGCGCGCGCCCATCAGCAGCGCGGAGAACACCGCGGCGGACACCGGCTCGATGGACGCGTACAGGCTGCCCTTCTTCGGGCCGACGCAGCGCACGCCCTCCATATACGCCGAGAACGCCGCCACCGTGCCCACGAGGATGATGACGACCATCGCCGCGACGGCCTGCGCGTCGAGCGCGACCTCCATCGCAAACGGGCGGAACGCCGCCATCAGCATGGCGCCGCCGATCAGCATGCCCCAGGCCGTGACCACCGCCGAGCCGTACGTCTCCAGCAGCCTGCCCGGCTGCACGGTGTAGACCGCCAGCGCGACGGCGGAGAGCATGCCCCAGAACAGCGCCCTGGAGGAGAGCACCATGGTCTTCGGGTTGCCATGCGTCGCCAGCAGGAACGTGCCTGCCAGCGCCAGCACGATGGCCAGCACCTCCGCAGGCCGGGGGAGCCGCCTGCCGCGCAGGGACATGTAGACCAGAATCAGCACCGGGCCGGTGTATTGCAGCACCGTCGCCGTGCCGGCGTTCGACGCGCCGATCGCGGAAAAATAGGTGTACTGGCACATGCTCATGCCCAGCACGCCGAAGATCACGATGTCCCTCGCGTCCTTTTTGAAGACGTCGAAGACATGCCTGCCCTCGCGCGCAAAGCACACGAGCAGAAGCACCAGCCCCGCCGCCGTCAGGCGGATGGGCACGATGAACTCGCTCGTCAGGCCCTTGGTCTGCAAAAGATACTGGCCGCATGTGCCGGAAAAGCCCCAGAGCATGCCGCCCAGCAGGGTCAGCAGCGCGCCGCGCAGCGCAGGATTGTTCTTCATATTTCACGCCTCTTTTGTCATCAAGCAGAATTTCATCCCATTGTACCCATCCTGCGCGCGTTTGTCAATTGCCCCGGCGGGCGTTTCGTGCTACAATGGTATCCACTTTGATCAGAAGGAGCTTTTCATGTCCCTGCCTGTCTATTTTGCGCCGCTTGAGGGCGTCACCGATACCGTCTACCGCCAGGTGCACCATGCGCACTTCACCGGCCCCGTCAAATACTTCATCCCCTTCATCAGCCCCACGCAGAACCTCGTGCTCACCCCGCGCGAGCGCAGGAACGTCGAGCCGCAGGCCAACGCCGGCATGAACGCCGTGCCGCAGGTGCTCACAAAAAACGCCGACCATTTCATCTGGGCGGCAAATCTGCTGCACGACCTGGGCTATGAGGAGATCAACCTGAACGCCGGCTGCCCGTCCGGCACGGTCACGGCCAAGGGCAAGGGCGCGGGCCTTCTGCAGCGCCCGCAGGAGCTGATGTGGTTCCTCGACGAGGTCTTCGCGCGCACGCCGGTGCGCGTGTCCGTCAAGACGCGCATCGGCTTTTCCTCCCCGGACGAGTTTGAGACGCTGCTTGCGCTCTACAACCGCTACCCGATCCGCGAGCTCATCATCCATCCGCGCACGCGCGAGGAATACTACAAGGGCGCGGTGCACCGGGACGTGTACGCCGCAGCGGAGGCAGGCGCGCGCATGCCCCTCGTCTACAACGGCGACCTGTTCACCCCGGACAGCTGCCGCGCGTTTGAGCGGGAGCACCCGAAGACCGGCGCGCTGATGCTCGGCCGCGGCATGCTCGCCAATCCCGCGCTCGCGCAGACCTATGCCGGCGGCGCGCCGCTCACACAGGAGACGCTGCAGGCGTTCCACGACGATCTGCTGCGCGCCTATCAGGCGGTCTATCCCGCCAGCGTGGTGCTCGGGCGCATGCGCGAGGTCGCCAAGAACATTGCCTGCTGCTTCGAGGGCGCAGAAAAGCCGCTGAAGGCCGCCCGCAAGGCCAGCTCCCTGGCTGCCTATCAGGACGCCGTCACGCGGCTGTTTGGCGATTATGCGCTTTCGGCCAATCCCTGCTTCTCTGCGCGCAGCTGATCCTCGCGCATCTGCATCCACATCGCGCACAGGGTAAACGCCAGGCACGCCACCACCAGCGGCACGCCGAACACAAGCAGAAGCACCAACTGAATCAGACTCACTCAAAACCCCTCTTTTCCCGTTTGTCAATTGTATTTTTTCAAGCCGGCGTCATGCCGGCTTGATTTTTGCCCTTCGGTTTTTCGGCGCGGCCATGTAGCGCGCAATGCTGCGCACGGCCACGCGCCGCCCGCTGCACGCGCCCTCGATGCGCCCGTCCGCAAGCATCGCGTACACCGTCGCGCGCGTCACGCCCAGGATCTTCGCCGTCGCCGTCTTGTCCACGTACTCGCCGTACTGGGCGACAAGCGCTTCCTCCTTGCGCGCGAATTCCTCTTCCCCCGTCCACAGGGATCTGCGCGTGCGCTCCTCCAGCGCCAGCACGCGCCGCTCCAGGTCGGCCATCCGCTGCAAAGACATCTCCATCGCCATTTCCACGCCCTATCGATCCCCTTTCCGCAAAATCCACTTTTTTCCAAATTGCGTCTTGAACTTGATTCTTTCATTCCACATCAAAAGCAATACAATCCAAATTGTGGAATCAAAAAACCACTTTCCAGATTCTCCAACCGGGCAACGCCCTGTCGGTTTTTGTCACTCGTTTGGCGACAACGTCATTCTAGCACGCGAACGGCTGTTCGTCAACCGTTTGGTGACAATTTTTTGAAAAATTTTTAAAAGCGTTGCATTTGGCGACCAATCTGTTATAATGACAGAGGAAGAAGCTTGTAAAATGATGAAAAGGAGGCATGCAGCCATGGAATTCGGCGATATGCTCAAGGCCATCCGCAAGGAGCGCGGCCTCTCTCAGGACGAACTCGCCTCCCTGCTGGGCACCACCAAGCAGGTGATCAGCCGCTATGAGACCAAGCAGCGCGTCCCGCGCCTGTCCGTCGTGGCGGATTACGCCGCCAAGCTCGGCGTGCCGCTGGCGCTGCTCTCCGGACAGCAGACCTCCCCCGCATGGGATGCGCCCCCGGAAGGCGGCGTGCGCCGCGTCCCGATCATCGGCAGCGTCGCCTGCGGCGAGCCGATCTACAAGCCTGGCGACGGCACGGATTACGCCACCATCGAGGAGGACGTCCCGTGCGACTTCGCGCTCATCGCGCAGGGCGACTCGATGACCGGCGACCGCATTCACTCCGGCGACCTCGTCTTCATCCGCCGCCAGGACAGCGTGCGCGACGGCGAAATCGCTGCGGTCGCGCTGGATGACGAGCTGACGCTCAAGCGCGTGCGCCGCATTCTCGATCCGGCCGGTCGCGTCGCGTTCACCCAGCTGATGCCCTCCAACCCCAAATACGCCCCCATCACCATCGGCGGCGCGCAGGAGACCCGCAACGTCAGCATTCTGGGCAAGGCGGTCGCCGTGCGCTTCATGATCTGAGCGCGCGGCAAAGCCAGCGGGCCATGCCCTGGCCAATGCTTTTCAAGAAAAAATCGACATAAGAAAAAGAAGCGGCGCTTGTCCGCTTCTTGTTTTATGGTTGATCTGCTTCGCCTTGCGGCGGTTCCTCCGCAGGCAGTTCGCCCAGCTCGCCCATGATCTGCTGGTACAGCTTCGGGGCCAGCTTCGGCCATCGCTCGCAAAAGCGCTTGGCCTGCGCCTTGGTCGCCGCCGTCAGCGTCATGGAGAAGATCTCCTCGCCGGATTCCAGCGCGCGCAGCGTCACAGCGTAGCCGTTGCCCGCGGGCGCGTACTGCGCCGGGGTGGACAGCTCGTCGCGCACCCGCCGGCGCCACGCCGGGCCATGCTCCGTGAGCTTTTCCTGCTGAGAGGCGCGGATGCGCGAGGCAAACATTTCCATGCTCTGCCGCCCTTCCGGGGTCAGATACAGCAGCATGCCCTCCAGGTGGTGCGACTGGCGCACAAGGCCCGCTTCCTTCAGGCCCGACAGCGCCAGAAAGAACTGGAACTGGCTCTGCAGCCCGGTTTCCACCACAAATCGGAGCAGCTGTTCTTCCGTGCAGCCGCCCAGCTGGTCAAGCGCGCACAAGAGCACGAGCTTATCTTCCTCTTCTGTGGCATGCACATCAAACACAGGCGCACCTCCCAAAAGAATGCAGTCAGGCTTCCTTCTCCCCGTCCTCGACCAGGTAGCCCTCCAGCGCCTTGAGCAGGTCGTCGCAGTCATCGCTGTAAATGTCCATGCGAATCGGGTGGGACAGGTCGATGGAGAAGATGCCCAGAATGGACTTCGCATCGACCACATAGCGGCCGGAGCGCAGATCCATGTCATACGGATAACGGTTAACCAGGCTGACGAAGTTCTTCACGTGATCGGTCATCGTCGTCAGGCGGATATTGACAGATTTCATACGGACGATCCCTTCCTTTTTCCATACATATGCGTATTATACCCGAAACATGAGGCGAATGCAAGCGCTTACGGGCGTGATCCTTTCCGTGTCAACTTTTTCAAAAAAGTTGCCGAAAAGGGTTGACTTCTTCGCCACTTTGAAGTATACTGTATCTCGTGCTTGGGGTCGTAGCTCAGCTGGTCAGAGCGCCACGTTGACATCGTGGAGGTCGTAGGTTCGAGCCCTATCGACCCCACCA
>JBJEUH010000136.1:0-18473 GCA_051883735.1 Candidatus Ventricola sp.
AGTTGTGACCGATCTGTACCTCCTTGGCTTTTGCGGAATCGGTACAGCGGTTCGTGCAGGTGCGGCAGGCAAGCTATTCTGCAATGCCGATACGACGTGTTCCCATCACGTTGAGCATCACGAGGGCCGCTGCGGCAGGATTCGCTTCGTGTTGCCCAGGGTTCTCATCAGCCAGCAAAATTGAATTCATATCGTTTCTTTCTATCTGAAATAGCTTGATTATTACAAAAACCTGAATAAAAAATGAAATTATTCTGAAAATCGCTTGCATTTTTGCATGACCGCAGATATAATCAAAGCGAATCTGCCGAAAGGACGATTGCAGAGATGGAACGCGACGATCTGGAAAAACGCAATATCGGCGAAAACCTGGACGCCCTGATGGTGCTCGATCCCCGCGGCTACGGCGTGTGCCGCATTCTGTACGCGGGCAGCCGCGCTGCTACCGGCGAGCCGCTGACCATGCACGCCGCCGAGGCGCTGTGCCGCAGCGTGCACGAGGGCGACCTGGTCTACATCCTCATGGGCTTTGTCCTGCTGCCGCACAAGGTGCCGGAGATGGACGGCATGGTCAGCTCCATGCTGCTCTCCCGCGCGCTGGTCCTCGCCTTCGGCGCCAAGCCGGTCATCGTCTGCCCGCAGGACTGCGTGGAGGCCGTCAAGCGCTGCGCCAGCGTCGTCGGGCTGCACATCTATGAGGATATCGCCACGGTGCGCGAGCTTCCGCTGAGCATGGGCGTCATCGCCTTCACCAAGGATGCCGAGGAGGCGCCCGCCCAGGCTGCGGCGATGATCGCCGAGGGGCTGCCCGCCGCGGTCATCTCCGTGGAGGCGCCGGGCGCAAACGAAAAGGGCGTCTATCACAATGCGGGCGGCAGGGACGTCTCCGCTCTGGAGGCCAAGAGCGACGTGCTGTGGAATGCGCTCCGCGCGCGCGGCGTGCCCTCCGTGGCCATCGGCGACCTGGGCAACGAGATCGGCATGGGCCTCATCGCCGACCATATCCGCGCGTTCGTCCCCTACACTGCCCCGGGCGAGTGCGCCTGCGGCTGCTGCGGCGGCATCCTGGCCGCCAGCTCTGCCGACTGCATCATCACCGCCACCTGCTCGGACTGGGGCTGCTACGGCCTCATCGCGGCGCTGGCCTATCTGCGCCGGGACATGGAAATCATGCACAGCGAGGAGATGGAGGCGGAGGTCATGCGCGTGGCAGCGCGCAGCGGCATGATCGACATGACCGGCTCCCTGCTGCCCGGCATCGACGGCTTCGACACGAAGATGAACGCCGGCATCGTCAGCCTGATGCGCCAGTGCACGCGCTACGCGCTGCGCTATTCCCATCGTTCCGACCATTGGTTCGCCTCCGTGCTCTCCAAGGGCTATTTTGAGTCCGGCCTGGCTGCGCGCGGCTGAGAAAGGAGCCCCATGGACATCGACATTCGCCCGGTCGGCGCCTGCGGCGCGCTCGCCGTGCTCGGCAGCCAGATCAGCGAGACGACGGGCGCGAGGGTTGCCGCGCTGGAGCAGGCCGTGCTCCGGGCGCACATCGCCGGGATCACCGAAACCGTGCCCGCATTCGCCTCGCTGCTGGTGCGCTATGATCCGCTGCACACCGACTACGACAGCGTGAGCGCTGCGCTGCACCGCCTCGCCGGAGACGTCACCGCAGGGAACGCGCAGGCCGGCCGCACGGTGGACGTGCCCGTCTGCTACGGCGGCGCATACGGCGAGGATCTGCTCGCCGTCGCCCGGCACGCGGGGCTCTCCGAGGAGGAGGTCATCCGCCTGCACAGCGGGCGCACCTACCGCATCTACATGCTCGGCTTCCTGCCGGGCTTTCCGTATCTGGGCGGGCTGGACGAGCGCCTGTTCACCCCGCGCCTGCCGACGCCCCGCACGCGGATTCCCGCCGGTTCCGTCGGCATCGGCGGACAGCAGACCGGCATCTACCCGATGGATTCCCCCGGCGGCTGGCAGCTCATCGGCCGCACGCCGCTTTGTCTGTTTGCACCGGGCCGCGCGCTGCCCTATGCTGCGGGCGACTGCATCCGCTTCGTGCCCATCGACGCGCGCGAGTTCGAGCGAATTGCCGCGCGGGAAAGGGAGGGCTGTGCATGAACATCCTCTTCCCCGGCCCGCTGAGCACCGTGCAGGACATGGGCCGCACAGGCCACGCCGCGCAGGGCTACCCCGAGTGCGGCGCATGCGACAAGTACGCCCTGGCGCTGGGCAACCTGCTCTGCGGCAATCCCGAGAACGCCGCTGCGATCGAGATGACGTTCGTCGGGGCAACCGTGCAGTTTGATCAGGACGCCGTCGTCGCGCTGACCGGCGCATCATGCGCGCCGATGCTGGATGGGGTGAGCATCCCCCTCCATGCGCCGGTGCGCGTCCCGGCAGGCTCGACGCTTAAAATCGGCATGTTCACCGCCGGCTTGCGCCTCTATCTGTGCGTGCAGGGCGGTGTGGACGTCCCGCCCGTGCTCGGCAGCCGCTCCACCGACCTCAAATGCCGCATCGGCGGCGTCGAAGGTCGCGCGCTGCGCCAAGGAGACCACCTGCCCATCGGCATGCCCGCGCCGGGCTATGCCTTCGGCCGGGCAGCGCGTGCCGCGAAGGTCCTTGCAGGCAAGCCCTGGCTGCTGCGGCCGCGTACAGCCCACTCCTTCATGCCGGAGCAGGCCGTTCCGCTGCTGCGCGCGGTGCCCGGTCCGCAGGACAGCGCCTTCACCGACGAGGGGCTGCGCACGTTCTTTTCCAGCATGTACACCGTCGCCACGGACTTAAACCGCATGGGCGTCAGGCTCGGCGGCCCAGCCGTCGCCACAAAGCACGGCAGCGACATCCTCTCCGACGGCATCGTCGAGGGCTCCGTGCAGATTTCCGCAAACGGCCAGCCCATCCTGATGCTCGCCGACCACCAGACCACCGGCGGCTATGCGAAGATCGCCACGGTCATCGCGCCGGATCTGTCCGCTTGCGCGCAGCTGCGCCCCGGCGAGCTGGCCGCCTTCCGGCCCGTCACCGCGTCGCAGGCCGTCAGGCTCTGCCGCGAAACCGCTCAGCAGCTGCGCTATATCAAGGAGCTGACTCACCATGACTGATTATGCCGCCATGTCCCCCGCCGCCGTCCGCGCGCTGATCCGCGAGGGCAAAATCGACTGCCCGACGACCGGCATGTGCGCGGGTTATGCGCAGGGCAACCTCGTCGTGCTCCCCAAGGCGCTGGCGTGGGATTTCCTGCTGTTCTGCCAGCGCAACCCGAAGTCCTGTCCGCTGCTGGAGGTCGCCGATGCGGGCAGCCGGACCTTCCCGCAGTTCGGCGCGGGCAGCGACATCGCGCGCGACGTCCCGAAATACCGCGTCTACGAGCACGGCGTGCTCACCGGCGAATACACCGACGTCTCCCGCTACTTTGACGAGCCGGGCCGCGAGCTGGTGAGCTTCCTCATCGGATGCAGCTTCTCTTTCGAGACGGCGCTGCTGGAGGCGGGCCTGCCTGTGCGCCAGATCGAGGAGGGCGTGAACGTGCCGATGTACAACACGAACATCCCGTGCGTGCCCGCGGGCGTATTCTCGGGCAACATGGTGGTGAGCATGCGCCCGATCCCGCACGCGCTGGTGCCCGCCGCCGTCGCCATCACCGCGCAGATGCCGCGCGTGCACGGCATGCCGGTGCAGATCGGCTGCCCGGAGGCGATCGGCATTCACGACCTCGCGCACCCGGATTACGGCGACGCCGTGACCATCCGCGAGGGCGAGGTGCCGGTGTTCTGGCCCTGCGGCGTGACCCCGCAGAACGTGGTCATGCACTCCAAGCCGCCCTTTGTCATCACGCACGCGCCGGGGCACATGTTCATCACCGACGTGAAGAACGCCGTGCTGAAGCTGTAACGCTGCTTGAAGCCGCCTTCCTCTCCCAGCCTGCCCCGCCTTGTCCTATCTTTCATGCGTAAAGGAGCACATGCCATGCCTTCCATCGATCTCAACTGCGACCTGGGCGAGAGCTTCGGCGCATACACCATCGGGATGGACAGCGCCGTCATCCCCTACATCACCTCCGCCAACGTTGCCTGCGGCTTCCATGCCGGCGATCCGCTCGTCATGCAGAAGACCGTCGCCGCCTGCAGGGCGCACGGCGTACACGTCGGCGCGCATCCCGGCTATCCGGACCTCATGGGCTTCGGCCGACGCAACATCGCCGCGACACCCGCCGAGGTCAAGGCGTATATCCAGTATCAGATCGGCGCGCTGAGCGCGTACTGCGCCGCCGCAGGCGTGCCGCTTTGCCATGTCAAGCCCCATGGCGCCATGTACAACATGGCTGCCAAGGATGCATCGCTCGCTCGCGCGATCTGCGAGGGCATCCTCGAGGTCAACCCGAGGCTCACGCTGCTCGCCCTGTCCGGCAGCGAAATGGTCCGCGCCGCCCAGGCGCTCGGCTTGAACGTCAAAAGCGAGGTCTTCGCCGACCGCGGCTATCAGGCCGACGGCACGCTGGTGCCGCGCAGCCAGCCCGGCGCCATGGTGACCGATGAGAAAGAAGCCATCGCCCGCGTCATCCGCATGGCGAAGGAGGGCGTCGTCCGCTCCGTGGACGGCGTCGATGTGCCGCTGACCGCCGATTCCGTCTGCGTGCACGGCGACGGCGAAAAGGCGCTCGCGTTCGTGCGAAGAATCCGCGCCGCGCTCATAGAGGCAGGCATCGAGGTCAAGGCCCTGTAACCAAAGCGGGCTGTGCCCGCTCCCATTTCCGAACGGCTTTACCCAATAACGCCGTTCGGTGCCCGTTGTACGATTTTTGCGCAATTTCCTATAGGTTAAAAAGCGGGACGGCATGTGCCGTCCCGTTCTGGTTTTTATGGCCGTCCGCCCGCCTCGTCAGAAGAAGCGAATCGGGCTGTCCAGCTGCTCGAGCAGCGCCGCCGCGCTGTATGCGGTGATGACGCTGGAGCGCGGGTTTTTGCTGTCCGGGCGGCTGCGGAAGGTCATTTCCACATCGGCCAGCGGGCTGGACGCCCTGATGCTGTGCAGGTTGTCCGCCATGCCCGGGCGGCTGCGGATGAGCACCCGCGCGCCGTCCAGCTCCCCGGCAGCCAGCGCGGAGCCGATCGCGACATTCACGTTTTTCGGGAAGCCTGCAATCGCCTCCCGCGCCGTCCCTTCAAAGGCCAGCTGCTCGGACGCCTCCGAAAGCGCGCGCCCTTCCAGATACGGCGCACCGGCCAGGCTGCGCGGCGCCTTCACGTTGTCAACGGTCAGCTCCACCCAGCCCTGCATCGCCAGCGTGCGCAGCGCGTCAAAGCCGCCCACCGCGCCGCTCATGACATAGAGCGCCGTCTCCCCCGCGCGCGCCGCTGCGGCGAGCCGTTCCCGCAGGGCATCGTCCGCCAAGGCCCCCACGGAGGCCACCGCCAGCGGAATCCCCGCGCGCAGAATCGCCTCCGCGTGCTCGCGCACCGCCTCCGCGCCCGCCAGCTCGACGGCGATGTCCGGCCTGTCCTCGATGAGCGCCTGCGTGCTGTCATAGGGCTGGCAGCCCCAGCGCGCCGCCGTCTCCTGCGCATGCCCGATGTGCGCCGCCATCACGCCGCAGAGCGCGTATCGGCCGCTCAGCCGTTCCCTCAGAATGCGCATCAGCGTCGTGCCCAGCGCGCCGCAGCCGATGATCGCCACCCGTTTCATCCCGTCACCTCAGCCTTCCGCGTCCCGAAATACGCACCTCACCGACGACCTCTTCACCCTCCACGAGGTATGCGCTGTCGTAGAGGTTGCACACCGGGCAGATGTGCACCGGAATGATGCGCACCTTCTGGCCGATCTGCACGGCCTTGCGGAACGCGCGGTCATAGACCATCGCGTGCTCGTCGAACATCTCGCCGATGTACACGCCCGGGAAATCGGGCAGCGTCCCCAGCCCGGGCGTCGCACAGATGCCCGCTGTGCGCGTCTGCATCGTCAAGCCCTTCGCGCCCACGTCGAGCACGACGCGCTCCGCCGTCGGGCGGCTGATGACCGCCGCGAGCACCGTCGCCGCACAGACGGACAGATCCCCGCCGACGGCATGCGCCTGCGAGGCGTCCATCAGGATGTAGGTGCCGGGGCGAATCTCCGTCACCCCCGGCACAATCTCTGCGCCGTTGGCCTGAGAGGGCGTGGAGCCGACGGACACCGTCTCGCATGGGAAGCCCTTTGCCCGCGCGAGCTGCGCGAAGTGCAGCGTCCGCCGCTGCGCCAGCACGCTGCCCTCGCAGGCCGCTTCGCGCGTCGGCGCGCTGTAGCTGCTGCCGTCGTGGGAAAACACGCCGCACAGGCGGACATGCGGGCAAGCCTCCAGCACGGAAAGCCAGCTGCAAAAATCCTCCTCCGCGATGAAGCCGCTGCGGTTCTCGCCGACCTCGATTTCGGCCAGCACGCGCGCCGTCTGCCCCGCGCGGGCAAAGACGCGCTCGGCCATCCTCGCCTGCTCCGCGCCGTCCATGCCGAAGGAAACCGTGCAGCCCAGCGCGCAGAGCGCGGCGATGCGCTCGAGCTTGCGCTCGCTGGCTATCTCATTGGCGATGAAGATATCCTGAAGCCCCGCTTCCGCCATCACCTCGGCCTCGCCGACCTTGGCGACGGTGACGCCCCGCGCGCCCGCAGCAAGCTGGAGCTTCGCCAGCTCGGGGCACTTATGCGTCTTGGTGTGCGGACGCAGCGCGACGCCATGAAGGTCCGCATAGGCCTGCATGGCGTCCATATTTCTGCGCATCACCGCCCTGTCAAAGAGCAGGGACGGCGTATCCAGTTCTTCGATTCTCATAGGCTCTCCTTTCGTGTCCGCCGCGCCCTCATCCAGCCTGCCCGTCCATCCACGCCCTCGCCGCCCGCAGGGAGTTTTCCACCATGTCGATGAGCGCCTGATCGGTCAGATAGCCCAGATGCGGGAGCATGAGCACATTCGGCATCGCGTCGAGGATGGCCTTTTGCCTGTGGGGGATGACACTGAGGCCGTGGTCGCGGTAGTAGATGCTCTGATCGCCCTCCACCACGTCGAGCCCTGCGCCCGCCAGATGGCCGGATTCCAGCGCATCGATGAGCGCATCGCTGTCCACCAGCGCGCCGCGCCCCGTATTGATGAGGATGCTGCCCGGCTTCATCCGGCGGATGCGCTGGGCGTCCATGAAGTGCACCGTCTCCCCGCACAGCGCCAGGTGGACGGAGATCACGTCGCACGTCTCCAGCATCCTGTCCAGAGACAGGTATTTCGCGGCGATCCCGGGCTTTTCCTTCCTGTCCCAGTAATAGACCGGGCAGCCAAAGCCCTGAAGGTGCTGCGCCACCGTGCTGCCGATATGCCCCGCGCCGAGGATGCCCACGGACAGCCCCGGCAGCTCGCGCCCGCGCAGGCCCTGCTGCAGATAGTTCTGCGCCTCATAGCGCCTGAGCATGGGCTTGACGTTGCGCAGCACCATGAGCATCATCATGATGGCGTAGTCCGCCACGCTCGCGGCGGAATAGGTCACATTGTTCACCGTGATCCCGAGGCTGCGGGCATACTCCGCGTTCATGTGCGCCATGCCCACGCAGCGCGTGACGGCAAAGCGCACCCCCGCCGCATACGCCGCTTCCCACATCTGCGGGGTGATGACCGTGTCGGAGAGCACGTTGAGCGCCTCGATCTCCCGCGCCGACTGCAGAAAGCCCAGGCTGATGTACTCGTGATGCAGCTCCGTCTCCACGCCGTATGCGGGGGCAAGCCGCTCAAAGAGGGGGCGCTCCTCCTCCTCCACGCCAAAGACCGCCATGCGCATGCGCGCTCACTCCCTCATGAATTTTCCCCGGATCAGGTGGGCCAGCAGCTGCGCCGTGCCCTCCACGCCGAGCAGGCTGCTGTCGATCATCAGGTGAAACTGCTCCGGGTCCATGACGTCGTAGCCGGAGTAGCGCCTGTGATACGCGGAGCGCGCCCGGTCCACATCCAGGCACATGCGGCGCGCGTCCACCTCGCCCACGTTCATCAGCTGCATGGCATTGAGCGTGCGAACAGCCAGCGGCGCGTAGATGTAGATCTTCATCAGCCGCGGGCGCAGGCGCATCACATAATCCGCGCAGCGCCCCACCAGGATGCATGGACCGGCGTCCGCAAAATCGTTGAGCACGCATTCCTGCACGGCGAAGATCTTGTCGCGCAGCATCAGCTCGCCGCTGCCCAGCGGAAACAGGCACTTGCTCAGGCGGCCGAACTTGCTGCCGGCCGTCTCCTCCTCGCGGCTGATGGTCTGCAGCGGTATGTTCATCCGGTGCGCGACCTCCTCCACGATATCCCGGTCATAGTAGGCGATGCCCAGCAGCTCCGCCGTGCGCAGGCCGATCTGACGGCCCAGGCTGCCGAACTCCCTGCCGATGGTGATGACAAAGCTCTCCATAGCGTCCTCCTCGCACAGTCTACTGCGCCGTGACCAGCTCAATCAGCGCAGCCATATCCGGGCACACCGGCTCAAAGGCAGCGGTTTCCGGCGGATTCATCAGAAAGGCGCGCGCATAGGCCACCGCTGCCGTCACGCCGACGGTCATCGCCGATTCGTCCACATCGAACTCCGGCGTGTGGTGGTTCGCGCCCGTGCCCAGCGCATCGTTTTGGATGCCGACAAAGCAGAACGCGCCGGGGTACATGCCGGTCATATAGCTGAAGCTCTCCGAGGCCATCCACGGCGCACAGGGCACCACCGTGCCCGCGCCCAGCGCCGCGTCCGCCTCCCGCGCGAGCATCGCCATGCAGTTCGGCTCTCCTGCCGTGGGCAGCAGATAGCCCTTGTGCGTGAGAGACACCGTGCAGCCGCACAGCGCGCCCATCGCCTGCGCAATCTCGTGGAAGCGCCGCCAGAACGCCGCGCCGCTCGCCCTGTCCTCAAAGCGCACCGTGCCCTCGGCCACCAGGTGGTCGGGGATGATGTTGTGCGTCACGCCCGCCTCCACATGGCACACCGACCACGTCAGGCGCGTATCCGGCCGCACAGCCGTCATGCGCTGCTGCTCCAGCGCGGCGTATATCATATGGAAGCAATCGACGGTGTTGCGCGCCAGATCGGGCCGCGAGCCATGCCCGCTCGCGCCGTCGATGGTCAGGTGGAACTGGTACAGGCCCATCATCGCCGTGCCGCTGCACACGCCGATTTTCCCCGCCGGGATGTCCCAGCGCACATGCGTGGCATAGCAGCCGTCGATGTGCAGGCCGCTCTCCCCGATATGGCGGCACAGCGGCAGGATGCCGCAGGTCTTCTCCTCGCCCTGCTCGAACATCAGCACGATGCGCCCGGGCAGCTCCGCGGCCATCTCCCTGAGCAGCGCCGCCTCCGTGAGCAGCATGGCGATGTGCGCGTCGTGCCCGCACATGTGCGCGACGCCCGGCCTTTGGGAGACGCAGACCTTCGGCCCGGCGAGGTTGCGCGCGCTCTCGTCCATCATCAGCGCATCGATGTCGCTGCGCATCAGCAGCGTCCTGCCGGGCCTTCCGCCCTCGATGAAGCCGAAGACGCCGCCGCCCGGTACGCGCTCATGCGCAATCCCCAGCGCGTCCAGCTCCGCCTCGATGGCGGCCATCGTCTCCAGCTGCTCCGCAGGCCCCGCCTCGGGATTCTCGTGAAAGCGGCGCCTCAGCAGGGCGGTATAGCCCGCGCGCGCCTGCGCCTGTGTGCGTATGTCCATGTCGCTCCCTCTTTCCGAAGGCTCATTTGCCCTTGTTCGCCACGGCGCTCAGGAACTGCGCCGTTCTGGGGTTCTGCGGATGCTCGAAGACCTCCTGCGGCTTGCCCTGCTCCACGACCACGCCGCCGTCCATGAAGACCACGCGGTCGGCCACCTCGCGCGCAAAGCCCATCTCGTGCGTGACCACAGCCATCGTGATGCCGCTGCGGGCGACAGCCTTCATCGTATTCAGCACCTCGCCGACCAGCTCGGGGTCGAGCGCCGCCGTCGGCTCGTCAAAGAGGATGGCATGCGGGTTGAGCGCCAGCGCCCGGGCGATGCCCACGCGCTGCTGCTGGCCGCCGGAGAGCTGGCTGGGATAGTAATCCCGCCGGTCGCTCATGCCCACCTGCGCCAGAAAATGCTCGGCGATGTCGCGCGCCTCGGCCTTGGGCTTCTTCTGCACCGTGACCAGCGCCTCCATCACGTTCTCGATGGCGGACTTGTTCTTGAACAGGTTGTAGCTCTGGAAGACCATCGTGCTGTTTTTGCGCAGCGTGCGCACCTGCTCGCGCGTGTAGTGCTCGGCGTCCACCGTGCAGTCCTTGATGGTGACGGTGCCGCGGGTCGGCGTCTCCAGGAAGTTGGTGCAGCGCAGCAGCGTCGTCTTGCCCGAGCCGGAGGGGCCGAGGATGCAGACGACCTCGCCCGTCTCGATTTTAAAATCGATGCCCTTGAGCACCTCCAGATCGCCGAAGGTCTTGTGGATGTTGCGGTATTCGATCATCGAAAAGCACCCCCTCTCAGTATTTCGCGCCGAGCCTATGCTCCAGCTCCTTCTGCGCGGTGACAAAGATCATGTTGAGCACCCAGTACAGCAGAAGCACGGCCAGGTAGCCCTCCGTATAGCGCAGCGTGCGGCTGACGAGCATCTTCGCGCGGAGCATCATGTCCGTGATGCCGACCATCGAGCACAGGGAGGAGCCCTTGAAGCACTCGATGAAGTTGTTCATCAGCGCGGGAATGGCCAGACGGATGGCCTGCGGGAAGACGATGCGCACATAGCCCTGCGCGCGCGTCATGCCGCAGGAGAGGCACGCCTCCATCTGTCCCCTGTCCACGGACTGAATGGCGCCGCGCAGCGTCTCGGACATGGGCGCGGCGAAGGAGAGCGACAGGCAGGCGATGCCCTGCACCGTCAGGCTCAGACCCTTGAGCAGCGGGATCTGCGGGAAGAGGCCGTAGACGAAAAAGAAGAGCTGCGCCAGCAGCGGCGTGCCGCGGAACAGCGACAGATACACGCGCAGAAACGCCTGGATCACCCTGTTTTTCGACAGGGAGAGCAGCGCCAGGCAGACGGCCAGCACAAACGCCGTCAGGAACGAGACAAACGTGATGCATAGCGTCGTGCCCATCGTGGAGGCGATGGTCGTCACCGCGCTCTGGAAGTACTCCATACTGAATTGATAACGCATCGGATGCCCTCCGCCTTTCCGTTGAGATCAAAAAGGGCTGCCGCCGGTAAAGCGGCAGCCCCGCAGGATACAGGTCAGTTCTCGTAGCTCTGCCAGGCGGTGTCGCCGGTGGTGGTCACATAGTTGACCTCGCCCTCGGGCAGCGCGGTCACGTCCATGCCGAACCACTTCTCGGAGAGCGCGGTCAGCGTGCCGTCCTCATGCATCTGCGCCAGCAGGTCGTTGATGGCGAGGATCAGCTCCTTGTTCTCCTCCTTGCGGGCGAAGCCGTAGACGATGGGCATGTTCTTCCACTGCACATTCTGGATGTTCATGGTGTCGCTGTAGCCCTGCTTCTCGACGATGTAGCCGACAGTCGAGGTGCACTGGAACGCGCCGTCCGCCTGGCCCATCGCCACAGCCGGAACCGTGATGGCCGCAGCGTCCAGCGTCAGCAGCTTGATGTCGATGCCTTCGGCCTTCTTGCTCTCGATGATGCTCTCCAGCGTCATGGTCGCGTTGGAGCCGGCCTCGCCGCAGATGGTCTTGCCGTCCCAGAAGTTCATGTCGCCGTCCGCGACCTCGCCGGCGGTCTTCGGATACGCGATGGAATAGGACTCCCACGCGTAGGTGTTGGTGAACCAGTAGAGGCTCAGGCGGTCCGGGTTCACGGTGGTGAGGTTGGCAATGGTGTCGATGATGCCGTTCTGCACACAACCCCAGAGGGAGGCATACTCGGCGACATACCAGTCAAGCTCAAGGCCGTAGTAATCGCAGATGTAGTTCATCACGTCCACGTCCATGCCCTCGGGCTTGCCCGTGCCGTCGTCCATCGACCAGCCGGTCTGCACCGCCGACGTGCCGACGGTCAGGTGCCTGCCCGCCAGCGAAGCCCACTTGGTCTTGAGGTCCTCCTCCGCCGTCGCGCCGGACGCAAGCATCATGCACAGCGCAAGCGCCAGCAGCAGGGAAACCAGTTTGCAGGTCGTCTTCATAGAATTGTCCTCCCCCGATTGGTGTTTGTATTTACAGACGGGATGTGCCCGAGTGTATCGATTGAATGATCGCGGCTTTCTGTCAGCCGCCCAGCCCCGCGCAGAAGGCCTCCATCCTCCGGCAGCCCTCGACGACGTTTTCCATCGAGGTCGCGTAGGAGATGCGGATGTATTTTTCGCCGTCCGCGGAGCCGAAGTGATTGCCCGGCACCACGGCGACGTGCGCCTCGTCGAGCAGCCTGTTGCTGAAGGTCACCGCGTCAAGCCCCGTGCCGCTGATGTTGGCGAAGATGTAGAACGCGCCCTTGGGCCGCTTGCAGCGCACGCCCTTCATGCGGTTGAGGTGCTCAAAGAGGTAATCGCGCCGCCGCTGGTATTCCCCGAGCATCCGCTGCGTGGCGGGCATGGCGCTTCTGAACGCCTCGATGGCCGCCCATTGCCCCGTCGTCGGCGTGGAGGAATGCACCCCCTCGGTCAGCTTGATCATCAGGTCAATCAGCGCCTTCGGCCCTGCGCCGAAGCCGATGCGGAAGCCCGTCATCGCGAAGGTCTTGGAGCAGCTGTCCACGATCATCGTGCGCTCCGCCATGCCCGGCTCGGAGGCGATGCTCGCGTACTGCGCGCCGTCAAAGAGGATGTGCCGGTAGACCTCGTCGCTCATCACAAAGAGGTCGTGCTCCCTCGCCAGAGCGGCAATGCGCGCGAGCGTCTCGCGCGTCAGGATGCCGCCCGTCGGGTTGCAGGGCGAGTTGAGCATCAGCACGCGGGTCCTGTCCGTGATGGAGCGCGCCACCGTGTCGGCGGTCAGCTCGAAATCGTCCTCCTCGCGCACGTCCATGGAGACGGGCACGCCGCGGCACATGCGCACCATCTGCGCGTAGTTGCTGAAATACGGCGCGCTGATGAGCACCTCGTCCCCCGGATTGACGAGCGCCATCAGCCCCAGAAACAGCGATGACATGCCGCCGACCGTCACGATGACGTTCTCCACGCCGTAGGGCACGCCCACCTGCCCGCTCAGGTACTGCGCGTAGACCTCGCGCAGCTCTGTCACGCCCGCGCCGGGCGCGTAGTTCGTCTCCCGCCGGTCGAGCGAGGCCTTGGCCGCCCCGATGATGCAGTCGTCCGAGGGGAAATCCGGATCGCCCACCGCAAAGGAGACGACGTCCTCCATCGCGGAAGCGCGCACCATCATATCGCGGATGGGCGAGGCGGGAATATCCATAGCCATCACCGAGTACACGTCTGTCATCCTCCTTGCCTTGCCGCTGTCCTGCGCGGGCTTCCTCGCCCCGATGCATGAATGCGAAAACGGCGGCGGGCCCGTTTTCCTTTCGGATACGACCCCGTCGCCGTCTGTATTGCATAATTTATCATCAAAACTTGCATATGTCAATAGATTTTGATTCGGTTTGATTACTTTTGGCAGTTTTTAACTGTGTTTTATTCATATTCTTGGAGCTTGCCCTCCTTCTTTCCATAAAATGCGCCCGATTCTTTCAGCAAGCCCGAATTGACAAGTCTCTCCCTTATGCGGCATAATAGCAGACAACAACGGGCAAAGGGGCCGCGCACAATGCGCAGCCCCTCATTTCTTTCATTCTTTCGCAGAGGAGGCTTCTTCATGCCCCTGACCCTCTCGCAGAGCGCGCTGCTGTGCGCCGCGTTCTTTCTGGCCGGCATCGTCGATGCGGTCTGCGGCGGCGGCGGTCTGCTGACGCTCCCGGCGTTCCTGACCATCGGCTTTCCCGCCCACATGATTTCCGGCACCAATCAGTGCTCCACGCTGATGGGCGGCACAGCCTCCTTTCTCAGCTATCTGAAAGGCAGCTATATCCACTGGCGCACAGCGCTGCCCACGGTGCCGCTGACCGTGATGGGCGCGTTTCTCGGGGCACGGCTGAACCTGCTGCTGCCCGAGGAAACGCTGGAGGCCGTGATGGTCATCCTGCTTCCCTTCGCCGCGGCGGCTCTGCTGCTGAAGCGTGGCTTCGGCAGCGAGAATCGCGCTGACACGCTGTCCGCAGGGCGCATTTTCGCGGGCGCGCTGTTCATCGGCCTGGTCGTGGGCGGGTATCAGGGCTTCTATGCAGCCGGCGCCGGCACGTTCTTCATGCTGGCCTTCGCGCTGATCATGCGCCTTGATCTGCTCTCGGCCTCCGGGAACACCAAGCTCATCGCGCTGTGCTCCAACATCACGGCCTCCGCCACCTATGCGTTCTCCGGCTCGGTCGCCTGGAAGGTCGTGCTGCCCGCTACGCTGTTCAACATCGCGGGCAACGTCCTCGGCGCGCACCTGGCCATCCGCAGGGGAGCAAAGCTCATCCGTCCCATGCTCCTGGGCATCCTCGCCCTGCTGTTCCTGCGCGTGGCGGCTTCCCTGCTGTAAGCTCCCGGCAGCCTCAAAGCGTCAGTGCTTTCCCTTGGCGTAAAACAGCTCCGCCAGCGCGCCCGAGGTCATGCGCGAGCGCTCCTCGCCGGTCAGATCCATCACGATGCGCCCGCTGTCCAGCATGATGGTGCGGCTTCCGACGCGCAGCGCATAGTCCATGTCGTGTGTCACCATCAGCGTGGTAATGTGATCCCGCGCGACGATGGTCTCCGTCATCCTCATCACCTTTTCCGCCGCGCCGGGGTCGAGCGCCGCCGTGTGCTCGTCGAGCAGCAGCAGCTTCGGCTGCGCGATGGTGGCCATCAGCAGCGACGCCGCCTGCCGCTGTCCGCCGGAGAGAAGCCCCATCTTGGTCTTCATGCGATCCTCCAGGCCCATGTCAAGCTCGGCCAGCAGCTCGCGGAAATAGCAGTTGTCCCTGCGGTTGACGGCGAAGAAGGACCTTGACGCCTTCCGGGTATAGGCCAGCGCAAGGTTTTCCTCAATGGTCATGTCCGGCGCGGTTCCCCGAAGGGGATTCTGATACAGGCAGCCGATGTTCAGCGCCCTTTTGTAGTCCTTTTGCCGGGTGATGTCCTCGCCGTCCAGGAGGATGCGCCCCTCGTCCGGGAACAGCTTGCCCAGGATCACGTTGAACAGCGTCGTCTTGCCCGACCCGTTGGAGCCGAGCACCGTCACAAACTGCCCGGCAGGCAGCTCCAGTGAAAGATGATCGAGCACCAGCTTTTCATTGACCGTACCGGCCTCAAAGCGATGGGTCAGCGACTGAATGGACAGCGGACTGCTGCTCATACGCGGGCACCTCCTTTCCTGGCTATCGCGCCGCGCAGCCGGGGCAGCGTCAGCGCCAGAATGACAATCAGCGTGGACAGGAGCTTGACGTAATAGCTGGGCATGTCCATGCGGTACGCCAGCTGCAGCACGACGCGGTAGACCAGCGAGCCGCCCACCGCGCTCAGCAGCCCCGCCACCACGCCGCGCTTTCCGCCCAGCACCTGGCCGATGATCACCGAGGCGAGGCCCATGACCAGCATGCCGTTGCCGCAGTTCATGTCCGCGTAGCGCTGCTGATGGCACAGCAGCGCGCCGGAAAAGGCGACCAGCGCGTTGGCCAGCATCACGCCGCAGGTGCGCATCCGGTCCGCGTTGATGGAGGAGGAGCGCACCATCTCCTCGTTGTCTCCCGTGGCGCGGATGGCCATGCCGGGGCGCGTGAAGAAGAAGACCGCCAGCATGGCCGTCAGCACGGCCACCATGGCCAGCGTGAGCAGCAGCGTCTGCGTGTTGGCGTCCTTCATCAGGCCGCCCATGCCCTTGACCAGCTTGCCAAACATCTTGTAAACCGTCTGGCAGGACTCGTTCACCGTCGCCCCCTGCGCGTTGATGACCTCGCGCTGGAGATACAGGTTGCTCTGACCGCCCAGCACCGCGTAGTTGACGGTATACAGCCCGGTGGAGACCAGAATACCGGAGAGAATCGGCTCCAGCCGGGCCTTGGTCTGCAAAAGCGCCGTGCAAAGCCCCGCAAGCGCGCCGGCCAGCGCGCCGCAGAGCAGCGCGGCAATCGGATACCCCGCAATGGTCACCGCCGCGCAGACCGTCATGCCAAAGACAAAGCTCCCGTCCACCGTCAGGTCGGGCGTCCTCAGGATGCGGAAGGTGACGAACACGCCCAGCGCCATGGGCGCATACAGCATGCCCTGGCTCAGCGCAGCGATGAGCAGATTCAACAGCGTTGTCATGGGAAAGCAGCTCCTTCAGATTGCACGGCTGCGCACACGGCGTTTCGTGCGGGGTTGGTCAAAGTGGGATGCGCGGGACTCCCGGTTTACTCGCCGAAGTGGCTAGTGCCGTCGGCCTCGACCAGCACGGCGTAGCCGTCAAGAGAGCCCTCCGGAAGCTCGCCGCCAAAGCGCTCCACGGCCTGCAGGTTCACAAAGCGCGCGTAGTCCGCCAGCACCTCGTAGGGGAGATCCGCAGGCTGCGCGCCGTCCATGATGCGAAGCGCCATCGCGGCCACCTGCTCGCCCAGCTGCACATAGTTCACGCCAATGGTGGCAAAGCCGCCGTCCGCTACCATGGAGTCCGCACCGCAGTAGACAGGGATGCCGGCGGAATAGGCGACGTCGGTATAGGTGGCCATCGCGGAGGCGATGGAATTGTCGTTGCCCGTGTACAGCGCATCCACGCCCTTGGCAATCAGGGATTCCACCGCCGGCTGCAGCTCGGACAGGTTGGAGATGGACGCCTCGACGTAGGCGATGCCCTCCGCGTCGCAGTATGCCTTGGCGGCGTTGATGGTGGACACGGAGTTGACCTCGCTGGAGGTGTACAGGAAGCCGATCTTCTGGCAGTCGGGCTGGAAGTTGTAGATCAGCTTCACGATCTCGGCCGCGGGAATGTTGTTGGACACGCCGGTGATGTACTCGCAGTCCTCGCCGGTCATGCCCGCGGCGACGGGGTCGGCCACAGCGGCAAAGACGATGGGCATCTCATCATCCTCGAACACGACCTTTGCCGACTGGGCCGTGGAGGTGGCAATCGGGATGAGCATATCGATGCCCTCGGCGCGGTAGTTGCTCAGGATCGTGGCCAGCGACGCGGTGTCGCCGTTGGCATTGCCCAGCAGAATCTCGATGTCCTTGCCGGAGGCGTTCAGCTCCGCCACGATGGTATCCCGAATCTGGTTGAGCGAGGTATGGCTCATGGGCTGCACGATGGCAATGCGGGTTGCGTCCGCGAGGGATGTCGCGGCACACAGCAGCAGGGCGGCAAACAGGACGATGGAAATCAGCTTTTTCATGGGGATTCCTCCTTTTCATTTTGTACGTGTATTTTGCAAAGCGCCGCTTCCGGCGCAGAGCTGCAGGATTTTGCCGGCGATGCAGCCGGCTTCGAGCCGTCAGGACCCGTGCACATTTTTCTCGTGCGCCCGGGCGGCCCGCGCAATATGGGCCTTGATGATTGCACAGGATTGGCTCAGCTGCTCCAGCTCCCCGGGGAGAAGGGGCAGCTCGATGACCTCCTCGACGCCGCATCTTCCGATGCGGCAGGGCACGCCGCAATGGACGTCCGTCTGGCCGTATTCGCCGCAAAGCAGCACCGAAACGGGCAGGATGCGCTTTTCGTCCCTCAGGATGCATTGCGCCAGCGCACACAGCGCACGGCCGATGCCAAACTCCGTCGAGCCCTTGCCGCACACAATCTCCATCCCGCTGTCGCGGACCCTTTGCAGGATGACCCCGCGGTCAAGACCGAACCGCTCAAGGGGCACGCCGCCGATGGTCGCCGCAGAGCACGCGGCCATGACAGAGTCGCCATGCTCTCCCATCGCAAAGGCCGAGATGCTCCGGCGGTCCACGCCCGTCATCCCGCTGAGGATGCGCACCAGCCGCGCGCTGTCCAGCAGGGTGCCCGTCGAAAAGCACCGCGAGCGGTCCAGCCCCAGCCCCTTGCGCAGATAGTCCGCCACAATGTCCGCCGGGTTGGTGATGGTCACCACCGTGCAGGAAAGGGGGAAGGGCCGGAGCTGCTCAAGCAGCACATCCAGCAGCTGCACGGATCTGTCCAGCAGATCCAGCCGGGTCTGTCCAGGCCTGCGCGGCTCGCCGATGGCCACCACCACCAGCGCCGCGTCCGAGCAGTCCGCATAGCTGCCGCTGCGGACGGCCGCTGCGTGTCCGGCAAAGCTGAGCGCGTCGGAGATATCCAGCGCCTGCGCCGCGGCCTTTTCCTCCAGCACATCCACCAGCACGATTTCTTCGCCGATGCCGTGCAGGGCCAGCGCATGCGCGCAATGGCTGCCCACATGCCCCGCACCCAGAATGACGATCTTCTCCATGTCCGTCCCTCCTGATCTCCGCCGCACCGCGCCCGGGCAAACGGATGACATAACAAACCGGCATGCTGCCGGCGTCATCACCGACAAAGCTCCGTACATCATGAGGCTCTGTGCCCGAGAACGGC
>JBJEUH010000137.1:0-1481 GCA_051883735.1 Candidatus Ventricola sp.
TCGCGCTTTCTTTTCATTCTTCGTCGTGCACTTCTGTGCATGGAGTTTGTTATGTAAATCTTTCCGCGCAGTACCGTTCTCGGGCACAGAGCTTCATGATTTACGGAACTTTGTCGGTGATACCTCCGGTGAAGCATGCCGGTTTTGTTTCGCTTTTTATCGCGTCCCTCCCTTCGCCCGGCGCAGCGCCTTGCCGGATATCTGCCAAATGGAAACGAACCGTTTGCAAGCGCTGCATGCCGTCTGCTAAGAAAACTGCTAATCACCACGCCTGGCCGCGAATCAGCGCCGCCAGGGAGCTGACAAGCTCCGGCTTTTTCTGGAGCTGAAGGAGCAGGATACGCCGCATTGAAATTCATGTGTCCCTCAAAACGGGAAAGAACACGATCTGCTTTGCGATCACCATACATTGTCGGGTATGAATCTCCTGCATTGTCATGCATCGATGACGGGGCTGACCATCCGGCACAGGCCGCACCAGGGCCAGCAACAGGATGAGCAGCCGTCTCATCATCATGCCTCCGTTTCTGCGGCATTTCAAATGCAGGATGGTCATTAGGACAACGCTCCATCGCTCGTCGCCTTTGTGAGCGGCTTCTCCGAAACCGCTTCCGACATTGAGCACGTCACAGACAGCCCACGCCGCACCTTGAAGAGCCGGGCAGCGTATTTCCCCTCCTTGACGGCGAGACTGCGCTCCTCATAGCATTCGCTATAGAAGCCCTTCATCATGGAGAACGCATTGACTTAATATAGTTAAGCAATATACATAATATTCTTAGCATTTTGGGGCAGAACGCAGGGGTGACACTTTCTTGCCATAAATCGCCTGTATAATCCGTAACAAGCCGCCGGGAAGGCCGGCGGAAATACGGACCGATGAACGAAAGGAGAAACATCACCATGAAGAAAATCCTGACTGCTGCGGTGCTGACCGCCCTGCTGCTGACCCTCGCCGCCGGCGCGCTGGCCACGACCGGCCTGGGCTCCGTGACCTCTGTATCCGTGACGGATGCGACCGCCGAGAAGGCCGGCTCCGTGAGCGTGAGCACGTATCTGTGCGCCGTCTCCCTGGACGAAGAGGGCAGGATTGTGACCGTCGATTTTGACGCCGTGCTGCCGGCGGGCACCTTCGATACGACCGGCGCCGCGGGCGAGTATGTCGCCGAGCCGCAGACCAAGAATGAGCTCAAGGAAGGCTACGGCATGAAGCCCGCCTCCCCGATCGGCAAGGAATGGTATGAGCAGATGGACGCGCTGGAGGACTGGTGCGTGGGCAAGACCGTCGCCGAAGTGCTCGCCACGCCGCTCAATGAGAAGGGCGCTGCCACCGACGTCGATCTGGTTGCAGGCTGCACCGTGCACATCACCGATCAGCTCAAGGCGCTGGAGAAGGCCGCCGCGAACGCGAAGTAATTGGACAGAACTCAAGGAGCGCCGGGATCATCCCGGCGCTCCTCAGTTCCTCGGCAAAGCGCTGT
>JBJEUH010000137.1:1581-55061 GCA_051883735.1 Candidatus Ventricola sp.
CTCAAGGAGCGCCGGGATCATCCCGGCGCTCCTCAGTTCCTCGGCAAAGCGCTGTCAACGCTCCTCCGCCTTCATCCGCCTCAGGCGGCGGTGGACTCCGCTGCCGCGCACCGCACATGCCACCGCTGCGGATATCACATGAAGGGGCTGCGGCCCTTCATGCATTCCCGGGGAGATGGCCGACTTTGTTGATCGTCTGACAGGCAGGAAGACGTCCTTCTTTCCCAAACCTGCAGAAGCTCTCTTTTCATGATGAATCGGTGTTCCAAGGAGAAATCGCGATCCCTATTGACAGCTTATTTTAGTTGGTTTATAATCCTAAGTGAGAATAAGTATTGATAAGGCGGTCTTTCTATGAGGAATCGTCGGAACACCATTCAGCGATCCCTGGTCTGTGAGGCGGTACATCGTCTGCAAAGCCACGCGACGGCGGAGGAAATCTACGACGAGATTGTGAAACAGCATCCCACCATCAGTCGTGGAACGGTCTATCGGAACCTGATTCGTTTGGCGGAGGAAGGCGAAATCCGGAGAATGGAGATTCCCGGCGGGCCAGATCGGTATGATCACCGTTGCCATAGCCATTATCATGCCCGGTGCCTGCAATGCGGCCGTGTCTTTGATGTGGAAATGGCGTATCTTCAGGATCTGGAGAAGGCGGTGACAGATGCCCACGGCTTTGCCATCAGCGGACATGACATCATCTTTACGGGCATTTGTCCGGATTGCCAGGCAAAGTCCTCTTCATAAGGCGCGCAAGCGCCATGAATTCGGCGTATACGGGCGCAGGAGTATCCCGTAAATCAATAAATTTTGAGAGGAGTAAACATCATGAGAAGCATTACCACGTTGGATCTGCAGTACGCGCACCGGTTCTATGGATTTAAAGGCGAAGCCCAGTATCTGCATGGCCACACGGGCGTTCTGACCATCGAGGTGGAGGATACGGTCGAGCCGGGCGTGAACATGGTCTTCCCCTGCAACGAGATTCAGAAGACCGCTTGGGAAGTGCTCAAGAACTTTGATCACGCGCTGATCCTGCGCGAGGACGATCCGCTGCTGCCGGCCATTCTCGGCGTGTACGAGGCCCAGGGCATCAAGGATGGCGCACCGACCAACAAGATGAAGGGCCCCGCCTTCAAGACGGAGCTGGCGACCGCGTATCCGGATTGCCGTCTGGTGGTGACCAAGGAGACGATGACCGTCGAAGGCATGATCAAGATCGTTTACGATCTGCTCAAGGATAAGCTGAACATCGCCAAGCTGACCTTTACCAGCGGCGTGAACGCGGCTTCCCAGGAATATGAGACCAGCAAGACCATGGATCGCTGCCCGCTGTGCGGCATTGCGCTCAATGAAAATGGCGTTTGCCCCAAGTGCGGCTATCGCAAAGCGTAAGCATTCGATTCTGCCCTTCACACCCGCAGCCGGACTGCTTGCGGAAAAATAGACAGTAAAATAAAGTACCCTCCTGTTGTAGAATGGAGCAAGTCAAAACTACAACAGGAGGGTCGTTATATGTCCAGGTCATACGCACATGGACAAGGATTCCTGTCAGCGCATTGGCCATGAAGGGGCCACATACCGGCGGATTGCAAATCGATTCAGCTTGGAAAAAGAAGCAGATCACCTTGCCCGCCGCGCTGTCAAAGGCGCGCTTGTCCTGAAGGGAATCGGTGCCCACGCGCAGAAAGGTCGCCAGCTGCGGATTGAACAGGGCGTTTTCTCCTCCGCCGCTCATCGCTTCTGCGCCTCGTCGCGCTGGCGGCAGATGTCCGCCCACTTGGGCAGCCTGTCGAGCGCCGCGGCAAATTCGTGCATGGCCTGCGGGATGTCGATGCGCTGCGGACAGATCTGCGCGCAGCGGCCGCAGCCCACGCAGGCGGAGGGCTGCCGCTCGGGCGGAAGAGCCTCCATGCGCATGCCCACGCCCAACGCCGGGGAGAAGCGCAGCTCATTGTAGACGGACAGCAGTGCGGGAATGTCCAGCCCCTTCGGGCAGCCGTCGCAGCAGTAGCGGCAGGCCGTGCAGGGCACGCCGTTTTTCATGCCCTCGGCGATGTCAAGCAGCGCCTGCGCTTCCCGCTCCGTCAGCGGGCGTTCGCGCTCAAAGGTGCGCACGTTCTCCTCCATCTGCCCCATATCGGACATGCCGCTCAGGATCATCGTGACGCCGGGCACGCTCTGCAAAAAGCGGAACGCCCATGCCGCGGGGCTTTCGTCCGGGCGCAGGGCGCGCAGCGCTGCTTCATCCTGCTCAGGCAGCCTGGCCAGCCGCCCGCCGCGCACCGGCTCCATCACCCAGATGGGGATACGGCGCTCGTTCAGAAGCAGCACCTTCTCCTTCGCGCTTTGCAGCGTCCAGTCGAGGTAGTTGAGCTGGATCTGGCAGAACTCCATCACGTCGCCATAGCGGCTCAGGAACGCCCGCAGGCAGTCAAGCCCGCCGTGGCAGGAGAAGCCCAGATGGCGGATGCGCCCCATCCGCTTCTGCTCTACAAAATAGTCCACGATGCCCCATCGCGGGTCGGTATAGGTGCGGATGGAGTTCTCGTACACGTTGTGCAGCAGATAATAGTCGAAGTATTCCACACCGCACTTCTTGAGCTGATCCTCGAACACGGCGGCGGGATCGTAGCTTGCCGCGATCTGATGGCCGGGGTACTTCGTCGCCAGCCGGTAGGCTTCGCGCGGGTATTCCCGCAGCGCGCGCCCGATGACGCGCTCCGATTCGCCGCCGTGGTACGGATACGCCGTGTCGAAGTAATTGACGCCATGCGCCAGCGCATAGCCCACCATGTCGCGCACCTGGTTTTCATCCACCGCGCCGCCTTCCGTCACCGGCAGGCGCATCGTGCCAAAGCCCAAAAGGCCCAGCGTGTCCTCCCCAAAGCTTCTTTGAATCATATGACCGCCTCCCCTGCTTCGCGGGCTTGTCTTTCGCCCGGCGCCATTGTATAATCGGAGTATATCACCCGGTAGCTGCTACCGGTCAAGCGGTCTGGCGCAAAAAAGGGAGGTTTTTTATGTTCACGATGAAAGAGGTCTGCGAGCAGGTGGGCATGGGCTACGAGGCCCTCAAGTTCTACTGCAACGAGGGGCTTGTCCCCGGCGTCAAGCGCGACGCGCACAACCACCGCGTGTTCGACGAGCACGACGTCGCCTGGATCAGCGGCCTGACGTGTCTCAAAAAATGCGGCATGAGCATCGGCCAGATGAAGGCCTATCTGGCGCTCTGCCTGGAGGGAGAAAGCAGCATCCCGCAACGCCAGCAGATGCTCGCCCAGCAGAGAGAAGAGCTGCTGGCCCGTCAGGCCGAGCTGCAAAAGAGCCTTGACTTCATCGACCGGAAGCAGCAGTTTTACGAGGATGTGCTCGCCGGGCGCAGGCCGTATGTCAGCAACCTGACGGCGGTCAGGCAGACGGAGCGCTCATAAGCCGGGCGCGGCGCCAGCCTTCTCAGTCGAGCGGCTCATAGTCAAACCACGCAAAATCCGCGAAGCAACCATTGCCCTGCAGGTCCTGGCAGCACACGCCGATCATCGCGGAGGTGAAGCCGTTGCCCTGCACATGCTCGTCGGAGAGAATCCGCATGTCGAGCGCCGGGCCAACCTGCTGCCTGGGCACGCCGTCCGCCTGCAGGAAGAAGCGCAGCTCCGCGCCGCTCAGCTCCGCGCCGAGGCGGCAGGATGCGCAGCCCTCCGGCAGGGAGATTTCCGCATGGTCGGTCAGCTCGCCGTTCTCGCAGGTGGATACGCCCGCCACCGGACGCCCGTCGTCATCGGCCGAAAGAAAGACATAATGCCAGTTGACGCTGTTGTACATGACCACCAGGCCGGCCGTGTGATTGGCGCATTCGGGCCTGAATTCCATCAGGGTCTCTGCGCGCAGGCGCAGGGCGGTCACCCTGCGGGCGAGGAGATGCTGGTCAAAGTGGCTGCACAGGGACTGTCCGCCCGTGATGCGCATCCAGCCCTCCCGCGCGGTCAGGCTGATGCCGCGCCTGGGCCAGCAGCGCCGCAGCGTCATAAAGGAGAGCGGAATGCCCTCGGCAAAGACGGTCCGCACCGGCTCTGCCGGCCAGACGGTCTCCTCCGCGTCGGGCGTGCGGAAGCTCAGCGCGGGCTGCGCATGCGGCACGGGATGGCCCTGTGCGTCCGCGATGCGCGGCCATTCGCCCTCCGGCCAGCTCACATTCTGGATCGCGCACTCGCGGCCCATGACGCTCCACTTGCCCTCCAGCGGCCGGCTGCAGAGATGCGCCATGTACCAGTTGCCCTCGGGGTCGCTCACGAACTGGCCGTGTCCGGCGCGCTGCAGGACGCAGTCGGTGCCCGTGGAGGACAGCATGGGGTTTTCCGGGTCCACCTCATAGGGGCCCCAGAGGTTCCGGCTTCTGGCGATGGTCACGCAGTGGCCGTACTCGGTGCCGCCCTCCGCCGCCGTGATGTAGTACCAGCCGTCCTTCTTCATGATGTTCGGCCCCTCTGTGGTGCCGCGGTCCGTGCCGGGGAAGACGACCCTGGACAGCCCCAGCGGCTTTAAGGTCACGGGGTCCAGCTCCGTCACGCTCACGCCGCGGAAGCGCCTGAAGGCCTTGCGGCGCTCCATGGTCTGATTGACGATGTACTTGCGGCCGTCGTCGTCGTGGAACACGGACGGATCGAAGCCGATGCAGTTGACAAAGACCGGCTCGCTCCAGGGGCCTCGGATGTCCTTGGCCGTGATGATGTAGTTCCACGTGTCCTTGAAGCGGTGCGCGCTGGTATAGACGACGGTATAGGCCAGATAAAACAGGCCGTCGGACCAGGTCAGGTTCGGCGCCCAGATGCAGCAGGAGGCCTCCAGGCCCTCCTGATCGAGCAGCTCATCCGTCAGCGGGCTGGGCAGCTGCTCCCAGTGCTTCATGTCCAGCGAGTGATAGAGGCTCACGCCGGGCATCCACTCGAAGGTGGACGCGGCGATATAGTAGTCCTTTCCGACGCGCAGAATGCTCGGATCGGAGCACCAGCCGGGGAAAATCGGGTTCGGAGCAAAATGAGACATGGACGGCTCTCCTTTCAGCGCTTCTCTCAGCGGTCACCGGGCTTCCCGAAAACAAAAGAGGGGATGGGACGCGCCCATCCCCTCGGGAATGTACAGGAGCATCAGCCCTTCAAGCCGGTGGTGGCAATGCCCTCAACAAAGTACTTCTGCGCCGCGAAGAACAGAACAATCAGCGGCAGAACCGCGATGGTGGCGCAGGCCATGATCTTGCCCCAGTTGACGACGCTCTCGCCATCCAGGGACAGGCGCAGGCCGAGGGACACCGTGTACTTGGTGGCCGAGTTGATGAAGACCAGGGAATTGAAATAGTCGTTGTAGGTCCACATGAACTGGAACAGTCCTGCGGAGAACAGCGCGGGAATCATCAGCGGAATGAGAATCTGCACCAGCGTGCGGAAGGTGGAGCAGCCGTCGATGTAGGCGCTTTCGTCCAGCTCCCGCGGCAAACCGCGCATGAACTGGATCATCATGTAGACAAAGAAGGGCGCGGCCGCCAGCGCGGCGGGCACATAGAAGGGCATGTAGGTGTCCACCCAGCCCCACTTGGCATACATGGCATACCGCGGAATGATGACCACGGCATTGGGGAGCATCAGCGTGCCGATCAAGACGCCGAAGAGGAGCTTCTTTCCGGGGAACTCGAAGCGGGCAAAGCCATAGGCCACCAGCGTGGAGGAGATCAGCGTGAGGATGACCGTGGGAACGACCAGCACAAAGCTGTTCATGAAATAGGTGGCATAGGAATTCTTGCCGGTGCCGAGCCAGCCCTCGGCGAAGTTGTGGAAGATGTGCACGAAGTACTGGCCGAAGGTGCCTCCGCCGTTCTCCGCCAGCCAGGCCTGATAGCCCGCCGCCGTCCAGGCCTTAGGCAGGAGCGTGGTGCTGCCGAAGATCTCCTCGTTGGTCTTGAAGGCGGCGCAGAACATCCACACGATGGGGAAAATCAGAACGCAGCCGATGATGATAATCAGCAGATAGGACAGGACGAGATTTCCGATTGTCTTTTTCTTCATACTGCCGCCTCCTTAATCATCGTAGCTGACCCAGGCAGAGGAGAAACGGAACAGGAGCAGCGTGACCACCATGATGATCAGGAACATCACCCAGGAGATCGCGCTGGCATAGCCCATTTTGAAGTTGGTGAAGGCCTCCTTGTAGAGCTTGAGACCCATGACGTAGGTGCTCTTGAGGGGGCCGCCGTTGGTGATGACGGAGGACGAGGTGAAGTTCTGCAGCGCCTGAATGGTCTGCATGATCATGTTGAAGAAGATGATGGGGCTGATCTGCGGAATCGTGACATGCCAGAACTGATGCCACTTGTTCGCGCCGTCGATCGCGGCCGCCTCATACAGGGAGCGCGGCACCTGCTTGAGCGAGGCGAGGAACATGACCATCGAGGAGCCGAACTGCCAGATTTCCAGCGAGCAGATGGTGCCCAGCGCGTAGCGGGTATCCCCCCAGAACTGGATGTTCTGCAGGCCCAGCGCGGTCAGATAGGCGTTCACGATGCCGTTGTCCTGGAAGAGGATCTTCCAGAGCACCGAGACGGCCACGCTGCCGCCGAACAGGGAGGGAATGTAGTAAATCGTGCGGCACAGGTTGATGCCCTTCATGTCGCGGTTGAGGAACATCGCGACGGCCAGGGAGAGAATCAGCTTGCCGGGCACGACGACAACCGTGAAGATCGCGGTTGCGCGCAGCGACTTGATGAAGTCCGCGTCGCGGGTGAACAGGCGGACATAGTTGTCCAGGCCCGTGAACACCGGCGTGGTGCCCAGCTGATAGTTGCAGAAGGAATAGAACAGGGACATGATGAACGGATACAGCTGCAGCACGAGAAAGCCCAGCAGCCAGGGTGCCAGATAGAGGAACGCCTGGTAATCGCGCCGGGTGTATCGCTTGCCGCGCGTCTTCCGGGAAGCGGCCACTTCCATGAAAAAGCACCTCCGTAGTATACAGAATGCAGGATACCGGAATCCCATCCAATTCGGGTCTTTCGCCTCCGAACGGCTTTGTCAATCCAGCCATTCAGCGCTCGTTGCACGGTTTTACATCATTTTCCATGATGTAAAAAGGGGAGAGCCCCGGATATCAGGCTCTCCCCGGAGTTTCAGGGGTTACTTGGAGGCGGCGTAATCCGTCCACAGGTCGTACACGTTCTGCGCAACCTGCTCGGGCGTCGCGGCGCCATAGCCGATTTCCTCGATGGCGTCCCACATGATCTGCTTGGCCTCGGAGCCGTTGTACAGGGAGTCGTCCGGAATGCCGGAGTAGGACGTGCAGACGTCGCAGGCCTGGGCCAGCAGCGGGCTGATCAGGCCCTGCTCGGCGCAGAGCTCACGGGCGCGGGACGTCGGCGGGACAGAGCGCACGGAGCCCAGGGTGACCATGGCGGTCTCGTCGTTGAAGAAGTAGTTCAGGAAGTCCACAGCCGCCTCAACGTGCTGGCTCTTGGCGTTCACAGCCATGACCTGCGGGCAGTTGGAGTTCCAGGCGGCGATGTCGGAGCCGGCACTCAGCGGGAACTTGCCGGCGGAGAAGGTGTTGTTGGGCGCGGCCGCAGCCAGCGTCTCACAGGTGGAGGTGTAGGCCAGGCAGGCAACGTACTTGTCGCCGGCGATCCAGTTGGGGTCGTTCTGCATGTTGTCGCCCTCGTAGGCGGCCATGTAGGACACCGGCGCGACAACGCCCTCGTCAAACAGGCGCTTGATAAAGGCAAACACCTCGGTCAGCTCCTCCACCGTGTAGTTGACGGCCTTGGCGTCAACGTCGAAGAAGGTCTTGCCGTCAAAGTTCTGCTTGGACCAGACCGTGCTGCCGCAGGCCGCCAGCATGGTCTTGTTGGACTCGAACAGGTAGACGGAGGGATCGGCCTCGTGGACCTGCTTCGCCCAGGCAAAGACGTCGTCCCAGGTGTACTGGGTGTTAAAGTCGATGCCGAACTTCTCCGCCATCTCATTGTTGACCAGGATGGCCGCGCCGGAGACGCCGGTGGGCACGCCATACTGCTTGCCGTCAAAGCCGCCGTTCATGCGCAGGGTGTAGTACGCCGGGTCCATCAGGCTGAAATCGAAGCCCGCGGTCATCAGGTCCACCAGGTAGCCCGCCTCGCTCAGCGCATAGGAGGGCAGGAACGCAGGGTCGATCTGGATGATGTCGGGCGCAGTGCCGCCGGCCAGCTGGGTCGCCAGCTTGTCGTTGTAGCCGTCGGAGGAGCCGTACTCGGGCTCGATGGTGACATTGGGATGCAGCGCCTCATACTGCTCGATCACCTTCATGGTCGCCTCGTGGCGGGCATCGCCGCCCCACCAGGAGAAGCGCAGGGTGATGTTTTCCTCGGCAGCGGCGGTGGCCAGGGCCATCGTCAGCACCATGCACAGGGCCAGGACAAGCGCAAGGGTTTTCTTCATGGTAGATCCTCCTATCGTATTTTTCGCCCAGTCGTTCGGGCTTTCTTGTTATGATTGTATCAAATTGATTTCCGGGCGACAATGCTTCAGTTTTCTCTTTTCTGCTCTTTTCTTGTTTGATTTTACTCAAAAAAATATCATGATCTGTCTCCCTTGGACAAATCATGATACTTTTTTATGTTCATTGTTTCTGAGGCGCCGCCTGCTCCGTATAGGGGATGAAAAAGCTGACCGTCGTCTCCTTCATTGGGGCGGAGACAATCTGCAGCGCGCTTGCCTCACCGAAGCTGAGGATCAGCCTCCGGTTGAGATTCGTGAGGCCAATGGAGCGGGAATCCTCGCTGTTGATGCGCGCCAGCAGGGCCAGCCGCTCCTCCTCCGTCATGCCCACGCCGCTGTCCGATACGCTGATGCACAGCCGGTCGTCCTCGCGCTGCGCGCGGACCCAGATATACCCCCGCTCCTGCAGGCCGTTCAGGCCATGGAGCATGCTGTTCTCCACCAGCGGCTGGAGCATCATGCGGAACACCTGCGCGCCGAGCAGGCTGTCATCGACCTCGATATACATGACGAACCGGCTGCCGAAGCGATAGCGCTGAATATCGGCGTACCGGCGCAGAATGTTCAGCTCGTCGGCCAGGGTGACCGGCTCCCGCGGGCTGGACAGCGCATATTTGAGGATGTGGGACAGGTCGTGAAACACGTCAGAGAGATCCTGCTTGTCCGCCGTGCCGGACAGGATGGCGAAGTCCATGGTCTGCAGCGTGTTGTAGAGAAAGTGCGGGTTGATCTGCAGCTGCAGCGCCATCAGCTCGGCGTTTTCCTTCCTGAGGATCTCCTCCTCCATCCTGGAGCGAAGCGCATTGTCCTTGAGGTACATGTACACGATGTTGTCCATGATGAGGTCGGACTCGTCACGGCGCCTCCTCTGGTCCGGCTTCTTGACAGGCCGCTCGTGCACCGCGTCGTCAAACATGTCGATGATGTGATACATCTGCCTGCTGATCTGGCTGGTGGTCAGGCCGGAAAGGAGCATCACGACGCACAGGTCGATCAGCAGGATGATGATGAAGGTCTCCCAGATATCCGCGATGGCGCTGAGCATCGTCCTTCGGGGGATTGCCGCGACCAGGGCGTAATCGTCCTCCTCCATGCGGCTGATCGTGTAGGATTCTCCCGCGCAGGAGATCCACTTGTCGTCCGGCGCGTCCCTGAGCCGGGCGATCTCCTCCGCCGGGAATCCCTCGCCGCGGCTGTCGTTGGTCGCGTGCAGCAGGATCTCCTCCTGCTCGTTGAGAATCAGCAGGTGCTCGTTTTCCCGGTGAAGGAGGGTCAGCATCGATTTGTTCCAGCGCTGCGGGTTGACATAGATGACCACGCAGCCGTCCTTGAGCAGCAGCCGCTTGATGATCATGATCCGGCTCTTCCCCGGCTCGCCCGGCGTGGTGCACAGCAGCATCTGCTCGTCCTCGTCCATGGCGCTGTAAACGTCCCGCCAGGTGAAATCGGTCATGCCGGAGAGGAACTGGATGCCCGGGCCGTCCGTCGCGAGCGCCTTGGGCGCGCCGTCTGTCCAGATCATGATCTTCTCCAGCGCGGGATTGCTGTTGACGATGCTGCTCAGCATCGTGCGCAGGGAATAGAGAAACACGCTGTCCGTATACGAGATTTCGTCCGTCGTCAGAATCCGGCTGATGGCCATCAGCAGCCTGGATGAGCCGGTCAGCAGATCGGTCTGGGCGGTGACGCCGTCGATGGTGATCCGGCAGCTCTCCATCGCCGCCTCCAGGGTCATCTGGCCGCTGCTGCACAGCTGCTCCTCCCGGTTGGAGATGGTGCTGAGCAGGAAGGTCACATACAGCAGCACCGTCGGAACCAGCATGATCACGAAATACCGGGCGGCCCGCATGAAGAAAAAGCGGCGCTTCATCCGTTGTGCTCCTCCCTGCGATGGCGATACTCACTGGGCGTGCAGCCCTTGAAGGCCCGGCTGAAGTTGTTGGGGCTGTCATAGCCCACGTCATAGGCGACGTCGTAGGCGCGGTGGTCGGGATTGTCCAGCAGCTCGCAGGCGCGCTGCATGCGCAGCTCCAGCAGGCGGTCGGTGAATTTTTTCCCGCTGTAATCCTTGTAGATTCTGGAAAGATAGGACGGGCTGAGGGACACGCGCTTGGCGCAGCGTGTGAGCGTCGCATCCTGCAGATGGCCGAGGATATACTCATCCACCTGGCGGATCAGGTCCTCATAATAGCTTACCGGCTGTTCCGTCTCCTGCTTTCTCGATTCATCCAGCTTTTCCTTGAGCCGCGAGAAGGTTTCCGTCAGCGCCGAATAGGTCAGCGGCTTGAGCAGATAGTCCGCCACCCCCAGATGGATGGCCGAGCGGAAATACTCGTAATTCTGGTGGCTGGAAAAGAGCACCGTCTGAATTTCCTCGTGGCTGAGCAGCGTCCGGCAAAGCTCCAGGCCGGACATGTCGGGCATCTGAATGTCGCTGAGCACCACGTCCACAGGATGCTCCTCAAGATAGCTCAGCGCGTCCCTCGCGGAGGTGAAGGATTGAACCACCTCAAATCCGATGTTGTTCCACGGGAAAAGCTGCGCCATTCCCTCTGCAATCTTCGGCTCGTCGTCAATAATAATCAGCCTATACATGCCTTACTCCTCTGCTTGCCACGATATCACCGTTTGTCTTCCCTAAGCCGATTGTACCACTTTCACAAATATCTGTAAAGTAACCGCAAGGGAATTCACAGCGCTGCACAGGATGAAACGGCCCGCCGCCGCCTCTGTCCGGCCGCATCGCCAGGCCATGAGCAGAAAATGCAGGCATCCATTCCACGCAAAACTCCCCCGTCCGGGGGCGAAGCGCTGCTGTCGGCGCCGTCCGGGGAACGGAGGAGTTTTTGTGATGCTGTTTTTTGCAGATCGTTCAGCGGGTCCCTGCGCCAAAGCCTGGCACGGGGCCTGTCCCGCCGCCTGCTCGCCTTACAGCGGCATGATGCCGAAGAGAATGGCGACGAACATGCACAGGATGGAGAAGCCCCAGACGTACAGGAAGCTCGCCTTGATGTGATCCTTGATGTCGACCTCGGCCAGGCCCGTGCCCAGCAGGGTGGCGGGCACCATCGGGCTGATGAAGGTCGCGCAGTTGCGGCAGACGACCATGGCGACGGCGATGGGCAGCGCGTCCACGCCGAACGCCTGACCGATGCCGATGACCACGGGCAGCATGCCGTAGAAGTAGCTGTCGGTATCAAACGCCAGCGCCAGCGGCACGGAGAGGATGCCGATCACCAGCGGCAGATGCTGGCCCAGGGCCGCCGGCAGGACGCCGGAGACGATCGCCGCCAGGCAGCGCACGACGGAGGGAATCGTGCCCTCGGGCAGTTCCATCACCTTGGCGGAGATGGCGTTGCCGTCCGCGCCCAGGCTGGTGGTCAGGATGCCCATCAGCACGGCCGCGCCCATCAGCGTGGAGCACATCATCAGCGCCGGGCCGGCGTGCAGGTTGATGATCTTCTTGTGCATCTTCGCGGTGAAGCCGTAGTTGACGAACAGGGCGACCGCCACGCCCAGCATGAAGGGGAAGTAGCTGGGGAACACGTCCCAGATCAGCATGACGATGACGGCCACGGTCAGCAGGATGTTGAACAGGAAGAGCTGCGGGCGGGCCAGCTCGTTCACCTCGCCGGTCTGCGCCTGCTCCGCCTCCACCACGCCCTCCGTCTCGGCCAGCGCGCCGTGCAGGCCTGCGCCGCGGCGCTTCTCCTGCCAGCCCGCCAGCGCCGCATGCGCCAGCGCCAGCAGGATGCCGAAGATCTGGATGGGCAGAATGGTCTGCCACAGGGAGCCGGCCTCAACGCCCAGCACGGACGCGGCGCGCATGGTCGGGCCGGCCCAGGGCATGAGGTTGAGCACGCCCATGGACAGCACGGCGATGCGCAGCAGCGTCGTCATGCGCATGTGCATGCGCTTGTAGACGGGCAGCATGGCGGGGATCACGATGCAGAAGGTGGAGGCGCCGCCGCCGTCCAGATGGCCGACCAGCGCGATGACCGCCGTCACCAGCGCAACGCCGATCACGTTGTCGCCCACAAGCCCCATCAGCTTGCCGATGATGACGTCAAACATGCCCGCGTCCGTCATGATGCCGAAGTACAGCACGGAGAAGACGAACAGGGCGGCCGTGGGGCCGGTGCTGTTAAAGCCGGACTTGATCATGGTCGCGAGGTTGTCAAAGCTGTAGCGGCCGCCGATGACCATGATGAGGCCCAGCACCGCCGGGAAGACGATGAAGGCGATGGCCGGCTGCGTCTTGCTTTTGAAGAGCGTGACGACGATGGCGACGATGCAGATCAGACCCAGTATTCCGACGAGGATATCGCTCATGGGGTTGGCTCCTTTCATTTTCCTCTTTAGGGCAGTATCCGGCGCGCCGCGAAGGACAGCGCGCCGGTCGGAAGGGGGAGAGAAGGCCCCGATCGCCATCTGACAGGGATGCTTGCCCGGGCGGGAGAAGGGCTGCAAATGGGCAGCCCTTTCTCATCGATCCGTCTGTCAGAGCGCTTCCGGGGAATCTGTCCAGAGGATACCATAAAAAAGTCCCCGATGTCCAGATGGGTATACACTTATAATGACCCCATAACCCAAAAAGTATGGCCCGTCAGGGAAAAGCAAAGGCGGCCGAACCGTTTCTGGTCAGCCGCCCGGCGCTATTCGATTTTCATCATCCGGTAGCCCACGCCGATGTGGGTCTGGATCACCTGCGGGGAATCCGGCGTCGGCTCCAGCTTTTTGCGCAGCGTCGCCATGAAGACGCGCAGGGAGGCGACGTCGTTGTCCCAGCTCCGCCCCCAGATGTTCTGGGTGATGAAGGTGTGCGTCAGCACCTTGCCCACGTTCTTGGCCAGCAGGCACAGCAGCTTGTACTCGATGGGCGTCAGGTGCAGCTCCTGGCCATCCAGATACGCGCAGCCGCCGGCGTAATCCACCTTCAGCTTCCCGTTGACGAAGACCGAGCTGGCCGAGAGCATCTCCGCCGTCATGTATGACAGCCTGCGCTGGGTGACGCGCAGCCTGGCCAGCAGCTCCTCCACGGAGAAGGGCTTGGTCAGGTAATCGTCCGCGCCCGCGTCCAGCGCCTCGATCTTGTCGCTGTCCTCGCTGCGGGCGCTGATGACGATGATGGGCAGATTGGACCAGGAGCGGATGCTGCGGATCACCTGCACCCCGTCCACGTCCGGCAGGCCCAGGTCCAGCAGGACGATGTCCGGATTATGGGAGGACGCCTCCAGAATGGCCGTCTCCCCGTTGGCGGCCACCAGATACCGGTAGTCGTTCGCCTTGAGGGTCGTCGTGATCAGGTTGCGGACGGGAGGATCGTCCTCCACGACCAGAATCAGCGGTTTATTCATGCAGCTCAACCTCCCCGGCTGGCAATGTAAAGGTAAAGATCGTTCCCTTCGGCAGATTGTCCGACACCCGGATCGTCCCTCCGTGCGCCGTGACGATGGACCGGCACAGGGACAGGCCCAGGCCCAGGCTCCTGCGGCTGTCCGCGATCTGATTGGCGCCGCTGTAAAACATGTCGAAGATGCGCTCCTTCTGCGCGTCCTCGATTCCCGGCCCGTCGTCGGCGACGGAGACCTCCACCCGGTCGCCGCGCCGCATCGCGTGGATGTCGATGTGCGAGCCGACGGGCGTGTACTTGATCGCGTTGTCCACCAGGTTGATGAGCACCTGCACGATCAGCTTCGCGTCGACGCGCACCAGGATCAGCTCCTCCTCGCTGTGCGTGCGGATCGTGTGCTCCCGGCTCTTGCGGTGGATGTGGCGCAGCGCCTCGGCGATCACGTCGTCCATGAGCTCGACGGACTGGTGCAGCTCGATCTGGCCGTCCTCGATCCGGGTGATGGCCAGCAGGTTCTCCACCAGGTTGATCAGCCACATGGAATCGTCGTAGATGTCGGTAAACGTCTGCACCCGGGTCGCGTCATCGAGCTTCTGATAGTTGGCCAGCAGATTGCCGGCGCTGCCGGAGATGGAGGTCAGCGGCGTGCGCAGGTCATGGGAGATGGCGCGGAGCAGGTTGGCGCGAAGCTGCTCGTTCCTGGCCAGGATCGCTGCCTCCTCCTTTTCGCGGGCGTTGCGGATGTTCTCCAGCGCCAGCGCGCACTCGCCCAGGATGGACAAAAGGACGCTGTTTTCAAAGGAATCCAGCGGCGCGCCGTTCATGGCGATGCCGACGACGCCGTAGACGTGCTGGTTGACCCGGATCGCCAGATACAGGCACCGGGCGTCCGACAGGGTATCGGTGGTGGCGCCGGCGTGCTTGTTGTTGCGCAGCACCCATTCCGCGACCGCTCTTTCCTTTTCCGTCACCAGGCTGCACGGCTCGCTGCCCGGCGCGCGGAAGATGCGGGGCGTGCCGAGCGTCTTTCCGTCCGTCAGGCAGATCACCAGGTCCCGTTTCAGCAGCTTCAAAAGCTGCCCCGCGGTCGCGCTGACCACGGACTGCTCGTCCTTCTCCTTCTGGAGTAGCTGGTTCGTCTCAAACAGGATCTTCGTGCGGTAGGCCGCGCGGGCGGACTGCTTGGCGTTGTCCTTGAGGCGCGTGGCGAGCGAGCCCGTCAGCAGCGCGACCATGAACATGATGGGAAACGTCACCCAATAGTCCGGGTCGTTGAAGCGGAAGGTCAGGCGCGGGATGGTGAAGAAGAAGTTGAACACCAGCACGCTGACGACGGAGGAGACGACCCCGCAGAAGCGGTTCGTCGTGATGACCGAGATGACCAGCACGCCGAAGATGTAGACGGAGACGATGTTGGCCTCCGTAAAGCCCAGTGCGTCAAACGCATACCCCAGCAGCGTGGCGGCCAGCAGGACCAGCAGGCTCCTCACCACGTCCCGGAGCGTCACATGGATCGCCCGCCCGGTCCGCTCCTGATAGCCGCTTCCCACGCTGGCATCCGGGATCACATGGATGTCCAGATTGGGCGCGTTGGCGATCAGGCGCTCCGTCAGCGTCGGCTTGCTGAGGATGCTCTTTCTTGTGGCGGTGCTGCGGCCGATCACGATCTTGGAGACGCCGGACAGCCTGGCGAACTCCGCAATCTGGTAGGGAACGTCCTCGCCGTAGCTGGTTTCGATGTGCGCGCCGAGCTGCTGCGCCAGGCGCATGTTCTCCCGCAGCCGCCGCTTGTCCTCCTCCCGCATCTCCGCCGTCGAGGGCGTCTCGACAAAGAGGGCCGTGAAGCTCCCGCGGAACGCCCTCGCCATTCTGGCCGCGGTGCGGATGATCTTCGCGTTGGACGGCGAGGACGACAGGCACACCAGGATATGCTCGTCCGTATGGTAATCCTGCATCCTGGCGCTCTTCGTCCGCAGGCTGATCCGGTCCGCGCAGCGCCGCAGCGCGAGCTCCCGCAGCGCGGTCAGGTTTTCCGCGGTGAAGACCTGCGCGGCGCGCTCCGCCTGCTCCGGGGGATAGACGCTGCCGCCGGCCATGCGCTCCAGCAGCTCCGCCGGCTCGAGGTCCACCAGCTCCACCTGGTCGGCCTGGTCAAACACGGAGTCCGGAATCCGCTCCCTGACCGAAACCCCGGTCACGGAGGCCACGGTGTCGTTCAGGCTCTCGATGTGCTGGACGTTGACCGTCGTGTACACGTCGATGCCTGCGCCCAGCAGTTCCTGCACATCCTGGCAGCGCTTGGCGTGCCGGCTGCCCTGCGCGTTCGTGTGGGCCAGCTCGTCCACCAGGATGAGCTGCGGCCTGCGCCTGAGCGCGCCGTCGATGTCAAACTCGGCCGCGCCTCCGCCGGCCGCCCGGCGCATCGGGAGCTGCTCCAGCCCGCTCAGCAGCGCCGCCGTCTGCGGCCTGTCATGGGGCTCGACGACGCCGGCCACCACATCGGCGCCGCGCGCCTTCGCCTGATGCGCCGCCTGCAGCATGGCGCAGGTCTTGCCCACGCCGGCAGCGTAGCCGAAAAAGATTTTCAGCCTTCCCCGCCTTTCGCTTCCCGCCTCACGTCGGTCATCGCGCGGGCGCTGCTCCGGTTCCTGGCCTGGCATCTGTGTTCCTCCCATGCGTCCATCCTCAAAGTCCCTGTCTCGGGGCTCTCATTATATCACATCCGGCTGCGCTTTTCCATTTCCTCCTCCGCATCATCCGACTCCAGCATGCTCTTCTCCTTCGCGCGGACGTTCAAAAAGCCGTCGAATTTTCCCATGATGCGCCAGCCCATGCCGCAAAAGGCCGCCACGGCCGCGATCAGCAGCAGATTCCGCATACGCTTCCCTCACTTTCGCGCGCTCAGATATGAAAACACTTGTGCAGATCCCGGCTCCGCCCGAGCACCAGCATGGTCGCGCCCGCCTTGAGGATCATGTCCGGCGAGAGCGACAGCTCCAGCTTGCCGTTTGCCTTGATGCCGATGATGTTGATGCTGTACTTCTTGCGGATGTCCACCTGCCCGATGGAGCGCCCGGCCCAGTTGTCCGGCACGGGGATTTCAAACATGGCGTGATCCTCGTCCAGCTCGATGTAATCGAGGATATGGTCGGCGCTGTAACGGATGGCCGTCCACTTCGCCATCTGCCTTTCGGGGTAGATCACTTCGTCCGCGCCGTTGCGCAGCAGGAATTTCTCGTGCACATCCCGCGCCGCCCGGGACACCACCATCTTCGCGCCCAGCTCCTTGAGCAGCGACGTCGTCTCCAGGGAGCTCTGAAAGTCGTTGCCGATGGTCACGATGCAGACGTCGAAATTGCGGATGCCCAGCGATTCCAGAAAGGCGGCGTTGGTGCTGTCGCCGATCTGCGCGTTGGTCACGATGGGCAGCACGGCCTCCACGCGCTCCTCGGAAATGTCCACCGCCATGATCTGGTGGCCCAGATTGTTCAGGTGCATCGCGATATGCTTGCCGAAGCGGCCCAGGCCGATCAACAGAATCGATTTCATGTCTTTTCTTCTCCCTTCATCCAACCGTCACTTTCTCTCGGGGGTATTTGGAGCCGTTCTTCTGTCTGCCGGACAGCGCGGCGAAAATCAGCGTGAGTCCGCCCACCCGGCCAAAGAACATGAGCAGGATCAGGATCATCTGCGAGACGGTTCCAAGGCTTGACGTGACGCCCAGGGTCAATCCCACGGTGCCGACCGCGGAGGCCGCCTCAAACAGGCAGACCAGCATGGGCAGATCGTCCACGATGCTGATGATCAGGCCGCCGAAAAAGAAGAGGAGCACATACAGGAGCAGAATCGTCGCCGCGTTTTTGACCACGTCGTCGTCGATTCTGCGGCCAAAGAAATGCGCGCATTCCTCCCGCTGAAAGGTCGAGATGGCCGTGGCGAACAGCACGGCGACCGTGGTGGTCTTCATGCCGCCCGCGGTGGAGCCGGGGCTGCCGCCGATGAGCATCAGCGCGACGGTGATGTACTGGCCCGCCTCGCTGAGCTGCGTCAGGTCCACGGTGTTGAAGCCCGCCGTCCTCGGCGTGACGGCCTGGAACAGCGAGGCCAGGATTCTCTCCTTCGCGGGGAGCGCGTCGAATTCCAAGAAGTAAAAGTACAGCGCCGGCGCCAGCAGCAGCAGGAGCGTGGTGCACAGGATGACCTTGCTCTGCATCCTGTACTGGTGCACGCGCAGGCGATGGCTGCGGATGTCGTCCCAGGTCAGAAAGCCGATGCCGCCGACGATGATCAGGAGCATGACCGTCACGTTGACAGCGGGCTCCGCGGCATAGCTGGTCAGGGAGGAGAACTGACCCCGCACGCCCATCAGGTCAAAGCCCGCGTTGCAGAAGGCCGACACGGCATGGAACAGCGCCATCCACAGTCCCTTCGCCCCGAAATCCCGGCAGAAGACCGGCGCCATCGCGGCGGCGCCCAGCAGCTCGATGATCAGCGTCGTGCGGATGATGAAGCTGGTCAGGCGCACGATGCCGCCCACCTTCGGCGCGGAGATCGCCTCCTGCATGGTGCTGCGCTGCATCAGGGAGATCTTCCGCCCGGAGATCAGCGCGAAGGCCGCGGCAACGGTGATGACGCCCATGCCGCCGATCTGAATGAGCAGCAGGATCACCAGCTGCCCGAAGAGCGACCAAGACGTCGCCGTGTCATAGAGCACCAGCCCGGTCACGCAGACCGCCGAGGTCGAGGTGAACAGCGCGTGAAGAAACGGCGTCGCGCGGCCTTCCCTGGCGGAGACGGGCAGCATCAGCAGCACCGTGCCCAGCAGGATCACGCCGAGGAAGCCCAGGATGATGATCCTGAAAGAGGTCAGCTTCCGTTTGGGGCGCATGTGCGCATCCATAGGCAAAAACTCCTTTATATCCCTTGATCCTGTTTTCATGATACCCGGGAACCGGTAAAGAGGATAAAAAGGTATTCGCGCCGGCATTAAGACCGCCTAAAGATTGCGCCTGCAGGCGGGGAGCTCCTTCCAGCGTCCTTCGGATAGTCCCTCCCTCTTGGGGAACTGCATCCGCGCCGCATGCTCAGGAATGCCGATTCCCACAGAGAAAGCGGCACAGGGAGCGTTTCAGCCTGTCTGCGTTGGGAGCCGGCAGTTCCTCAAACCCGAAAAAAAATCTGCAGCTTTGGCATGATCCCCATGAAATTGCAGGGAGAAAAGAGTATAATGTCATTGAACACCGTATTAAACTGAACGAGTCACCATGTATCGGAGGGATTTCCAGATGAAAAAGAAACACGTGCTTCTCCTCTGCCTTGCCGTGGCAGGCGCCATGCTGCCCATGAGCGTACATGCCGAATCCGAGGACAAGAGCGTCCCTGCCAAAGAAACCGCAGTGATTTCGGTGAGCCAGGCGCCGGAGGCTGAGGTTGTCGCCAATCAAATGAGGGAATACTACCTCAGCGAAACCGGACCGCAGGGAAACACGTTCTATGCTTACGGCGCTTCGGGCATATCGCTGCCCGAAGCGGGGAATGGCAGGCTTCTGGAGGTGCCGCTGTACAGACAGAGTCACAATTTTACCTGCGGCGTGGCCTGTGTTGCATCCGTTCTGCGCTATGCAGGGTATGATTTTGACACCCGTGAGGATCGGTTGCTCTGGGAGCTTGCAGCAACTCCTGAAAACGGAACCAGCTATGTGAGAATCGCGGAGTATCTGGACGCCGTCCGGATGGAAGGCTCTCCGGATACGCCCGTGTTTGCCACAGAAATCGTGTGTACGGATTACGTTTCAGATGATCAGGAGCCGGCGCTTCGCCTGCTGCCGCAATTCAGGGCATCCCTTGATGGCGGCACGCCTGTCATCTGCGTGATTCAGGCCTGGAAGGATGACGGCGATTACTCGGCAGGCACAGAGGACGACGGGCACTATGTCGTATTGATTGGATACGGGAAGGATACAGAGAAAGACACATATATTTACTATTTCATGGATCCATCGACTTCCGGCAGCTACACCTATCTCACAGAAGAAGAGTTCATCCTGCGCTGGCACGACAATCTGGATGGAAAGCCCACGCGCATTGCCATCGCGGTTTCGTATGTGAATGCCGTACAGGATGCGCCCATTCACGCCGCCTATCATTTGGATTGATGCGCGATACAGAAGCGTTTTGGGGGGGATGTCATCCCCCAAACCCCTGCTTCGCTTCGCGCTTACAGCTCGTTTTGAACAGAAAACCATATAAAAACCAACGCCCGCTTCTCGCGGGCGTTGGTCGATGGTATGAGCCGTCCCTCCGGCAGATCTGCCGGAGGGGCGTTTTATATCGTTTCTCTTAGAAGGACTTGACCGTCTCCACGATGTTCTCAGCGCTCAGGCCAAACTTCTTGAGCACGGGCCACGCCGGGCCGGAGCTGCCGAACACGTCCTGCACGCCCACACAGCGCATCTTGGTCGGGCAGTTCTTGGCGAGCGTCATGGCCACCGCCTCGCCGAGGCCGCCGATGACGGAGTGCTCCTCGCAGGTGACGACCTTGCCGCAGGCCTTCGCCGCCTCGATGACCAGCTCCTCGTCCAGCGGCTTGATCGAGCACATGTTGATCACGCGGGCGCGAATGCCCTCGGCGCGCAGGATTTCCTCCGCCTTGAGCGCCTCGCCGACCATCAGGCCCGTGGCGATGATCGCCACGTCGGTGCCGTCGGTGAGCTGCTCGCCCTTGCCGATCTCAAACTTGAAGGTCGCCTCGTCGTGGATCGTCGGCAGCGCCAGGCGGCCAAAGCGCATGTACACCGGGCCCTGGTGCGCATAGGCCGCGTGCACCGCCGCCTTCGCCTCGACGCCGTCAGACGGGCAGAGCACGACCATGCCGGGGATGGAGCGCATCAGCGCAAAGTCCTCGCAGCACTGGTGGCTCGCGCCGTCCTCGCCGACGGAGATGCCGCCGTGCGTCGCACCGATCTTCACGTTCAGGCGCGGATAGCCGATGGAGTTGCGGATCTGCTCAAACGCACGGCCCGCCGCAAACATCGCGAAGCTGGAGACGAACGGCACCAGGCCCATCGCCGCCATGCCGGCGGCAGAGGCCACCATGTTGCACTCGGCAATGCCGCAGTTGAAATGCCGATCCGGGAATTCCTTCTTAAAGGTGTCCGTTTTGGTGGATTTGGACAGGTCCGCGTCGAGCACCACGACGTCCTCGTGCGCCCGGCCCAGCTCTGCCAATGCGATGCCGTAGCTTTCGCGCGTAGCAACCTTCTTGATCTCACTCATGCGCTGCCTCCACTTCCGCCAGCTGCGCACGCAGCTCGCTCATCGCCTTTTCGTACTGCTCGTCGTTGGGCGCGGCGCCGTGCCACGCCGCAGAATCCTCCATGAAGCTGACGCCCTTGCCCTTGTGGGTGTGCATCAGGATGGCGGTCGGCTTGCCCTCGCACGCATGGAACGCGTCAAACGCCTTCTCCATCTCGTCGAAGCTGTGGCCGTCGATCTCCACGACGCTAAAGCCGAAGGCGTTCATCTTGTCGCTGATCGAGCCGGTGTCCATGACCTTCTTCGTCGGGCCGTCGATCTGCAGGCCGTTTATGTCGATGATGACGCACAGGTTGTCCAGTTTGTAGTGCGCGGCGAACATGAAGGCCTCCCAGACCTCGCCCTCGTCGATCTCGCCGTCGCCCAGCAGCGTGTACACGCGCACATCCTTCTTGCCCATGTACTTGGCCGCCTTCGCCATGCCCGCCGCGACGGACACGCCCTGGCCCAGGGAGCCCGTGCTCATGTCCACGCCGGGCGTCGTGTTCATGTTCGGATGGCCCTGCAGGTAGCCGCCCAGCGTGCGCGTAAGCCGCAGGTCTTCAACCGGGAAGAAGCCGCGGTTCGCCAGCGTCGCGTACAGGCCGGGGGCGGTATGTCCCTTGGAAAGGACAAAGCGATCCCGGTCCGCCCACTTGGGCTCCTCGGGGCGCACGCGCATTTCCTTGTTGTACAGATACGTCATCATGTCGGCGCCGGAAAGGCTGCCGCCGGGGTGTCCGGACTTCGCGTTGTGCACGATGTCGATAATGCCCATTCGCACCTTGCACGCAAAGGCGGACAGCTCTCGTCTCTCCTGATTGGTCATGTTACTCCTCCACCTTGTTTGTCGGTTCACGTCGCTTTACCGATGATTACCTTACATATTCGACGAAAAACGCTCCGTTCCTTTGTGAATTGGCGCTTTATGCAGGGTTTTTGGAAGAATCTACTCCAAAATGTTGCTGGTGATGTAATCCACGCCGCATGCGAGCACGCGCTGCGCGTCCTCCGGCGTGTTCACCGTCCAGACGTTCACCTCGATGCCGCTCTCGTGGCAGGCCGCCACGTTCTGCGGCGTGACCGCCCGGTGATGAATGTCCAGATCGAGGCGGTGCGCCCTGAGGACATTCAGCAGATCGCCGCCGAATTCGCTGACCAGGTACTGCGCGGGCTGCTCGGGCAGCCTCTCGCGGATGCAGAGCAGGTTCGGCAGATCGAAGGAGATGAAGACCGTGCGCGAAAGCCACCCCAGATCGCGGACGATGGCGATGACGCGCTCAATGTCCTCCGGCTCGAAGTGGTTCTTGATCTCCAGAACGCTGGTCTTGCCGTACTGCCGGCAGATGCGGATGTACTCCTCCAGCGACGGGAACATCAGATCCGCGCGCGGGTTGCCGTCCAGATCGCTCATGCGGACGGCGCGCAGCGTGTCAAAATCCGTCTCCTCGATGCACAGATCCACGCCCGCCACGCGCTTCGCGTCGTCGTCGTGCACGACGATGTACCGGCCGTCCGCCGTGCGGTGGATGTCGGTCTCGATGCCATAATAGCTCCGGTTGCCCGCGGCGACAAACGCCGCGCAGGTGTTTTCCCGCTCGATGCCGCTCAGGCCGCGGTGCGCGATCATGCGCGTGCCCGCGGCGTGCAGCCTGATGGTGTCCCTCATGCCGTTTTCCTCTTTCCTTTTCCGGCCGCCGCGCTTCGCTGCGGCCCGTTGATCATCCTCTTTATATCACGTCTCCCGCAAAATGCAAGGGGCAATCGGAGAAAAAGCGGCGGCATACGCAATTCTCAGCTGATCTTTTCCCGCGATTCACGCCCACTTTACAAAGGGCCGGTATACTCAAGCCGTTTCGTTCAGGCGGCCGCCGCGCCGTCCCGCGGAACCATCGCACCGACTTTTATTCCATCCGGACAAGAATCAAGGAGGAAATTCCCATGAAGAAGCTGCTTTGTCTGGCCCTGACGCTCGTTCTGGCCCTGACGCTTTCCGCCGCCTGCGCCGAGCCGCGCACCGTCACCTTCTGGCACTGCTTTGGCGGCACCATCGGCGAGGCCATTCAGGCGACCGTCGATGCGTTCAACGCTTCCCAGGATGAGATCGAGGTGATCGCCCAGTATCAGGGCGCCTACGACGACACGCTGACCAAGCTGAAGGCCGCGCTGCCCGCCGGCGAAGGCCCGGACGTGTTCCAGATGTTCGAGCTGGGCACCTGCTACCTTGCCGGCACCGATTACGTCATCCCCTTCCAGGACATGCTCGACAAGGACCCGTACATCTCCCTGGATCAGGTCGAGGGCGTGCTGCGCAACTACTACACCGTGAACGGCAAGATGATGTGCATCCCGATCAACCCGTCCTCCCCGGTGATGTACTACAACAAGACCGCCTTTGAGCGCGCCGGCATCGCGGACGTCCCGACCACCTTCGCCCAGATCGAGGCGATTGCCGATCAGCTGACGGGCGTCGAGGGCAACCCGCAGTACGCGATGGGCCTGTCCATCTACGGCTGGTTCTTCGAGAATCTGCTCGCCGGCACCGACAACTACTACGTCAACAACGAGAACGGCCATGCCGGCACGGCCACCGCGATCGAGTACGACACCAACGGCGGCGGCAAGCTCGTGCTCGAGAGCTGGAAGCGCCTGGTGGACGAGGGCGTCTGCTACAACTTTGGCGTGGACAACGCCGGCTCCAGAGCCGCCTTCATCGCCGGCACCACCGCGATCACCTTCGACTCCACCGCCCAGCTGTCCTCGATCACCAACGGCGCGGACTTCGAGGTCGGCGTGGCGTATCTGCCCAGCGTGCTGGAGGAGTCCATCGGCGGCGTGCTCATCGGCGGTGCGAACCTCTGGCTGACCAGGAACGAGGACGAGCAGAAGGTTGCCGACGCGTGGGAATTCATCAAGTTCGCCACCAGCGCCGAGCCCGCCGCGAAGTTCTCCATGGCGACCGGCTACTTCGCCGCCAACACGACCGCCTATGAGGTGCCGGAGTACGTCGCCTACCTGGAGGCGAACCCGAACGCCAACGTCGCGCTCAACCAGCTGCACGACAGCCCGCTCAACAACGTGACCGCCGGCGCCAACGTGGGCGTGATGACCGAGCTGCGCCAGATCTGGCAGGAGAACATGGACCTGTACCTGCAGGGCGCTTTCTCCACCGAGGATGCGCTCGCCGAGATGGCCGCGCAGGGAAATGCCGCCATCGCCTACTACAACCAGACGGCCGGCAACTGAGCCTGACCATCGGCACACCGGGAAAGGAAGCCCAGCGCTTCCTTTCCCGCTGTCTGTTTCATCCAAAGTGAGGAATTGTGTATGACGACGCAACCCGTGAAAGCCGCAAAGACGCGCTTTTCCTTCGAATCCATCTGCCCCTATCTGTATATCCTGCCCTCGCTGCTGCTGTTTTCGCTCTTCGTGTTCTATCCCTTCGCCAAGACGCTCTTTCTGAGCCTGAGCCTGACCGATCAGGCGGGCAGCGCGATCGGCTTCGTGGGGCTTGAAAACTTCAGCTCCGTGCTCTTTGGCCAGTCCTCCCGGGACTTCTGGTTCTCCATGGGCGTCACGCTCCGGTATGCGGCGATGGTCGTCACCGGCTCGATCGCGCTGGGTCTGATCTGCGCGATTCTCGCCAACGAGCGCTTCCGCGGGCGCGGCCTGGTGCGCACGGTGTTCGCCATGCCCATGTCCATCTCCTCCGCGTGCATCGCGGTCATCGGCGTCTTCGCGCTCAACCCCACCATGGGCGTGGTCAACAGCCTGCTGGGCACGGACATCAAGTGGCTGCGCGACATCCACTACGCGCTGCCCTCCGTCGCCGTGGTGACCGTCTGGATGAACATCGGCCTCAACTTCATCTTCCTCATCGCCGCGCTGCAGAACGTCGACGAGGCGCTGTACGAGGCCGGCGCGATCGAGGGCGCGAACTTCCTGCAGAAGCACTGGCACATCACGCTGCCCTGCGTCTCCCCCACGCTGTTCTTCCTGCTCATCATCAACGTCATCAACGCCTTCCAGGCCTATGCGCAGATCCGCCTGATGACGCAGGGCGGCCCGGGCAAGTACACCCGCACGATCATCTACGCCATCTACCTGGAGGCCTTCCAGAACAACCGCTACGGCATGTCCGCCGCGATGTCCGTCGTGCTGTTTATCATCCTCTTCGTGCTGACGCTGATTCAGTTCAAAATGGAAAAGAAGGTGACGTACTGATGACCAGAACCTCGAAGGGAACCACGCTGGTGATCGCCGTGGTCAGCTTTGTGCTGGCGGCCGTCATCGTCTCGCCGCTTCTGTACTGCCTCAGCGCCAGCTTCATGACGGAAAAGGAGCTCTACGCCACCAGGCTGCTGCCCGCGGCGCTCAGCCTGGACAACTACCGCGCCGCGCTCCGGGTCGCGCCGATCTTCACCTTCATCCTCAATTCCACGCTCGTCGCGCTGGCCTGCACGGCCGCGCAGCTGCTGACCGGCTCGCTGGCCGGCTACGCGTTCGGCTGCCTCCGCTTCCGCGGCCAGAAGCCCCTGTTTCTCCTCTTTCTCGCCACGATGATGATCCCCGGCAACGCCATCATCATCGCCAATTACCTCACCATGGCGCAGATGAAGCTGCTCAACTCCTACTGGGCGCTCATCCTGCCCTATATGACCAGCGCGTTCTGCGTGTTCAACATGCGTCAGGCGTACCTGTCCCTCCCCAAGGAGCTTCAGGAGGCCGCCACCATCGACGGCTGCAATTCCTTCCAGTTCTTCCTCCACGTCGGCCTGCCGCTGACCGTGCCATTCCTCGGCTCGCTGGGCATCTACACGTTTCTGCAGATCTGGAACCAGTACCTCTGGCCCCTGCTGGTGACCAACAGCATCGAGATGCGCACCGTGCAGATCGGCATCGGCATGTTGCAAAACGCGGACGCGATGGCTTACGGCCCCGTGATGGCCGGCACCATCATGATCCTCGTCCCCTCCATCCTCGTGTTCATCTTCGGCCAGAAGACGCTCATCTCCGGCCTGACCGCCGGCTCCGTCAAGGGATGACCGCTTCGGGATACGTTGGGCTGCCGACCCGGGAAACAGACATGGTCGCACAAGCGCTCCTTGTCGTTTCCGACGCTTCGCGCTGATGAAAGACCACTTCACTGCGCAGAGCACTCCTTCCACCATCCTTCGGATGGTCCCCCTCCCTCAAGAGGGAGGCTGTCCGGGCGTCTGTCCAGAAGAAGCATTCCTTCCGGCCGCGCTGTTTCGTCGGAGGCTCCCTCCTGAGGGAGCTGGCTGCCGAAGGCAGACTGAGGGAGTATTTGCCGCCGACGATTGAAGGCCTCCCGCCGCGGGAGGCCTTTGCTGATTCCGGTTTACAGGGTCTTGAGGAATTCGCCGATGCGGCGCGCGATGATCGCGTGGCCCTCGTCGCTGGGATGCAGGCCGTCGGGCATCAGGCGCGCGCGGGCGACGGGATGGCGGGGCTGCATCCCGCTGGTCGCGTAGAGGTCGAGCACGGGCAGGCCGTAGTAAGCCGCCGTCCTCATCAGGATCGCGCGGTAATCGGCGAGCACCGCGCGGACCTCGAGCTTCCTGCCAGAGCCGTCCCCCTCCGGGCAGTCCTCACAAAGCCGGTGCAGCGGCGTGAGGATGACGACGGGCTTGCCGCAGTAGCGATCCACCAGATGGCTCATCAGAAAGTGGCACGCGCCGCAGAACGTGGACGGATCGCGGTCGTCAAACGTGCCGATGGGCGCGTCGCCGTGGCCAAAGTCGTTCGTGCCGCCGAAGACGACGACCGCGTCCGCGCGCTCGTCCATTTCCTCCAGGCGCAGGCAGAAGTCCCGCTCGTGCCGCTCGCCGGTGTTCACCCGCTGGCGCGCGATGCGCGAGCCGCTGATGCCGTAGTTGTTTGCTGTCGCGCCATACATCCGGGCAAAGACGTCGGTGTAGCGATGGGCCTCATCGCTCGCGCCCACGCCCTCCGTGATGCTGTCGCCCAGAAAATTGATGACCGCATGCTCAAGCTCCATGGTATCCTCCTCATGCAAAAGCCGGATACCGGCAGTCGCCGGTATCCGGTTGGTTTTTTTCAGGCGATCAGCAGAACTTCGCCACAGCGGCACGGATGCGCGCGGCGACGGCCTCCACCTTGGGCATGTCCTCCGCCGTCACGCCGACCATCGGACGATGCACGCCGCCCAGCTCAAGGCCCTCGTTGATCTCCAGCACCTTCTTGATGACCGCGTACATGTGGCCATGGCAGGAGCACAGATCGGCGATGATGTTGTTCACCTCGTGCTGAATCGGCTGGGCCTCGACAAACCGCCCGGCCCTGACCAGCTCGTCCATCTTGAGGAACAGCTCCGGCATGGCCGCGTAGGTGCCGCCGATGCCGCCGCATGCGCCGATGGCGCGGCCGGCGATGAACTGCTCGTCCGGGCCGTTGAACACGACGCAGTTTTCACCGCCCGCATCGACGAAGCCCTGGATGTCCTGCGTGGGCATGGAGGAGTTCTTCACGCCGATGACGCGCGGGTTCTTGCGCATCTCCTTGAAGAGCTTCACGCTCAGCGCCACGCCCGCGAGCTGCGGGATGTTGTAGATGATGAAGTCCGTGTTCGGCGCGGCAGCGGAGATGTCGTTCCAGTACTGCGCGATCGCGTAGTCCGGCAGGCGGAAGTAGATCGGCGGGATGCTCGCAATCGCGTCTACGCCCAGCTTCTCCGCGTGCGCGGCGAGCTGGCAGCTCTCCTCGGTGTTGTTGCAGGCCACGTGCGCGATGATCGTGCACTCGCCCCTTACCTCCTCCATCACGGCCTCGAGCGTCAGCATGCGCTCTTCCTTCTCCAGATAGATGCACTCGCCGGAGGAGCCGCCGACATACAGGCCCTTCACGCCCTTAGAAACCAGATGGCGGGCCAGCTTCTTGGTGCGCTCCACGCTCACCTTGCCGTTTTCGTCATAGCAGGCGTAGAACGCGGGAAACACGCCATGGTACTTTTCAAGATTGCTCATAGATTTCTTTCCTCTTTTTGCAGCAGATTCTGATCTTCACACGCCGGTCTATTATACCGTTGTGCCGTCAAGTTTTCAAGGGCCCTCCGCCCGCAGAAAACGGATTTGGAACCGCCTGCCGCCGGCTTTACGCCCAGGCAGGGGATCGGAGCGCCCCTCGCGCGAACGATGCCGTTAGGAGCAGGCCCGAAGGGCAACCGGACGCGGGCACCGCCCGCCGCCTTCCGCGCGAACGATGCCGTTAGGAGCAAGGCGAAGCGTAGCGGACGCGGGCACCGCCCGCTTAACCTTTGACCGCGCCCATCGTAATGCCGCGCGTGAAGAACTTCTGGAACATCAGGAAGATCACAATGATCGGAATGGAGCCCAGGGACGCGCCGGCCATGATCAGGCCGTAGTCCGTGCTCATTTCGCTCTGCAGCTTGGCAATGCCCAGCGAGATGGTCAGCACCTCCGTGCTGTTGAGCATGATGAGCTGCAGGAAGTAGTCGTTCCAGGTATTGATGAACGTGAAGATGGCCAGCGCGCCGATGCCCGGCTTGATCATCGGGAAGACGATCTGCGTAAAGGTGCGCACCTCGCCCGCGCCGTCGATCCTGGCCGCCTCCAGCAGCTCGGTCGGAATGTTCTCCGAGAACTGCTTCATCAGGAACACGCCGAACGGCCAGCCGACCGTGGGCAGGATGACCGCCCAGAGCGTGTTGTGCAGGTTCAGGAACGCCATCTCCTTGAGCAGCGGGATGAGAATGACCTGCTTGGGCAGCGCCATCGCGCACACGAAGATCGAGAAGATCAGCGCGCGGCCGGTGAAGCGCTTCTTGGCCAGCGCATAGCCGCCCATCGACGCGGCGATGCAGGTGAAGAGCATCGCCATGGCGCAGACGAACACCGTGTTGAACATCCACATGAACGCCGGCTTCTCAAACAGCTTCTCGTAGTTGAGCATCGTCGGCTCCGTGGGGAACCAGACCGGCACGCGCGCGTTGACCGCCTGCGGCCCCTTGAACGAGCCGGTGATGATCCAGTACAGCGGGAAGGTGAACAGCAGCGCGACGATGATCAGCGCGGCGACGCACAGCACCTGATAAACCGTCACCTGATGCACGCTGTGATCCTGATTGCCGGATTTGGGCTTTTTGAAGTTGTGAACCTGGGGAGCAGCTTTGATGTTTTCGCTCATACGTCTCTCCTCCCCTCTCAGCCGTTATCGCTCTTGGCGAGCTTGAACTGCATGGCGCTGAACACCGCAATGATCGCCGCCAGAATGACGCCCATCGCGCTGCCGTAGCCGTAGCGGCTCAGCTTGAACGCATTGTAATAGATGTAGTACATGATGGTCTGAGTGGAGTTGTTCGGTCCGCCCGACGTGAGCAGCTGAATCAGCGCGAAGCACTGGAAGGAGTTGATCGTCGTGATGACCAGAATGTACAGCGTGGTCGGCATGATCTGCGGCCACTTGATCCGCCAGAAGACCTGCAGGTTGGTCGCGCCGTCCACCTCGGCCGCCTCGACGAGGCTGTGGTCCACGTTGGAGAGCGCGGAGACGTACAGCACGATCGGCTGGCCGACGGAGGTGGTCAGCAGGATCAGGATGATGCAGCCCAGCGCGTAATCCGGGCTGCCCAGCCAGTTGATGTTCTTGCTGATGATGCCCAGGCTCCGGAAGACGTAGTTCAGGATGCCGGTGTAGGGGCTGAACATCCACTTCCACACGACGGTGACCGCCACGGAGCCCGTCACCACCGGCAGGTAGAAGATGCAGCGGAACAGCGAGGTATAGCGGTCGTGCATCTTGTAAATGACCGACGCCACCCAGAGCGAGAAGACGCAGGTGACCGGGACGGAAACCAGCACGATGACGATGGTATTGACCAGCGCGGTGCGGAAGATCGGGTCAGCGATCAGTTCCTTGTAATTGGCCAGACCGACGAAGTTGAAATCCGTCATCGTGTAGTTGAAAAAGCTGTTAAAGAGGCACAGTCCCATGGGGAAGATGACAAACCCCACGAAGAACAGCAGGCTGGGCAGCATGAACAGGTAACCAGCGATGTTTTCACGGCGCTGGTTGGCCCTGGACAATGCCGTCCCGCCCTTCGCAGCCTTGGTCATAAAGGAACGCTCCCTTCATAAGCACAAGGCCCCTCCCGCGAGGGAATGGGGCCTTGTGCCTGTGTCAATTCTTGGTGTAAATCGGATGCAGACGGCTTACTTGCCGTTCACGTTGGCGTTGTACACCGCAACCTCAGCCGCCACATCGCCGCCGGCGAAGATGCGCTGGAGCAGGTTCCACCACTCGGTGCGCTGGGCCGCCCAGCCCGGCGTGACCTGGTAGATGTCGCCCAGGTACTGGGTGAACATGCCGTATTCCGCATTGCCGGCCTTCTCGGTGCCGGTGTAGATGTCGCCGAAGGAAGCCTTGGTCGGGAAGTAGCCGGTCGCGTAGGTGCTCTTCGGGCCCTGCACCGGATCATCGCACACGAACTGGATGAACTTCTTCGCCGCGTCCACCTTGGCCGCGTCGTCATTGGCGAACAGGCCGAAGCCCCAGATGCCGCCGTCCAGAACCGGGACGCCGTCATCGGACGGGAAGGTCACGGCGTAGGGCTCGATGCCCTCGGCCAGGGAAGCCTTGTTGGTCTCCAGCAGCGCCGCGTTCCAGCAGAAGCAGGTCGGGGTGGTGCCGTTGGCGAACAGCGCGATCGCGTCGCCCGCAACGATGGCCGGATCAGCCACGAGGGTGCCCTCGTTGACCATCTCCTGCAGGAGCGTCAGGCCCTTGATACCGGCCTCGGAGCCGATGGTGTACTCGGTGTGCTCCGCATTGGCAAACTGCGCAGAGTAGAGGTTGTACGCCAGCGCACGGGTGCCCTGGTCGCCGCCCTGGCCGCCGCAGTAGACGATGCCCGGCATGTAGCCGGCGTCGGCCAGAACCTTCATCGCGCTCCTGAACTGCTCGGTGGTCCAGGTGCGGTCCTCATTGATGTACTGCATCGCGCCGGTCGCCTCAAAGACGGCCTTGTCGATGACCATGCAGTGGGTGGTCATGCACAGCGGGTAGAGGTAGACGTTGCCGTCCGCGGCGGTGCAGATGCCCTTCATGGCCTCGCCGGCAGCGGCGATGTCCGCGGAGGTCTCCTCCGTCCACAGATCGGAGATGTCCATCATCTTGCCGGCGGCGCCCCAGTTGGCGACCAGGCGCTCCGGGCCTTCAAAGATGATGTCCGGGGTGGTGCCGGCCTCGATGGCGGCGGTCACCTGATCGTCACCGGAGGTGTAGTCCAGGTACTCGACCTTGACCTTGATGTCCGGATAGACGGCGTTGAAGTTGGCGACGATCTCGTCAACCACAGCGGACTGGGACCAGCTGCCGATCGGGTAGGTCCACAGGGTGATTTCGGTGTCTGCCAGGGCGAAAGCCGGAACCAGCAGCGCCAGGCACAGGAGAAGAGCAAACAGTTTCTTCATGCGACAAATCCTCCTCATCTTCATGATCTTCATGTCTTTGCGGAGCTTCCGTCCGCTCGCTGAGCTAAATGTACTACAAACGGATGATCCTGTCAATCCTTTTTTTGGAAAATATTTCAGGAAAGATAGCAGGACGCACAAATTTCTTTCTCGGGTCTGGGGAAATATGATTGACAGCCTTCTGCCGATCCTCTATAATGTACATACAAATATCATACAAAGTACAATGTGAAGAGGTGGATGATGAGAACGATCAAGAAAGAGGACAAGCTCTATATCCAAACCTTCAGGGAGATCCGCAGCTATATCATCCGCCACGGATTGAAGCCCGGCGACCTGCTGCCCACGGAGCTGGAGATGAGCCAGACGCTGGGCGTCTCCAGAAACGTGCTGCGCGAGGCGATCAAGAGCATGGAGCTGATGGGCATGGTGCAGGCCTGCCCCGGGCGCGGCACGGAGGTCAAGGAGTTCAGCCTGGACTTCGTGTTCCAGAACGTGCTGTTCTTCAACGTCGGCGGCGAGGACAAGCCCGTACACGAGATGTTCGGCATCCGCAGGATGCTGGAGCTGAGCTACATGCGCCAGGCGTTCTATGTGCTCAATGAGGAAGACATCCAGAAGCTGCGCGACTGCGTGCGCCGCATGCACGAGAGCCGGGACGACGACCTCGCCTTCACCTGCGCGGACCGCGATTTCCATATGACGCTTTTCCGCCCGCTGGGCAACGGCGTGCTCAATTCGCTGATGGAGGCCATCTGGGCGGTGGACGAGGGCTTTGAGCTGGAAAAGAAGTCGCCGCATCTGGTCAGCTCCATCCCCAAGCATGAGGCGATCGTCGACGCGCTGGCCGCGTACGACTACCGCGCCTTCGCTAAGGCCATGGAGATCCACTTCTCCTCCGGCAAGTACGTCAAGCCCGATTCCTTCGAAGAATATGATTCCTGACAGGGAGGTTGTTTTTTATGACAAAGCAGGAGCTTTTTGATCTCATCAAGGGCACCATCGTGGTGTCCTGCCAGGCCACGCCCGGCGAGCCGCTCTATATGAAGGACCAGTCCATCATGTACCTGATGGCGCGCGCGGCCAAGCAGGCCGGCGCGAAGATGATCCGCACCAGCTCCGTGCGCGACATCGTGGAGATCAAGGAGGAGACGGGCCTGCCCGTCATCGGCCTGATCAAGCGCGAGTACCCGGGCTACACCGGCCGCATCACGATGACCATGCGCGAGGTGGACGAGTGCATGGAGGCCATGGCCGACATCGTCTCCATCGACTGCACGTTCAACGAGCGCGCGGACGGCCTCACCCCCGGCGAATTCCTGGGACAGGTGAAGGCCAAGTACCCAAACATCATCATCATGGCCGACTGCGCGACGCTCGAGGAGGCCGTGGCCGCCTATGAGGCCGGCGCGGACCTGGTCGGCTCCACCATGAACGGCTACACCCCGCAGACTCGGGACTGCAAGGGCGACCCGAACTACGAGCTGGTCCGCCAGATGGTCGCTGCGCTGCCCTGCCCCGTCATCGCCGAGGGCCGCGTGCACACGCCCGAGCAGGCGCGCAAGATGCTGGAGATCGGCGCGTGGGCCGTCGTCGTCGGCGGCGCGATCACCCGTCCGCTGGAGATCGCCAACCGCTTCATGGCGGCCGTCAAGGATTTCAAGGCGTAAGCCCAAGGTCCCCCTTCCGGGCCTTCCATCCCCAGACAAATGCTTCCTGCCGCCGATACTCCCTCAGTCTGCTTTCGGCAGACAGCTCCCTCAGGAGGGAGCCAGGTATACCCTTCAGCCTCCCTCCTGAGGGAGGTGGCACGGCAAAGCCGTGACGGAGGGAGTCCGTGCCGCCGGCAGACCGTTTCAGAAAGGACGCATTCCGATGATTCTGAGCATCGACATCGGCGGCACCGCCGTCAAGATGGGCCTGGTCGATCACGAGGGAACGATCCACGCCCGCCATGAGGCCAGCGTGTGCTTTGACCGCTACCAGACCCCGATCCTCACCACCGTGATCCGCGAGGCGCAGGCGTTCCTCGCGCGCGAAGGCGCACAGATCGAGGGCATCGGCGTGTCCGCCACCGGCCAGGTGGACGACAGGGCCGGCACGGTCATCGGCACCAACGGCAAGATCCCGAACTATGAGGGCGCGCAGATCAAGCGCGACATGGAGGCCGTCTTCGGCGTGCCGGTCTTCGCGCTCAACGACGCGAACGCCGCTGCGCTGGGCGAGTGCTTTGCCGGCCGCGCGAAGGGCGTCAGCAACGTGCTGATGGTCACGCTGGGCACCGGCGTGGGCGGCGGCATCGTGCTGGGCGGAAGGATCTTCGGCGGCACGCGCGGCATCGCCGGCGAGCTGGGCCACTTCACGCTGTATCAGGACGGCCCGCTCTGCCCCTGCGGCAAGCGCGGCTGCTACGAGAGCTACGCCGCGACGACCGCGCTCGTGCGCCGCGCCAGGGAGGCCACCGGCGAGGAGGACATGAACGGGCGCATCGTCTTCTCCCGCGCGGCGGACGGCGACGAGACGATGCTCGCCGTGCTGTCCGCGTGGATCGACGACGTGGCCGCCGGCATCGCCGGCCTGGTGCACATCTTCAACCCGCAGATGGTGCTCATCGGCGGCGGCGTCTCCGCGCAGGAGGCCCTGCTGATCGAGCCCCTTCGCGAGCGCGTGATGCGCAGCGTCATGCCGCGCTTTGGCGAGTGCCTGCGGCTCGAGGCCGCGACGCTTGGCAACGACGCGGGCATGATCGGCGCGGCCAAGTTCTATCTGGACTGCGTCCGGCAGGCCGACGCGCCCTGAGCGCACAGGCACACAGCGGCAGCCGCGCAGGCGCGGCCCGCCCATCAGGAAAGGAATTCAGCATGGACAAGCTCTTTTTCGGCGTCGATATCGGCGGCACGGCCACCAAGCTCGGCGCCTTCTCCCCGGACGGCAGGCTGCTTGATAAGTGGGAGATCCCCACGGACATCAGCGAGGCCGGCAGCCATATCATGCCGAACATTGCCGGGGAAATCATCCGCTACGCGGGCGAGACGGAAAACGTCATCGCCGTCGGCGTGGGCGTGCCGGGCCCCGTGCGCCGGGACGGCTATGTGAAGCGCTGCGTGAACCTCGGCTGGGGCGGCTTCAACCCCGCGCGCGACCTGTCCGCGCAGCTTCACGGCGTGCCGGTCTTCGCCGGCAACGACGCGAACATGGCCGCCATGGGCGAATACTGGCAGGGCGGCGGTCAGGGTGCGCGCAGCCTCGTGTTCATCACGCTGGGCACCGGCGTGGGCGGCGGCATCGTGCTCGACGGCCGCGTGGTCTACGGCAGCGCGGGCCTGGGCGGCGAAATCGGCCACGTCGTCGTCAATCCGGACGAGCCCATGCCCTGCAACTGCGGCCAGTACGGTTGTCTCGATCAGACAGCCTCCGCGACCGGCGTAGTGCGCCATGCCAAGCGCGTGCTCGCCCGCCATGCAGGCGAGCCCTCCACCCTGCGCGGCCTGGAGCCCCTCACCGCGCGCGACGTGTTCGACGCGGCCAAGGCCGGCGACGCACTGGCGTACGAGGCGGTCGACATCTGCATGGGCTTTCTGGGCAAGTCCATGGCGATGCTGACCAACATCATCGACCCGGACATGTACATCATCGGCGGCGGCGTCTCCAGGGCCGGCGAGTTCCTGGTGGACGTGGTGCGCAGGCACTACGAGCAGCTGGCCACGCTCTCCGAGCAGCGGGCCGCCATCGCGCTGGCCACGCTTGGCAACGACGCGGGCATCTACGGCGCAGCGAAGCTGGCGATCGACGCGGTGAGGAGATAAGCAAACAAAACAGCAGGGCCGGATTCCGAACGGAATCCGGCCCTGTTTATTGATCGGTTGCGTTAGGGCTGCCGCCCTAAAACCTGCTTGATGGACCTTAGTCCGGGGAACTCGCATAGTCGCGCCCTGGGGCGCTCCTTGCGATTCCCGACGCTCCGCCTGCCTGTTCCCCGCACAGCGGGCGGCAGGCTCCGGTCCCCCAAACCCCTTCTTCGCTTCGCGCATACGAAAGCGTTTCAGGCAAGAAACCCCAGCATTATGCCGCCTGCCGCTTCGTCCGCTTCTCGATTGCCAGCAGCGTGAGCGTCATCAGCGCTGCCGCGAGAATCAGGCAGATCACCACGTTCTGGATGAGGCCCGCGAGGATGTAGCTCACAAAGCTCACCGCGGCGACGGTCATCGCGTAGGGCAGCTGGGTGTACACATGCGTCAGGTGGTCGCACTGCGCGCCGGTGGACGCCATGATCGTCGTATCGGAGATCGGGGAAATGTGGTCGCCGCAGACCGCGCCGGCCAGGCAGGCGGAGATCGCGATGATCAGCATCTCGCTGCCCACCGGGAACACGTCCACCACGATCGGGATGAGGATGGAGAACGTGCCCCAGGACGTGCCCGTGGCAAAGGCCAGGAAAAGCGCCACCACGAAGATGATCGCCGGGAGCATGCGGGCCAGGCCCTCCGCAGAGCCGGAGAGCATCCCCGCAACGAACTGCGGCGCGCCCAGGGAGGACTTGGTGATGCCGCCGATGCTCCACGCGAGCGCGAGGATCAGGATCGCCGGAACCATCGCCTTGAAGCCCTCGGCCAGGCTCTCGGTGAACTCGCGATAGGTGAGCACGCGGCGCGCCATGTAATACACGAACGTGAACGCCAGCGCAAAGAAGGAGCCGAGCATCAGGCCCGTCGGCGCGCTGGAATTGGCAAAGGAGTCGATGAGGCCCGCGCCCTCAAAGAAGCCGCCGGTGTACATGAGGCCGATCACGCAGCACGCGATCAGCGCGACAACCGGGACGATCAGGTCCGCGATCGTGCCGCGCGCGGAGACCGGCGCCTCGTCCGCGCCCTCGTACGGGCGCGCCTCGACGGTATACAGGTCGCCGCGCAGGCGCGCGTTGTCCTCGTGCGTCTTCATCGCGCCGTAGTCGATGTCGCGCAGGGAGATGAGCACGATCATCAGCAGCGTCAGCAGCGCGTAGTAGTTGTACGGAATCGCCTGAATGAACAGCGTCAGGCCGTTGGTGCCCTCCACCATGCCGCTCACCGCCGCCGCCCAGGAGCTGATCGGCGCGATGATGCACACCGGCGCGGCCGTCGCGTCGATGATGTACGCCAGCTTCGCGCGGGAGATCCTGTGGGTATCGGTCACCGGGCGCATGACGGAGCCGACCGTCAGGCAGTTGAAGTAGTCGTCCACGAAGATCAGCACGCCCAGCAGGAAGGTCATCAGCTGTGCATGCTTGCGCTCCTTGATCTTCTCCCGAGCCCATGCGCCGTACGCGCGGGCGCCTCCGGCCTTGTTGATCAGCGCGACCATGGTGCCCAGGAACACCAGGAAGATCAGGATGCCGATGTTGTCCGTGTCGCTGATCTTGCCCACGATCATGTCAAACGTGGTCTCCACCACCTGCACAGGCTTCGTCAGGCCGCCCGCGGCCAGCACGCCGCCGGCCAGCACGCCCGTGAACAGCGAGAGATATACCTCCTTGGTGATCAGCGCCAGGCCAATGGCCAGCACCGGCGGCAGCAGCGACCACCCCGTGCCGAACACGTTCGCCGGCGCGGCGGCGAGCAGCACCAGCGCCGCAGCCGCATACACGATCAGCGCAATGCGCTGACCCCTGCTCAGTTTCATATCTTTAGTTCTCCTCTCCGGCGCGTCCCCGCCGCCACAAACTCCCGACATTATAGCCGCTCGCGCCGGGGGATGCAACCGAAAACCGGCAATTCGTAATTTGACGGGGAAAAAGAAAAGAACGCGCGAAAGCGTTGTATAAACTCCAACGCCTCGCGCGTTTAATTGGTTTTATTGCATTCATCCCTCTGCGGGCGTCCCCGGGCACAGCGCCTCAAGGCGAGCTTCGCTCCGTCGTCATGCCGGTTCAGGAGAGATGCTTCGTCTCGTCGCTCTCCAGCGCCGCCAACAGCCTGTCAGCCTTCTCGCTGAGATCGCAGCTGCGGATCGCGTTGCGCAGCGGGAGCACCGCGCGCGGGGTGACGGACAGCTCGTCCACTCCGATGGCCAGGAACGTCTCGGTCATCTCCAGGTCCGCGCCCAGCTCGCCGCACACGCCGACCCAGATGCCGTTCCTGTGCGCGTTCTCCACGACCATCTTGATGAGGCGGAGCACCGCCGGATGATGCGGATCGTAGAAGCGGCCCAGGTCGTTGTTCTGGCGGTCGCAGGCGAGGGTGTACTGGGTGAGATCGTTGGTGCCGCAGGAGAAGAAGTCAACCTCCTTGGCCAGGCGGTCGCTCATCACGGCGGCGGCCGGGGTCTCGATCATGATGCCGATCTCGACATGGTCGCTGAACGGGATGCCCTCGGCGGTCAGCTCGGCCTTGACGCTCTCGATGAGCTTCTTGGTCTCGCGGACCTCCCAGACGCTGGTGACCATCGGGAACATGATGCCCAGCTTGCCGTAGGCGCTGGCGCGATAGAGCGCGCGCAGCTGCGTGCGGAAGAAGTCCGGGCGGCTGAGGGAGATGCGCAGGGCGCGCATGCCCATGGCCGGGTTTTCCTCCCTGGGCAACTCGAAGTAGTCGATCTGCTTGTCCGCGCCGACGTCGCAGGTGCGGATGATGACCTCCTTGCCGTCCATGCCGGCGAGCACGGCCTTGTACGCCTCAAACTGCTCGTCCTCGGTCGGGTAGGTCTTGGAATTGAGGTACAGGAACTCGCTGCGGAACAGGCCGATGCCGCCGCCGTCGTTCACCTGCACGGCGTGCACGTCCTCGGGCGAGCCGATGTTGCAGTACACGCGGATGCTGCGGCCGTCCTTCGTGACGTTCTCCTGGCCCTTGAGGGTTTCCAGCATCCTCTGGAACGCCAGCTGCTCCTCGTGCTTGGCCAGCATGCGCTCGCGCGTCTCCTCGTCCGGATCGATGACCACCACGCCGGTGCTGCCGTCCACGATGACCTGACGGCCCTCGTATTCCATCTTCAGGCTGTCGCCCATGCCGACGATCGCCGGGATGCCCATGGTACGCGCGAGGATGGCGGTGTGGCTGGAGCCGGAGCCGTAGGAGGTGACAAAGCCCAGGATCTTGCTCTTGTCCAGCTGGATCGTCTCGGACGGCGCGAGGTCGTCCGCGGCCAGCAGAACCGGCACGTCGGAGGCGATGCCGCCCTGCACGACGCCGCACAGGATGGAGATGATGCGGCTGGAGACGTCCTTCACGTCCGCGGCGCGGGCCTGCATGTAGCTGTCGTCCATCGTCGCGAACATCTCCGCGAACTGATCGGACGTGCGGGAGACGGCGATCTCCGCGTTCAGCTTTTCCTCCTTGATGATGCCCTCGATGGACTCCTCGTAGTCCATGTCCTCGGCCATCATCTGGTGCGTCTCAAACAGGAACGCCGCGTCGTCGCCGGCCTCCTCGCGGGCCTTCTCGGCCAGCTCGCCCAGCTGCTCGACGGCAGCGGCCTGCGCCGCCTTGAAGCGCTGCCATTCCGCCTCCGTGTCCTCGACGGTATAGAACCTGATCTCCGCAGCCGCGCGGCGATAGAAATACAGGGGGCCCATCCCGATGCCGGTGGATACGCCCTTGCCTTGAATGGTGATCATGACGGTTCTCTCCTTTATATATGCCAACTGCGGCAGCCCCCTGACTGCCGCAGCCGGTATTTGGGATTCTTTCCGCACAGCGTCGCCTTGGGCGCGGCGCCGCGGGGAAACACGGCCTGTCGGCCATGCCGCCGGCAGCGCGCCGGTTTACAGGTTCGCCTTGAAGAATTCTTCCATGGCCGGGCCGGCGACGGCTTCGTCCTCGCCCTCGACGCGGACGGTCACGGTCTCGCCGCACTTGACGCCCAGCTTCATCAGGGCCATCAGCTTGAGCACGTTCACGGCGGTGCCGTCCTTCTCCACGGTGATGGCGCTCTTGTACTTTCTGCCTTCCTTGCTCAGCAGGCCGGCCGGACGGGCATGGATGCCAACGGGATCCTTGATGGTGTAGACAAACTCGATCATGAGCGTTCCTCCTAAAGTTCTTCCGCCTTCGGCAGATGGATTGGTGAAGATTACACGAGGCTGAGCGCGTCCTCGTCCGCGACGAGCACGAAGTTCGGGTGCATCTGCAGGATGGACGCCGGCACATGCGGGGTCACCGGGCCGAAGAACGCCTTCCGGATGATCTCGGCCTTATCCTTGCCGGAGACGACCATCAGCACCTTGCGGGCGCTCATGATGGTGTGGGTGCCCATGGTGTAGGCCTGGCGCGGCACCTCGTCCCTGGAGGCGAAGAAGCGCTTGTTGGCCTCGATGGTCTCCTCGGTCAGATCGACGCAGTGGGTGCCCATGTCAAAGGCGTCGCTCGGCTCGTTGAAGCCGATGTGGCCGTCGTGGCCGATGCCCAGCAGCTGCAGGTCCACGCCGCCCAGGCCGGCGATCACCGCGTCATAGCGTTTGCACTCGGCGTCCGCGTCCATGTTGGTGCCGTCCGGCAGGTTGATGCGGTCGGCGGGGATGTTCACATGGTCGAACAGGTTCCTGTGCATGAAGCTCCAGTAGCTCTCCCTGTGCTCGCGCGGCAGGCCGCGGTACTCGTCCAGGTTCACGGTGGAGACGCCGGAGAAGTCCAGGTCGCCGCCCTTGTACCACTCGACCAGGTTCTTATAGGTGCCCACCGGGGTTCCGCCGGTCGCCAGGCCGAGCACGCAGTCCGGCTTGTGGATGACCTGCGCGGCGATGATGGCCGCCGCCTTGCGGGACATCTCGTCGTAATTCTTGGTGCGGATGATTCTCATCAAAATCCTCTTCCCTTCCATGCCTCTTTCGGTCGCACGACACCAAAATGTGTGGTATCTTGTATGACATAGTATATCGCCCTTCTATCAACAAAGTCAATATCTCTGCCCTGTTTTTGTGCATTCCATCGATCAGTTGGCAGCGCATGCGCGAAAGCGGCTCCGCCCCGTTTCATCCGGAGCAGAGCCGCTGCCATGCATCGTCTGTCAATGGGCTGTCTTGCCCTGTTCTGCCTTTCGCCTGCGCCGCTCCTCCCGCAGCCCCCTGAGGATGATCCCCCGGGCCCTCGCCGCGCCCTCCCGGCTCATGGGCGGCACGCCGGCGAGCGGATACGGGATGCCCAGCTGCGCATACTTGGCCGCGCCCATCGTGTGATACGGCAGCACGTCGAGCGCCTTCACGTTGCTGAGCCCGCCGATGAAGCGGCCCAGGCGCCGGAGCGCTTCCCCGTCGTCCGTCACGCCCGGAACGACGACGTGCCGGATCCACACCGGGACGCCCCTGTCCTCCAGATAGCGGGCGAAGGCCAGAATGCCGCGGTTGTCCATGCCCGTCAGATTCCTGTGCGCGCTCGCGTCGATGTGCTTGATGTCCAGCATCACCAGGTCCGTCAGGGGCATCAGCGCGTCGAGCTTGTCATTGTACGCCGACGGGCCCTCTTGGTACGTCGCGCCGGAGGTGTCGATGCAGGTGTGGATGCGCTTCTCCTTCGCCAGGCGGAACAGCTCCAGCAGAAAGTCGATCTGCAAAAGCGGCTCCCCGCCGGTGACGGTGAGGCCGCCGCTGCCGTAGAACGCCCTGTTGCGCTCGTATTGCTCGATCAGCGCCTGTGGGCTCATGCGCGTGCCCTTGCCGGTCTCCCAGCTGTCGGGGTTGTGGCAGTACTGGCAGCGCATCGGGCAGCCCTGGCAGAAGATCACGAACCGCAGACCGGGGCCGTCCACCGTGCCGAAGCTCTCCACCGAGTGAATGTATCCGTCCATAAACCTCAGATTCTGTCGTGGAAGGTGCGGGAGATGACCTCGTCCTGCTGCTCCTTCGTGAGCTTGATGAAGTTGACCGCGTAGCCGCTGACGCGCACCGTCAGCTGCGGGTACTTCTCCGGGTGCTTCTGCGCGTCCAGCAGCGTCTCCCTGCTGAACACGTTGACGTTGAGGTGGTGGCCGCCCTTTTGGACATAGCCGTCCAGCAGCGCCACCAGGTTGTCGATCTGATTCCGGGTTGCCTTCATGGTCATGCTCCTTTCTCACTCCAGGTCCTCGTCCGCGTCCAGACCCTCAAAGAGCGTCGGCGTGCTGCAGCCGCCCAGGCCGCAGTCGATGTCCACGTCGATATCGCCCACGAAGATCTGATCCTCCTTGCCCAGCGCGCCCGGGATGATGGAGAACGTGTTGGAGATGCCGTCCTTCGCGTCCTTGAACGGCAGCTTCGCCACGGAGGCCAGCGACGCGACCGCGCCGTGGCTGTCGCGGCGGTGCATCGGGTTCGCGCCCGGGGCAAACGGCTCGCCCTTCTTGCGGCCGTCCGGCGTGGAGCCGGTCGCCCGGCCGTAGACCACGTTGGAGGTGATGGTCAGGATGGAGGTCGTGGGGATGGAGTCGCGGTAGGTGTGGTTCTTGCGCACGTGCTCCATGAACCGGTGCACGATGCCGCGGGCGATGTTGTCCACGCGGTCGTCGTCGTTGCCGTACTTGGGGAAATCGCCCTCCACCTGGTAATCGACCGCCAGGCCCGTCTCGTCGCGGATGACCTTCACCCGGGCGAATTTGATCGCGGAGAGCGAGTCCGCCACGACGGACAGGCCCGCGATGCCCGTGGCGAACCAGCGGGTCACATCCTTGTCATGCAGCGCCATCTGCAGCTTCTCATAGCAGTACTTGTCGTGCATGTAGTGGATGACGTTGAGGGTGTTGACGTACACCTCCGCCAGCCAGCGCATCATCGCGTCGAACTTCTCCATGACCTCGTCGTATTCGAGGATTTCGCCCGTGATCGGCGTGAACCTCGGGCCGACCTGCTTGCGGCTGATCTCGTCCACGCCGCCGTTGATGGCGTACAGCAGGCACTTGGCCAGGTTGGCGCGCGCGCCGAAGAACTGCATCTCCAGGCCGATGCGCATGGAGGACACGCAGCAGGCGATGCCGTAGTCGTCGCCGTGGGTGAAGCGCATCATGTCGTCGTTCTCGTACTGGATGGACGAGGACTCGATGGACATCTTCGCGCAGTAGCGCTTGAAGTTCTGCGGCAGGTTGACGGACCAGAGCACCGTCAGGTTCGGCTCCGGGGAGGGGCCGAGGTTCGCCAGCGTGTGCAGGTAGCGGTAGCTCATCTTCGTCACCAGGTGGCGGCCGTCGATGGCCACGCCGCCGATGGACTCGGTGACCCACTGCGGGTCGCCGGAGAAGAGCTGGTTGTATTCCGGCGTGCGGGCGAACTTCACCATGCGCAGCTTCATGATGAAGTGATCGACCATCTCCTGAATCTCCTGCTCGGTGAACAGGCCGCGGCGCAGGTCGCGCTCGGCGTAGATATCCAGGAATGTGGAGGTGCGGCCCAGGGACATCGCCGCGCCGTTCTGCTCCTTGATCGCGCCCAGGTAGCCAAAATACAGCCACTGGATCGCTTCCTTCACGTTGCCCGCCGGGCGGCCGATGTCAAAGCCGTAGCTGGCGGCCATCTCCTTGAGCTGGCCCAGCGCGCGGATCTGCTCGGAGAGCTCCTCGCGCTGCTGGATGACCTTGGCGTACATCGCCGAGCGGGTCTGCTCCTTCTGCTCGAGCTTGTCCTCGATCAGGCAGTCCACGCCGTAGAGCGCCACGCGGCGGTAGTCGCCGATGATGCGGCCGCGGCCATACGCGTCCGGCAGGCCGGTGATGATGTGGCTGGAGCGGCAGGCGCGCATCTCCGGGGTGTACGCGTCGAACACGCCCGCGTTGTGCGTCTTGCGGTGCACGGTGAAGAACTCGCTCATCCGGGGATCGATCGTGTAGCCGTGATCCTTGCAGGCCTTCTCCGCCATGCGGATGCCGCCGTAGGGCATGAACGCGCGCTTGAACGGCTTGTCCGTCTGCAGGCCGACGATCTGCTCCTTCTCCTTGTCGAGATACCCCGGGCCGTGGGAGGTGATGGTGGAGATGATCTCCGTGTCCATGTCCAGCACGCCGCCTTTGGCGAGCTCCTCCTTCGTCAGCGCGCAGACCTGCTCCCACAGGTCGAGCGTGTTTGGTGTCGGCCCCTCGAGGAAGTCCTCGTTGCCGTCGTAGGGCGTGTAGTTGTGCTGGATGAAGCTGCGGACGTTGACCTCGCGGCACCAGGTCGCGCGCTCAAAGCCCTCCCACTCCTTAAACTGGTAGTCCATATCGTCCAAACGATCCATGCTTCCACTCCTTATCGATATCGTTAGAACAGCCTAACTCTCCTGGCAAAATGAAAGACAAAATTCCTTGTCCCGACATGCTTCAGCACAGAATCCTGTCTCATTCTTCAGTTCCGCGCGCCGGAAAGCGCCGGTTGCTGTTCAGCATACCATACGTCCCGGCCTTTTCAATGCCGATGTCCTCAGTTTGGCAGATCCGCTGTATTCTCATTCGTGATTTTGACAAAAAGAGCGCGCGAATGCGAGGCTTGGCAAAAAAAGCTCCTTTCCTGCCATCAGGAAAGGAGCCGGGAAAAAAATCAATAGGTGTAGTTCTCCACGTCCACCTTGTCCGGATTGGTGTACGGCGCGAGGGTGGACACCATCTTCATGGGCTTGTCGTAGCTGTTCTTGCAGTAGTGAATCTCGCCCGGCTCGATGTGGATCATGTCGCCGGCCTTGAGGTGATTGACCACACCGTCCACGACGATGTCGATCTCGCCCTCGAGGATGTAGAAGTTCTCCTCCATCACGTTGTGGTAGTGCGCCTTGAAGTCCTGGCCGGGGTTGAAGGCGACGAGGGCAAAGTTCATGCGCGGGCCCTTCATCAGGTACTTGGGGCCGCTGTCGCCAAAGCGATACTCGCGCTCGTTTTCGTTGACGATATACATAGCTTTTTCTCCTCTGTTCAGACATTGGGATGACGACGCAAAAGATCGTACATCGAGCACCGACAGCCTCGATTTTAAGTCAGCTGTTCGGAGACGGGTGCGGGCACAGCCCGCCATCGGGCACCGACAGCCTCGATTTTAGGTCAGCTGTTCGGAGACGGGTGCGGGCACGGCCCGCTCAGACGCCCGGGGCGGCCCACATGTAGCGGGTCAGGCGGTCGTCGGAGATGGCCAACTCGCGGGCGTAGACCTCGCGCCAGACCTTGTACATCTCCATGTAGATCCTGTGGTTCTCCATGTTCGGCTCGTAGCGCTTGTCCATGCGCACCAGCTTTTTGGCCGTGGCAGAGATGTCCTCGTACAGGCCCACGCCGTAGCCGGCCATGATCGCCGCGCCCAGCGCCGTCGCCTCCTTGACCTTGGGGACGTTGACCGGCTTGCCCAGTGCGTCACACAGGATCTGGCACCAGAGATCGGACTTGGACGCGCCGCCCGCGAAGACGACCTCGTCCGGGACGTTGCCGGTGGTCTCCTCGACCAGCTTCATGTGGCCGTAGGTGACCAGCGCGGTGTTCTCCATGATCGCGCGGTAGAAGGTGTAGCGGTTGTACTTCTGCGGGTCAAAGTCAAAGTTCATGAAGGACGGGCTGGCGTGGCGCCAGGAGATGTAGTTCATCACGTCGGAGAACGTGCACATCATGCCGTAGCAGCCGGCCGGGATATCCCTGGCCTTCTCGTTCATCAGATCGTAGGGATCGCGTCCGCAGGTCTTGGCCAGCTCCTTCTCCGCCGTGCAGAACGCGTCGCGGTACCAGCGCATGACCATGCCCGGCTTGAACGCCAGCGCCTCGTACTGCCAGATGCCCGGCACGCTGTGGCAGTTCACGCGCACGCGGCAGTGCTCGTCGGTCTTCGGCTCGTCGGTGTTGTACTCGTACTGCCAGAAGCTGCCGCCGAAGATGGCCGCCTGGTTGGCGTCCACCACGCCCACGCCCACGCAGCCCAGCTGCGAGTCGCCGCCGCCGGCGACGACCGGGGTGCCCACGGCCAGTCCGGTGTCCGCCGCGCCGCGCTCGCTGACCCTGGCGACGATGGTGCCGCACTCGTACGTCTTGGGGAAGATGCCGGTCTTGAGGCCGATGCCCGCGGCGATCTCGTCCGCCCAGTCGCGGGCCTTGAGGTCGTAGATGCCGGTGGTGCAGGCGTTGGAGGGCTCGGAGGAGAAGACGCCGGTCATCTTGTAGATGAGCCAGTCGTTGAACATGGTGCACAGCGACACCTTCTCATAGACCTCGGGCATCTTGTTTTTCACCCAGAAGATGCGCGGCAGCGCGCCCAGCGCGTAGGTCTGGCCGGACTGATGATAGACCTTCTTTTCCAGCTCCGGGTCCATGCGCACCAGCTGGCCGACCTCGTCGTTGCTGCGGGCGTCCACGTTGGCGCAGGCCCAGATCTCGTTGCCGTCCTTGTCATAGAGCACGATGCCCTCGCGCATGCAGGTGGTGGAGACGGCGGCGATGTCCTTGGGATCAACGCCCGTCTGCTCGATGACGCCGCGGATGCAGCCGCTGGCCAGCGCCCAGTTGTGCGTCCAGTCAAAGTCCATGCTGCCGGGGAAGCGCGGGTCCTCCGCGTGCGTCCATTCCTGCTGGACGCAGCCCAGCTGCTCGCCGTCGAGGCTGAAGAGCACCGCACGCACGCTGCCGGTGCCGGCGTCCACGGCCATGAGGGTTTTTGCCATAGGAACCATCCTTTCTGAAATCTATACCCGTGTGTTGATCGGTTCTGAAGGACGCTCAGCCGTCCTTGAGCAGCAGATTGGCGGTCGGCTCGTCGGTGATGAGGATATCCAGGTATCCGCCGCGCAGCACCGCGCGGATGGCCTCGATCTTGTCCGCGCCCGCGGCCAGGCCGACGACGTTGGGCATCTCCTTGAGGCGCTCCAGGGGCGTGGAGATCAGCCGGTCCTCGATGGGCGTCTGGATGAGCTGACCGTCCCGGTCGAGGAAGTGGCACAGCACGTCGCCCACGGCGTTGTTCATCTTTAAATAGAACATATCCGTCGGGCCGAGCACGCCCGTGCGGAACACCGTGGCCGATTCCGTGATCGGACCGACGCCCACCAGCGTGAACGCGGAGAGCTCGCTCATGCGGATGATCTCGCTGACGGAGCTCTCCTCGCGCATAGCCGCGGCCATCTCCGGCGAGGAGGCCAGCAGCGGCGCGGGCATCAGGTACAGCCGGGCGTTGAAGATGTTGGAGCGCGCGTTGGGCAGGTAATTGGACACGCCGCCGGTCAGCGAGATGCAGGTCACGGGGCTTTGCACCATGGTCGCCAGGTGGTTGAGCGTGCGCGAGAGCGTATCGCCGTAGCCCACGTTGATGCAGGCGTTGTCGCCCAGGCGGTCGGCGATGTACATCGCGCCGGCGCGGGCGATCGATTCGTTGGGGTGCGCGTCGTCCCGGTCGGTCTCCGGGATCAGGAAGACGTCCTTCAGATTGTACCTCTCCATCAGCTGGTGGCTCTGCTCCACCATGCCCACGCCGTCCGAACGGAGCCTGAACTGGATCACGCCGGTCTGCCTGGCGGTTTCCAGCAGCTTGATCACGCGCATGCGGCTGATGGACAGCCTGTCCGCGATGGCCTGCTGGGTCATATTTTCAAAATAATAGTACCAGGCAGCCTTGACCATCAGCGATTCCTCATAGTTCAAGCCCTTCTCCCCCTCCGCGCCGCCCGGCGCAAAACAATAATTTATCCCCAAAACATTTGTATCCACCAAAGAGTATATCATCCGCAGGCGCAAATGTCAATTCCTTTACAAACATGTTCCGCTAATTTCGCCAGTTGATTCACGATGGGCAAAAGACCTCAAATAATACTTGACAAGATGCACAGAAATGCTTACAATGGGAACATCAATAAAATGTGTTGAATATGAACCTTTGTATCGACAAGACGCAGGAGCAACAACATGGCAGCAAATGTTAGCGGGCAAACATCTGTGCCGCGCCTTGAGGTCCGCGGAATCAAGAAGGCGTTCGGGCAGAACGTCGTTCTCAAGGGGATCGACCTGAGCGTGCGCGCCGGCGAGGTCGTCGCGCTCATCGGCGGCAACGGCGCGGGCAAATCCACGCTGATGAAGATCATCATGGGGATTTACACCTGTGACGACGGCGAAATTCTGCTGGACGGCAAGGTTGCTAGGCTGGGCAAGCCGGCGGCGTCGCTGGCAGCCGGCATCTATCTTGTTCCGCAGGAGCCGCTTCTCTTTCCCAACATGACGGTGCTGGAAAACATCCTCATGGGCTTTAGCGAAAATGAAAGCGAGCTGAAAAAGCGCCTGAGCCGGCACATGGAGGAGCTGGGCGTGACCCTCAGCCTCCAGCGCAAGGCCAACACGCTCTCCATCGCCGAGCAGCAGCTGGTCGAGCTGCTTCGCGGCATGATGCGCAACGCGCAGGTGCTCATCCTGGACGAGCCCACCAGCGCGCTGACCTTCGGCGAGGTGCAAGCGCTGTTCAGGGTCGTTGAGGACCTCAAGCGCAAGGGCATCGCCATCATCTACATCACCCACCGCCTCACCGAGGTCTTTGAAATCGCGACCAGCGTGGCCATCATGCGCGACGGCCTGATCACCCTGGAGGGCCCGGTGGAGAACTTCACCAAGGAAATGCTGATCCAGGGCCTGCTGCCCGGCGGCGCCGAGGTGCAGCAGCAGGGCGAAAAGGCCTACGAGCCGGTGCACTATGAAGCGCTTGAGCCGGTGCTCAAGGTGCGCGGCCTCAGCGGCTACGGCTTCAGCGATATCTCCTTTGACCTCTACCCGGGCGAGATTCTGGGTATCGCCGGCGTCGTCGGCGCGGGCCGCACGGAGCTCATCAGCACCATCTTTGGCCGCGACAAGACCCTGGGCGGCTCCGTGACGCTCGCCGGCAAGGACATCACCGGCCTGCCCACCCGAAGGATTCTGCAGGAGGGCATCAACTTCGTGCCCGAGGACCGTCACTATCACGGCCTGTTCAAGATCCGCTCGATTTCCTCCAATACCACGTCGGCGCTGCTGGGTACCCGGGAGATCGGCCGGGTGAACATGAACCGCCGCCGCCAGAAGCAGATCGCCGGCCAATACGCCCAGGACTTCCGGACCAAGATCGTCTCCCTCGATGACCTGATCGGCAGCCTCTCCGGCGGCAACCAGCAGAAGGTCGTCATCGCCCGCGCGCTGTCCACGAACCCCAAGGTCGTCATCCTCGACGAGCCGACCCGCGGCATCGACGCCGCAGCCCGCGGCGACGTGTACAGCATCATCCGTCAGCTCAAGGGCGCGGGCGTGGCCGTGCTGATGGTCTCCTCGGACATCGAGGAGGTTGTGGAGCTGGCCGACCGCGCCATCACCGTGTTCAAGGGCCGCATCAACGGCGAATTCAGCCGCGGGGAAATCACGCAGGACGTGCTCACCAGCGCCTCCTTCGGCATCGCGCATGAAAGGACGGTGTGATCATGAACAGAGTGAAGAGCCTGCTTCGGGCCCGGTGGATGTCCAGCCTGATCTTCCTGATCCTGCTGTTCCTCATCACCGGCATCGCGGACCCTGCGTTCCTCAATTACTCGAACATCATCAGCTGCTTCAACACCGCCACGATGTACACGCTGCTGGCGGTGGGCATCGCGTTCGTCATCATGACGGGCGAGATCGACGTCTCCATCGGCTCCACCCTCGGCCTCACCGCCGCCATGACGGGCCTGATCGCCCAGCAGGGCGGCAGCGTGTTCACGATGCTGCTGGTGTGCATCGTGGTCGGCGCGGTCATCGGCCTTTGCAACGGCGTGGGCGTCGCCTACTTCGGCGTGCCCTCGCTCATCTTCACGCTGGGCACCAACAGCGTCGTCCGCGGCCTGATCTACATCCTGACCGACGGACGCACGGTGGAAAACTTCGGCGGCGCCATCTCCAGCTACGGCAACAAGACGCTGTTCGCGGGCATCACCGTGTACTATGCCCTCGCCGTCGCGCTGGTGGCGATCTCCCATCTGGTGCTGACCAAGACCCGCAAGGGCAAGTACTTCATCGCCGTGGGCGACAACGCCGGCGGCGCAAACCTGGTGGGCATCTCCGTGCTGGGCACGAAGATCCTGGCCTATGTGCTGTGCGGCCTGTTCGCCGGCCTGGGCGGCTTCGTGTTCGCCTCCAAGTACGGCCAGGTCATGACGGTGGCCGGCAACGGCTACGAGATGACCGCCATCGCGGCGTGCGTGCTGGGCGGCATCTCCCTGTCCGGCGGCCTGGGCAACATGGTGGGCGCGGCGCTGGGCGCGGTCATCATGTCCTCCATCAGCAGGCTTTTGGTCTTCATCGGCCTGCCCTCCACCTATGACAACACCATCACCGGCGTCATGCTGATCGTGATCGTCGTGGTGGACGCGCTGGCTCAGCGCCGGTCCGTTGAAATGGCCAGAAGAAAGCGCCTTCTCTCCAGAACGGCGGAGCATACGCCGGAAGGAGGCGCAGCGAAATGAAAAATCTGCTGAAAAAGGTCTTTAAGCATTGGGAAGTGTTCCTGCTGGTGTTCCTGGTGCTGGAGTTCGTGGTCTTCGGCGCGGCCAATCCCAAGTTCCTGCGGCCCAAGTCCATCATGAACAGCATCGTCAACTACATCAGCGTCTGCATCATCTCCCTGTTTGTCACGCTGGTGATGATCACCGGCGGCATCGACATCCAGGCCCCCTCGATCATCGGACTGACCAGCATCATCATCGGCGTGCTCTGGAGCGACGCCGGCATGAACATCTGGCTGGCCGTGGTCATCTCGGTGCTCGTGGCCGCGCTGTGCGGCCTGCTCTCCGGCTTCTTCATCGCCTACTGCGGCGTGCAGCCCATGGTCGTCACACTAGGCGGCAGCTTCCTGTATTCAGGCCTGGCGCTGCTCGTCTCGGGCATGTCCGCCACCCCGGCCTACAAGGGCATCAGCGGCTTCCCGGCCAAGACCGCGGACGGCGCGTTCGTCGGCTTCCGCTTCCTGGGCAAGGGCGAGATTTTCGGCATTCCCACGCAGATCGTGATCTACGTCCTGCTGATCGCGCTGTGCATGTGGATTCTGCACCGCACCAAGTACGGCGAGCGCCTCTACCTCATCGGCGTGAACCAGCAGGCGGCGGAGTACTCCGGCATCAACACCCGCGCGACGATCATGAGCACCTATGTGCTCTCCGCCGTCAGCGCGGCGCTGGCCGGCACGCTGCTCACCGCCAACGTCAACTCCGCCAAGTACAACCTCGGCTCCGGCTACACGCTGGCCATCATCACCGCCGTCGTGCTGGGCGGCACGCTCAACACCGGCGGCAAGGGCAGCATCGTGGGCACGGTGCTCGCCTCGCTCATCATCTGCATCCTGCGCTACGGCCTGCCGCTGTGCTTCGGCGTGAGCACGCAGAACCTCGATCTGCCGGTCGGCATCATCCTGGTGCTGGTCGTGCTGGGCCGCGAGATCGCCGGTCAGGGCATGCTCTCGCGCTGGTTCAAGCGAAGAAAGAGCTGATTTGTGCGCGCGAAGCGAAGAAGGGAGTCTGAGGGATGAAATCCCTCAGGCGGGGTTTGGGGCAGCCGCCCCAACGTTCCCCTATATGCGAAGCATTCCAAAAACCGTCAGGGAGCGAAGCGAGACCTGACGGCGGATTCCCGCAAAGCCCGAATTGCCCCATCCCCATGAATTTCAGGAGGGTGCGAGTCCCTCTTGAGATAAATAAAAACTAGGAGGAACCCAACATGAAAAAGACTCTGGCGATGATCCTTGTGCTGTGCATGGCGCTCACGCTGGCCTGCCCCGCTTTTGCCGAAGGCAAGAGCCCGGTTGACGGCATGACCGTGGCCTTCATTCCCAAGGTATCTGGCAACTCTTTCTTTGAGGCTGCGAACGACGGCGCTCAGAAGTACGCCGCCGAGTGGGGCCTGACCGTCGATTACATCGGCTCCCCGGACGCCTCCGTCACCACCCAGCTGGAGCTGATCCAGCAGGCGATCGACAAGGGCGTGGACGCCATCTGCATCTCCTCTGTCGACGCGACCGCTCTTGACGAGAAGCTGATGGAAGCGCAGGAGAATGGCATCTATGTCAGCACCTGGGATTCCGACGTTTCCCCGAACGCCCGTGCGCTGATGGTTTCTCAGGGCACCGCCGACGTCCTTGGCCCGATGCTCGTTGAGATGGGCGTTGAGTCCCTGAAGGAGCGCGGCGTGGACGTGACCGGCGAAGTGAAGTATGTGTGGCACTTCTCCAACCCGTCCGTTGCTGACCAGAACTCCTGGTACGTCGCCGGCGACGAGTACATCAAGGCGAACTATCCGTCTTGGGTGGCTGTCCATGATCCGTACTACTCCAACCAGGATCCGGCGACCTCCGTGTCCGTCGGCGAGTCCATCTTCGAGGCCTATCCGGACGTTGACCTCATCATCTGCAACGACTCCACCGCTCTGCCGGGCCAGTGCGGCGCTGCCCAGAACAAGGGCCTGACCGCGCAGGACGTCACCATCACCGGCTTCTGCCCGCCCTCCGGCATGACCACCTATCTGGAGAACGGCATCTGCACCCGTTGGGGCCTGTGGGATTGCGGCATCCAGGGCGCGCTGGGCTGCTACCTCGCGGCGTACGTCTCTGCGGGCAACACCGTGAAGGTCGGCGACGTGGTTGACGTTCCGGGCATCGGCGAAGTCACCATCCTCGCCAACGGCGATCTGGTCGCGGGCCAGGAGACTGCTGAGGAGAACAACGGCGTCGTGCTGCTGCCGGAGCGCGTTGTCTTCACCGCTGAGAACGTGGCGAACTATCCGTTCTAACCGGCATGCGGCCGGCTGCATGCCCGACGCAATCCTGTACATTCCGTCGCTTTGCAGCCAAGGCTGATGCTTCACAGGAGGAGCCCCTCGGGGCCCCTCCTCTTGTGGTGGGGGCTGCGGCACGACGCGGCGTCCGCCCCCGTTTCCGTCTCACGCGGCACGGCCGCGCATCAAAAACAGAGATTCATAGAAAGGAAGATTGATTCCCATGGCTGATAAAGATGGACTGAAGGTCGCAAAGGATTACCACACCGACGAACCGTTTGCCAACCAGGGCAGCTTCCATGTGAAGGGCGCCAACAACCTCGACTGGGGCATGAAGCGCCACCTGTCCAACATCTTCGACCCGATCAGCGGCAACACCGTGATGTTCGCCTTTGACCACGGCTATTTCATGGGCTCCACCGCCGGCCTCGAGCGTCTGGATCTCGTCATCCCGAAGCTCCAGGAGCAGGTTGACGTCTTCATGGGCACCCGCGGCGCGCTGCGCACCTGCGTCAGCCCGACCTTCAAGAAGGGCGTCGCGCTGCGCGTGACCTCCGGCTCCTCCATGCTCAACGACGACCTGAGCCATGAGGTGGTCGCGGTGGATATCGAGGACGCCATCCGCATGAACGCGGACTGCATCGCCGTGCAGACCTTCATCGGCGCGGACGGCCAGCTCTCCTCCATCGACAACCTCTCCAGGTGCATCAACGCCGGCATGCGTTACAGCATCCCGACGCTGGGCGTCGTCGCCGTGGGCAAGCAGATGGAGCGCACCGACCGCTTCTTCAAGCTGGCAACCCGCATCGTCGCCGAGATGGGCGCGAACCTGGTGAAGACCTACTACTGCGACAACTTCGAGGAGATCGTGGCGGCCTGCCCGGTGCCGATCGTCGTCGCCGGAGGCAAGAAGCTGCCCGAGCCGGAGGCCCTCACCATGGCGTACCGCTCCATGCAGGGCGGCGCGCGCGGTCTGGACATGGGCCGCAACATCTTCCAGAGCGAGCATCCGGTGGAGATGGCCAAGGCCATCCGCATGATCGTGCATCACAAGGCGACCGACAAGGAAGCGTACGAGTTCTATCTCGACGCGATCAACGCCAAGTAAAACAAAAGGGCTGCCAGGACATCCTGACAGCTCGTTTTTGAGTAGCTTTATTTCGCAATAGGGAGATAGAACGCGCGAAGCGAAGAAGGGAGTCTGAGGGATGAAATCCCTCAGGCGGG
>JBJEUH010000138.1:0-17417 GCA_051883735.1 Candidatus Ventricola sp.
TGGGAGATGTAGGGGATCTCCGCCCAGACGACCATGCCGGTTTCGTCGCACAGGTCGTAGAAATACGCGTCGTGCTGATAGTGCGCCAGGCGGATGGTGTTCGCGCCCATCTCGGCGATGAGCGCCATGTCCTCCCTGTGGTGCTCCGGGAGCAGCGCGTTGCCCACGCCCCAGCGGTCCTGATGGCGGGAGACGCCGCGCAGCGGATAGGGTTCGCCGTTGAGGATGAAGCCGTTTTCGGGATCGATGGCGAACGTCCGGCAGCCAAAGCGCGAGGAGACGCTGTCCAGCACGCGGCCCTCCTCCAGCAGCTCGACGGTCGCGGTGTACAGATACGGGTCCCTGCGGCCATGCCACAGGTGCACGTCCCTGATAACGGTTTGAAATTCCGTCTGGTCGGCGGGCGCTTCGGCCTCGGACACGACGCGGCCGTCCGCGTCCCGGAGGACGCAGCGCAGCGTCTGTCCCGCCTTTGCGTCTGTCAGATAGACCTGCGTCGTGATCTGCGCGTCTCTTCCCTGCACAATCGGCGTGACCGCGATGCCCGGGCCGCCAAAGTGCATCAGATCAAAGTGGGAAGCAGGCACGCCGATCAGGTTCACGTCGCGGTAGAGGCCGCCGTAGAACGTAAAGTCCGCCATCTGGGGATAGACCGAATCGCTGGGCGCGTTGTCCACCATCACGACGATCAGCGTATCGCCGGTGCGGCTGACGCAGTCGGTCACGTCCACGCGCCAGGCGGAGTAGCCGCCGTCGTGGTGCGCCAGATGCCTGCCGCCGACGTACACGTCCGCGGAGGAGTTCGCGCCATGGATGTCCAGATACAGCTTTTCGCCCTCGGGCAGTTCCTCGAAGGAGAGGCTTTTCACATACGCGCAGGTGCCGCGGAAGTAGTCTCCGCCGCCGTCCTGTCCGTCGATGGCGTTATAGGTATGCGGCAGATTCACATAGTATGCCGGCGTGGGTAGCTGGGTTGGAACGCCCTGCGGCGCCATGACGAGCGCCCACTTGCGGTTGAGGTTCACGGTCTGTCTCATGGGGCTTCAATCCTTTCTCAGTTGATTCAGGTTTTTTCTAAATAAACCCGTCTCCATCGTAGGATGCTGCGCATCCTGCTCTGAGACTGCTTTTTCTTCGTTTTATGGGATGCGTTAGGGCTGCCGCCCTAAAACCTGCTTGGGGCTCTGCCCCAAACCCTGCAAGGGACTTCGCCCCTTGACCCCATGTTCGCTTCGCGCGCCTGAAAGCATTTTAGCATAGGGATGGATGAGCGTCCTTTTTTCATTTTTTCCGGTCAGTTCTGCTCGGCGTGCTTTTGCTTCAGCTTGGCGATGTTTTCATCCACCTGCTTCTTGTGCAGCGGATACCACAGGCCCAGCACCAGCGCCAGCAGGAAGAACCCCAGCGCGGGCACGAGCGTGGTGATGGCGAAGATGCCGCTTTGCACCTCGGCCGTCTGCCCGGTGGCCGAGCCGGAGACGTATCCGATCGCCGTCAGCAGCCAGCCGGTCAGCCCGGCGGAGGCCGCCTGCCCCAGCTTGCGCGCAAAGGAGTACAGCGCGTAGACGGAGCCGTCCTCGCGCACGCCGCTTTGCAGCTCGGCGTAGTCGATGACGTCGGTGATCAGCGCCCAGGAGACCATGGTGAACATGCCCAGCCCGAACCAGCCGAGCGTCTGCAGGCCGACGAAGACCCACACGTTCTGCGGCCTGAGAAAATAGGTGACGACGCTGATTGCGCCCGCGAACGCGCTGGACGCCGCGCTGACCTCCGCCTTGCCAAAGCGCGCGGCCAGCGGCTTGGCAAGCGCCGCGGCGATCAGCATGCCGACTGTCATGAGCACCGTGGAGACGGATTGCGCGCGCGAGTTGCTGTAATACTCCGGGTAGATGTAGCCGCTCATGTTCTGCATGGTCAGCTGCGCCAGCAGCATGACGATGGACGCGACGATCACGGAGATCAGCGCGCGGTTGTGCAGCGCGTCCTGAAGCACCTCCAGGGTGGACTTGCGCTTGCCTTCCGCCGCCTCCGGGACGACGCGCTCCGCCGTCAGGAAGTAGCAGGCCAGATAGCAGGCGATGGCCAGCAGAGAAAAGACGCCTGCCGCCAGCGTGACGCGGGGACCCACCAGCACCTCTGCGCCGTCCATCTTCTGATACGCGATCACCGGCAGCAGCACGCCGATGAACAGGCCCGCCAGCGTCGCGCCGACGGAGCGGAAGGTGGACAGGCTCTGCCGGTCGCCCGCATCCGCCGAGACCGCGGAGGCCATGGAGCCGTATGGAATATTGATGGAGGTATAGAAGACCGAGCCCCACAGAATATAGGTGATGAACAGATAGGCCACCTTCGCCGGATACGGCCAGGAGGCCGGGGCGCTCAGGTACATCAGAAAGGAAGCGACCGCCACCGGGATGCACATCCGCTTGATCCACGGCCGGAACTTGCCCACGCCCGGCACGGGCCGGCTGAGGTCGCAGATGCGGCCCATGGTCACGTCGGTGAAGGCGTCCACAAAGCGCGCGGCCATCATGATCGTGCCGACCACGCCGGCGGACACGCCGATGACGTCCGTATAGAATTTCATGAGGATCATCGTGGAGAGAATAAAGGTGAAGTCGTTGCCGAAATCACCGAAGAGATAGCCGATCTTGTCCCGGATTCCAAAGGGACGAATCTGCCTGGTTTGCGACATGCTGCATCCGATCCTTTCCTTCAATTAGCGCTAGTGTGACCCGAACGGCGCATTTTGACACGCGGAAAGGCGCAGAAAAAGGAACGATGGGAGGAAGCTGCGAAGCTTGCCTTTCGATCGTTCCTGTGCTATGCTGTTTGCGTAGTCAAGAGGACTCGCGCGGTTTACCCCGCTTTTGTTGATACAAAAGAAAGGGGTGATGTGATGAGCGTCAGCGATGCAGTCAGCCTGTTGGGCTGTATGCTTTCCTTGCTCTCCTTACTCATCTCGGTTTACTTGTTAGGCCGCGATAGGTAAAGCAAAAGCCGCCGAGTAGCTGCAACTACATTGGGCGGCTTGAGCTTTGCATTTCATTCTGTTTTGCGGGATGAATCCGCACGAGGCTCTGCTTCCTCTTGACTACATTTTACATCACTTCCGGCCCTTCGTCAATGCGCAGGGCCGTTTTTCATATGCTTACAGCTTTTCAATTATTTCTCGGTGATGATCTTCTTGAGGTCCGCAATGGCGGCCTTCATCTCGCCGCCCTCGTCGAGCATTTTACCCACCTTTTCGCAGGAGTTGATGATCGTGGAGTGGTCGCGGCCAAACGCGTCGCCGATGCGCGGCAGGGAGAGGCCGGTCATCTCGCGGGTGAGGTAGACTGCGACGTGGCGCGCCAGCGCAATCTCCTTCTTGCGGGAGTTGCCGCGCAGCATAGCGCTGCTCAGATTGTAATAGTCGGCCACGCAGTCGATGATCAGGTCCGGCGTGATGCGCTTGGGATCGCGGACGACGGCGATGTCGTGCAGCGCGTGGGCGATGACCTCCTCGTTGATCTCGCAGCGGTTGAGCTTGGCGTAGGCGTTCACGCGGATGAGCGAGCCCTCCAGCTCGCGGATGTTGCTCTCCACGCGCCCGGCGATCAATTCGAGCATGTCGTCGCCGATCTCGATACCCTCGTTCTCCGCCTTCTTGCGCAGGATGGCGATGCGGGTGTCGAAGTCCGGCTTCTGGATGTCGGCGATCAGGCCCCACTCAAAGCGGGAGCGCAGGCGTTCCTCCAGGCGCGCGATCTCGCGCGGCGGCTTATCGGAGCTGATGATGATCTGCTTGCCCGCGGAGTGCAGGGCGTTGAACGTGTGGAAGAACTCCTCCTGCGTGGAGTCTCGGCCCGCGATGAACTGGATATCGTCGAGCATCAGCACGTCCACGTTGCGGAAGCGGTTGCGGAATTCGACGTTCTTGTTGTTCTTGATGGCGGCGACCAGCTCGTTGGTGAACATCTCGCTGGGCAGGTAGAGCATGCGCATGTTCGGAAAGTGATCCTGGATGAAGTGGCCGATGGCGTGCATCAGGTGCGTCTTTCCAAGGCCCACGCCGCCGTAGAGAAACAGCGGGTTGTAGGCCATGCCCGGCGCCTCCGCGACGGCTAGCGAGGCCGCGTGCGCAAAGCGGTTGGACGAGCCGACGACGAACGTGTCAAAGGTGGACTTCGGGTTGAACGTGTTCACGCCCTGAAGGGGCTTCTGCTCCTCCTTCTTCTGGCTCTCCTGCCAAGCGATGCGCTCCTTGACGCTCATCAGCTCCACGGACATCTCGCGCCCGACGACCTGAGAGACCGCCTCGGTGATCATGGACAGGTAGCGCGCGCGGATGGTCTTCTCCGTAAACTCGCTGATGACCTCCAGCGCCAGCTTGTCGTCCACGACGTACACCGGCTTGAGCGGCTGGTCGATCCAGGTGGTATAGGAGACGTTGGCCAGCTCCTCGCGCAGCAGCGCCTTTGCTTTGTCCCAAATCTCGACATGATCCATGAAGGCATCCTCCGTATGTTGTGTTGGCCGTACCCACAGGGTACTGCATATGCTTGTGCACAAGAAGGCCACATATCCATGTGGATAACCTGTGGATATCCACATCAATCTCCACAGGATGTGGAAAAATATGTTCTCCTTGTGGATAACTTTTTTGACAACGCCCCTATCATATCAAAAAAAAGCCTTGTTTTCAAGGCTTTTTCGGCGAACAGATTTTTACGGAAAATGCAGTTTATCCACAGGTCTCCTGCCGAACACCGGACGTTTATCCACAATATCCTGTGGTCGCTGTGCATGACTGTACACAATCTATACGCTTTCCCGACGTGTTTCCTTCATTTTTCGCGCGAAACCGTGCAGAGATTGGCGAAAAGTTTTTTCAATCTGAGGGCTGCTGTGCATCACAGGTATCCGCCGTCCACGCCGAGCACCTGGCCCGTGATGAAGGATGCGTCCTGCGAGAGCAGGAACGCGGCCGCCCTGGCGACGTCCTCCCCCGTGCCCAGGCGGCCCAGCGGGGTTTCCTCCGCCAGCTGCCGCTTGGTTTCCTCGCTGTGCTCGTCCATCATGCGCGTGTCGATCACGCCCGGGGCGATGCAGTTCATCCGCACGCCGCTGGGGCCGAGCTCCTTGGCCAGCGCCTGCGTGAGCCCGATGAGCGCGGCCTTGCTTGCGGAGTACGCCGCCTCGCACGACGCGCCGCTCCTGCCCCACATGCTCGAGATCGTCACGATGGCGCCGCTTCCGCGGGCAATCATGTCCGGCGCGAGCGCGCGGATGAGATAGAACGCGCCGGAGACGTTCACGTCCATCACGCGGTGCCAGTCCTCGTCCGTCATGCCGGTCAGCAGGCCCGTATACGACACGCCCGCGCACAGCGCCAGCGCGTCCACATGGTGATACAGTTGAAGAATCTCCCTGCACATCGCCGTCGCGGCGCGGCTGTCGGCGAGGTCGCAGCAGACCGCGTGCGCGTCCATGCCCGCCGCGCACAGCTCGCCCGCCAGCGCCTTTGCCGCCTCAAACCCGCGGTTGCCGTGCACGAGCACCGTGTATCCCCGCTTTGCCAGCTCCCGCGCGCACGCGGAGCCGATCCCGCCGGATGCGCCCGTCACGAGCGCGATTTTCTTTGCCATGCTGCCTCCTGCATTCAAAATAAAACCTGTTTTCAACCGCGCGAAGCGAAGAAGGGGTTCGGGGACGGTGTCCCCGAGCAGGTTTGGGCGGCAGCCCAACGTATCCCCCATGCGCGAAGCGCTCTGTACAAGAATCGCAGCGGAGCCGAAGGCGACTATTGCGATTCCGGTACCGCTGCTTCAGGCAAGTCCAATGAAAACCCGCCTTATTTGATTCCGTCTTCGATCCACTTCTCCCACACGTCCGGACAGACGCCGACGGTGGCCTTTTTGCCGTTGCGCACGATGGGAAGGCACAGAAGCTGCGGCTTTTCCAACAGGCCGGCGAGAATCGTCTCCCGGCTCTGCGTATAGGCGATGACGCTCTCGCGGAAGGCCTTGCTGCTTTTGTCGCACAGCGCATCAAGTCCCACGGCCGCGGCCACGCTCTCCAGCTCACGCCTGCCGATGCCGTATTTGAGCACGTCCACGCGCTGATAGGCGATGCGGCGCTCCTTGAAAAAGCGCTCGGCCTTCTGGGTATCAAAGCCTTTTCCGGCATAAATCTGCAGTCCCATAGGGGAATCACTCCTTCCACCATCCTGCGGATGGTCCCCTCCCTCAAGAGGGAGGCTTTATGCAGTGTTCAGGCTCCCTTCTGAGGGAGTATCCCTTCTCCGCTTCGCGCTTACAGCCCGCTGCTTTTCAAGTCGATCACATCGCAGACGGTCAGCGTGCCGCCCGCCACGGTGAAGCGCACGTTGTAGCGCGCATAGCGCACGCCGTACACGCGCGTAGGATCGTTTTGATACGACGGCCGGGGATCGCCGGCGAGCACGCCCAGCAGCGCCTCCCGCTTGTCCGCGTCGATTCTTTCAAGCAGCGCCTGCGGAAAATCCACGCTCAGCCCATCATTTGCATGCTCTGCGGCAAAGCCGCCGCGCGCCTCGGGATGGCTGTCGATGTGCGGCAGGTAAGGCTTGATGTCGTAAATCGGCGTGCCGTCCAGCAGATCCGCGCCGCCGACGACGAGCACAGGCCCCTGCGGCGTGTGCAGATGGATCTCTTCCAGCGTCACGCAGGAGAGCCCGATGGCGTTGGGACGGAACGGGGAGCGCGTGGCGAACACGCCCATGCGCGTGTTGCCGCCCAGGCGCGGCGGGCGCACCGTGGGCGACCAGCTCTCCCGCTCCGCCCTGGAGAACGACCAGATGAGCCACAGGTGCGAATAGCCGTCGATGCCGCGCAGCGCGTCCGCATTGCGGTATTCCGGCTCGAAGACGATCGTTGCGCGCGTCTGCGGCACGAGGCCGCTCTGACGCGGAATGCCGAACTTTTCCTTGAAGTCGCTTCTTATGCGCGCGATGATCTTCATCGGGTCAAAACCCCCGGCACCTCGACGCCCGAGTCGTGCATCGTCTGCACCATGTGGCGCTGCGCCGCCTGGCGCGCGCGCTCGCTGTCGTGCTCCATGATGGCGCGGTACATTTCCAGATGGCACTGGCTTGCGCGCTGATAGCTGCCCTCCACGCGGCGGGTGTGCTGATAGCCCGCGCGGATGGACTCATGAATCGTGGGCAGCAGGCGCTTCATCACGTCGTTGCCGGTGCAGCTGGCGATGACGGAGTGGAACTGCGCGTCGTAGGGCGTGTAGTTCTCCCCGTGCAGATAGGCGTTGTCCATCCTGTCCAGCAGCGTCTTCATCTCCTGCAGGTGCTCCTCCGTCCTGCGCTGCGCGGCCAGCGCCGCGACGTTCGGCTCGATGAGCAGCCGGGTTTCCAGCAGCTGCGCGATCAGCTCCTCCTGATCGGCAAAGCGCAGCCCGAGCGGATCGTCCGCCAGGCCCGGCATGGCGCACAGGAATGTGCCCTGCCCCTGACGGATATCGACGATGTGCTCCGTCTGCAGGATCTTGACGGCCTCGCGCACCGTGGAGCGGCTCACGCCGAAGCGGACCATCAGCTCCGCCTCGGCGGGCAGCTTGCTGCCGGTCTTCATCTCTTCCTGAATGATCATCTCTCTGAGCTTGTCGGCAATCTGCTCGGGCAGCTTGCGGGGCTTCTTCACCGTTTCCATGGCGCATCCTTTCCCATCCGACGTTATACAAAATCAACAACAGCGGACATATCCATCGCACGTATTCAACCAAGTGGTCAGTTGTCCGATCATTATACCACAGAATATCCCAATTCTCAAGGCGGTTCCCGTGCAATCTGCCGAGGCGCATGCCGCATGAAATTTATAAAAAGGTACCTTGACACTTTTCTGCGGTCGTGCTAGAATAAACCCAAGGTACCTTTAAAAATAGCTGGATCGCTGCGGACGGCGGGATCATGGCAGGAGATCGTCTCAGATCGGGAGGAATGACGGATGAACGGAGAACAGGATATCCATGCTCAGCTTGTCAGATACCTGCGCGATATCGGACATATGCTGCGCGGCGCATCAGAAGGCCGGGGCAGCCAGAAGAGAATCCTGATGATCGTGCAGAAGGCCGGCAGGATCACGCAGAGCGAGCTGACCGAGCGGCTCCACATCCAGCCTGGCTCTGCCAGCGAGGTGATCGGCAAGCTGGAGGCGGCCGGGCTGATCCTGCGCACGCCCAATGAGAACGACAAACGCACGACCAACATCACCCTGACACAGGAGGGCGAGGCGGCGGCCCGTCAGGCGTCGCAGGAGCAGAAGGAGCGCCATGCACACATGTTTGTCTGCCTGTCCGAGGAGGAAAAGGCGCAGCTGGCGAGCCTTTTGCAGAAGGTCGACGCCGCGTGGGCGCAGGAATATGGCGCCGCCGTCGGCCAGCGCCAAAGGGAACATGGCCATCACCGGCATGAGCATCAAGATGACAGCCGGAAATGAAAACGCCGCATGGCGATGATGGAAAACGAAAGGAGAGATTCATCATGAACGAAGTCTGCCCGGGATGCGGGAGACATTGCGCGCTGAATGACGTGCACTGCGAAAGAGGAAGGGAATATGCCCGGACCGGGGTGCTGCCTGCCCGCAACGCCCGCGAGGAGGGCGGTCGGGACGGTCATGGCGGTCGGGACGGTCATGGCAGTCATGACGGCCACGGCGGAAGAAGGCACGCCGAACAGGGCGCGGCATATCACGAGCTTCCGCTGGAAAGCAAGCTCGCCATGAGCATCCGGGAGCTGGGGCATGCGATCCGCAGGCAGGAGGACGGGGCGCAGGGCGAACAGGCGGCCGCGTTTCACCGCGAGGTATTTTCCTGCCTCGGAGAGGATGAAAAGAGCGCCCTTCTGACGTGCATGGAAAAGGTGTGCCGCAGCATGCATCATCGCGACTGAGATGCCTGCGCTTCCCGGACCGAATGGTATCGGCTGACGCACAGTCGGATAGATCAAAAAAAGCCGCCTTTTGTCGCTGAATCGCGGCAGAAGGCGCTTTTTGCTGTCAGCACAGGAGACCGCGCAGAGGCGCTGCGGTCAATAGCTGCATTGATCGATGATGAAATGAAGAAAATCCATCGCGCAGGGCGTGGACAGCTTGCGGCGGTACATCAGATAGATGTAGGACCGGACAGTCGGCGAGAAGTCGATGATGTGAATCTGACCGACGTCCTTGGGGATGTGCATCCGGTTGAGGACGGCGATCCCTCGGCCTGAGCGCACATAGCGGAGCACGGTGGAGGTGAATTTGGATTCGCCGACGACGTCGGGCACAAAGTGATGCTCCCTGCACAGATCCAGAAACTTCTGGGTCTCGTCATGCGCCGTATCCGTGTGGCTGGAATGGAGGACAAACCGTTCGCCCCGGAGCTGATCAAACGTGACGCGCTCATTCTCCGCCAAGGGATGCCCGTCCGGCACGACGACGGCGAGATGGTCGGAGCGGTAGATGAGCTTGTTGTAGTTGGTGTTCTCCGACTTGGATTCGGCCTCGACCTCGCTGACAAAGGCGAAATCGCATTTCTTGTTCTCCAGCAGGCTGATCGAGCTGTAGCTTTCCGTGGTCACGATGTGGTGCTCCGGGTGCTTCCGGGAGAACTCGGCAATCGTATCCACCAGACCGTATTGGCCCACGAAGGGGTTGTACGCGACCGTGAACTGATTGTTCTCCTTCTGGTTCAGTTCGTGCAGGCTGGCGACGGCATCGTGATAGATCTGAATGATCTGCTTGGCGTGGGGATAGAAGCGCTGGCTGTAGCTGTTGACCTGTATGCTGCGCTGAGAGCGGTCGAACAGGGTGATATCCAGCTCCTCCTCGAGCTTGTGAATGTGCTTGGTGAGCGCAGACTGGGAGATGTTCATGCGCGCGGCTGTTTCCTGAAAATTGCAGGTTTCCACGAGCTGGACGAATTCCTCAAGCATGCTGATTTCCATAGTTGCCTCCTGAAACGAATCACGGCAAGGGGGAAACTCTTTGGTACGGTATGGTGAATACATGCGATTCTGAATGTTCTGAGAAAAGTATAAATCATCTCAAATGATAATGCAAGGGCAAAAAACATGCTCGCTTTGCACAATCGATCGCGCATCGTTTCCAAAATGGAAACAAAATCGTCGAATGAAAAATGGATATGAATCACAAAGGAAGACCTGACGCCTGACGGGCCTGAAAGCGCCTGTCCGGGGGAAGCCCGGCGGATGGACAGATGACAATCTTAATAGGAAGAGACGTCTGCGCGGGCAAAAAATGGGCCTGCGTTTTTGCTTTGCGGCGCTCAAAGCCGGAGCCTCTGCCCTCAGATGAACGGGATGCGCGCCCACGCAGCGGCGCGCCGGAGGGAGGAATGGGTCCCGGTTTTGTTTCTATTCGGGAAATGAAGAAAAATAAATGAGAATTGATTATGCCGGAGCAATCTGATAGATTGAATACAGCAAAACCCCAAATCAATTTTAGGGAGGTATCTTGTATGAAGAAACTGCTTGCTCTGGTCATCGCCCTGATGATGGTGCTGACCACATTCGGGACTGCCTTCGCAGCGCCCGAGAGCGTCACCGTCGCCATCGACGACGACTCCTTCACCATCGGCCCGTGGGGCACCGCAGGCTCCGTGCGCGACTGGTGCGAGACCATCATGTGGACGCATCTGTGCTATCGTCCGTTCATCGGCGCGGCGCTGTCCGCCGGCGAGCTGGAGATGGTCGCGGCCAAGAGCGTCACCAAGGTGGATGACGTGACCTACGCCGTCGAGCTCAACGAGGGCATCACGGACAGCAAGGGCAATGCCATCACCGCCGCCGACGTGGTGTACAGCTACGACAAGCTCGCTCAGCTGGGCTATGTGACGGAGATCGGCCTGTACTACGCGTCCTCCGAGGCCACCGGCGATTACAGCCTGACCCTCAAGCTGAAGGACGCCACCGAGGGCGCCATCGAGGAAGTCCTCTGCGGCTGCTCCATCGTGTCCAAGGACTGGTACGAGAGCGCGTCCCAGGATGAGATCGAGTCCAATCCCGCCTGCACCGGCCCGTATGCGGTGACCGGCGTTGAGACGGGCTCCTCCATCACGATGACCGCCCGCGAGGACTACTGGAAGACCGAGAATCTCGCCTATGCCGAGAAGCAGAACGTGAAGACCATCGTCGTGCGCTGCATCGGCGAGGCCTCCATGCGCACCGTCGCCCTGGAGAACGGCGAGGTCGATATGGCGGAGATCAGCGCCACCGACGTTGCCCGCTTCGGCGAGGGCTTCAACGTCACCGAGTACATGAACGCCATGTCCCAGTACCTGATCTTCAACACCAGCGAGAATTCCCCGTGCCAGGATGAGAACGTCCGCAAGGCGATCGCCTACGGCATCGACGCCATGACCATCCTGATGGGCGGCGGCTCCAGCGCGGGCATCGTCTCCCACGACGTCGCGCCGAACCTCGCGCCGGACTATGTGCAGGCGTGGGATACTGAGGAGTACTTCACCTACGACATCGCCAAGGCCAAGGAATACCTGGCTGCCGCCGGCTACGGCGAGGGCGAGCTGACCGTCCGCCTGCTCAACACCGCTCAGGCGCCGCAGGGCCCGTATCAGGTGATGCAGATGATGCTCGGCCAGATCGGCATCAACATGGAGATCCTGGCGATGGACCGCTCCGTGCGCAGCACCTATCAGAGCGACCCGACCGCGTGGGATATCGCCGAGTACTCCGACATGATCGCCGACTTCACCACCCACTTCTGGGAGAACCTCTTCTCTGAGAAGAACTATGGCGATCAGGGCACGCAGGGCTTCACCATCGACCCGACCCTGCAGCAGCTCCTGGCCGCCGCCAGCGCTGACCGCAGCGAAGCGAACATGCGCGCCTTCCACGACTATGTGGTGGAGAAGTGCTACATGCGCGGCCTGTACACGGAGATCCGCTCGATCGTGACCAAGAGCAGCATTGAGGACATCTGCCTGCAGAAGCTCAATCCGGTGCTCAACGCCATGACCTTCGCCGAGTGATTTCCACACGCTTCACTGAAGGTTTATCCCCCATTCGTTACGCCGGTTCCTGAATAAATCCCCCTTATCGACCGGTGGGAGGTGGAAGCCCGCCTTTCACCGGCCGATTTTCTATCATCAGGCGGCTGCGGATCAACGGCCGTCTATGGCAAGCTTCAGGACCGACAGAAAAGGAGATAGGATATGGTACGCTATGTGATCAAAAGACTGCTGATCATGATTCCCCTGCTGCTTGCGGTCGGAATCATCATGTTCTCCCTGATGAACTTCGTTCCCGGCGATCCTGCGCAGCTGGCGCTGGGCTCGGGCGTTCATACGCAGGAGGAAATCGAACTCAAGCGGGAGGCGATGGGCCTGAACCGTCCCTTCATCGTCCGCCTCACGGAGTACATCTCCAATCTGTTCCTTCACTTTGACTTCGGCAAGAGCCTGATCTCGGGCACGGACATCAAGTACGAGCTGACCAAGCGCTTCCCCTACACGTTCTATATCGCCGTGTACAGCATCCTGCTCACGGTCATCGTCGGTCTGCCGCTGGGCATCTATACGGCGGTGCACGCCAACAGCCTGGGCGACAAGGTCTCGCTGCTGGTGACGCTGCTGTTTGACTGCATGCCGAGCTTCTGGACGGCGCTGCTGCTGGTGCTCGCGTTCTCGCTGGGCCTCAAATGGCTGCCGTCCTCCGGCGCCTCCTCGTGGAAGCACTTCATCCTGCCCACCATCGCCAACTCGCTCGGAGGCCTTGCGGGCTTTACGCGTCAGGTGCGCGCCAGCATGCTGGAGGTCATCCGCTCCGATTACATCACGACGGCCCGCTCGAAGGGCCTCAAGGAGCGCGACGTCGTGTATCAGCATGCGCTGCCCAATGCGCTGATCCCGATTCTGACCGTCATCGGCATGCGCTTTGGCAGCATGCTGGGCGGCGCCACGATCGTGGAGGTCGTGTTCTCGATCCCGGGCATCGGCCAGTATCTGGTCAACGCGATCAACAGCCGCGACTACAACGCCTGCACCGGCGGCATCATCTTCATCGCCTTCACGTTCTCCGTCATCATGCTGCTGACCGACCTGCTCTACGCCTGGGTCGATCCCCGCATCAAGGCCCAGTACGCCTCCTCCAGCAAGAGAAAGAAGGTGACCCTCCATGCGTGAAGAGAATCACGGCCATGAGCACAAGGAGCATCGCATCCACAATGAGGTCATCCTGCCCGACGGCAGCATCAAGGAAAGGCGCGGAAGACATCACCGCAAGGAAAAGAGCCTCAAGCCCGGCTCGTTTGCCTATGTGTGGCGCAGCGTTTCGCACAACAAGGGCGCTGTCACAGGCATGGTCCTGCTGGCGCTGATCGTCGTGCTCTGCTTCCTTTCGCCGTATATCTGCCGGTATAAGTACGACGAATTCAACATCATGGAGTGGTATCAGACGCCCAACGCCAATCATCTGCTGGGCACCGACCAGATGGGCCGCGATCTGCTCTCCCGCGTGCTGTACGGCGCGCGCTATACGCTGATCATCGGCATCGCCGCGACGGCGATGTCGGCTGTGCTGGGCATCTTGCTGGGCGCCGTCGCGGGATATTTCGGCGGGTTTGTCGATTCCTGCGTGATGCGCTTCCTGGATATTTTCCAGGCGTTCCCCACGCTGGTGCTGGCCATGGCCTTCTGCGCGGTGTTCGGCACGGGCGTGGACAAGTGCATCCTGGCGCTGGGCATCACGGGCATTCCGGGCTTCGCCAGACTGATGCGCGCCAACATCCTGCGCATTGTGAACATGGAGTACATCCAGGCGGCCAGGACGATCAACTGCCCGACGTGGAAGGTCATCGCCAAGCACATCATTCCCAACTCTGTTTCGCCGGTCATCGTGGAGATCGCCATGACCATCAGCCGAAACGGTCTGACCTCCTCCTCCCTGAGCTTCCTGGGTCTGGGCGTCAAGGCGCCCAAGCCGGAATGGGGCGCCATGCTTTCCGAGGCGCGCGACTATATCCGCGACTATCCGCACATGGTCATCGTCCCCGGCATCTTCATCGTCATTACGGTTCTCAGCTTCAACCTGATCGGCGACGCGTTCCGCGATGCGCTGGATCCGACGCTCAAGAATTGACGAGGTGGCACCATGACAGAAATCAAAAAGGAAGAGGCCCTGTTTGAGGTCCGGAACCTGGTGGTGGAGTACCATTCGGGGGATTCCATCATCCATGCGGTCAATGGGGTCTCCTTTGACCTGAAGGCCGGAGAGACGCTGGGCCTGGTGGGCGAGACCGGCGCCGGCAAGACGTCCATTGCCCGCGCGTCCCTGCGCATCCTGCCGGAATACTCGGTGGAGAACGTCGCCGGCGAGATCCTGTATGAGGGAAAGGACGTCCTCAAAATGAACGACGCCGAGCTGCGCGCGCTTCGCGGCGAGCACATCTCCATGATCTTCCAGGATCCCATGACGGCGCTCAACCCGGTCAAGACCGTGGCCTCGCAGATCGCCGAGGGCTACCAGGCGCATCACGGCTGCAGCAAGGCCGAGGCCAGGAGCGTGGCCATCGACATGCTTAAGCTGGTGGGCATCAGCCCGGACCGCGCGGACGAGTATCCGCATCAGTTCTCCGGCGGCATGAAGCAGCGCGTGGTCATCGCGCTGGCCCTGGCCTGCTCGCCCAAGGTGCTGATCGCCGACGAGCCGACGACGGCGCTGGATGTGACGATCCAGGCGCAGGTGCTCGATCTGATCAAGACCCTGCGCGAGGATCTGGGCACGGCCATGATCCTGATCACGCACGATCTGGGCATCGTCGCGGAGGTCTGCGACAAGGTCTGCGTCATCTACGCCGGCAAGATCGTGGAGAGCGGCACCAAGGAGGCCGTCTTCGATCATCCGACCCATCCGTACACCCAGGGGCTGTTTGCCGCCCTGCCGGATCTGGAGAAGGACGTGCGCAGGCTGACGCCGATCGAGGGGCTGCCGCCCGATCCTTCGGAGGTTCGCCGCTTCTGCGATTTCCTGGACCGCTGTCCGCATGCCTGCGGGCGGTGCAGGGAATTTGACAAGGACCAGATGGTGGAGGTTGCGCCCGGGCATTTCAGCAGGTGCTGGATGACCGGCGGAGAGGAGGACAAGCCATGTCGGCGTTAATGGAAGTGAAGGGGCTCAAGACGTATTTCAAGACCGCGGGCGGCATGGTGCATGCGGTGGACGACGTTTCCTTCAGCATCATGGAGGGTGAAACCGTCGGCCTGGTCGGCGAGAGCGGCTGCGGCAAGTCCACGCTCGGCCGCACGCTGATCCACCTGAATGAAGCGACCGACGGACAGATCTTCTACAAGGGGAAGGACGTCACGCACCTTGGCAAGCGGGAGCTTGTTGACTTCCGCAGGGACGTCCAGATGATCTTCCAGGACCCGTTTTCCTCGCTGGATCCGCGCCAGACCGTGCAGGACATCATCGAGGAGCCTCTGAGGCTCGTGGGCGGCATGAGCCGCGAGCAGCTGAGGGACCGCATCCACGAGCTGATGGATACGGTGGGCATCGAGAAGCGCCTGCGCATGTCCTATCCGCATGAGCTGGACGGCGGCCGCCGTCAGCGCGTGGGCATCGCGCGTGCGCTGGCGCTCAATCCCAAATTCATCGTCTGTGACGAGCCGGTATCGGCGCTGGACGTCTCGATTCAGGCGCAGATTCTCAATCTGCTCATGGATCTGCAGGAGAAGATGGGCCTGACCTATCTGTTCATCACGCACGACATGTCGGTCGTCAAGCACATCTCCAATCAGATCTGCGTGATGTATCTGGGGCAGATGGTGGAAAAGAGCGAGAAAAATGAGCTCTTCGCGCATCCGCTCCATCCGTATACGAAGGCGCTGTTCTCCGCGATCCCGACGACGGACATCCATCACCGCAAGCAGAGAATCCTGCTCAAGGGCGAAATCAAATCGCCCATCAATCCGGGCCCCGGCTGCTGCTTCGCGCTGCGCTGCCCCTATGCGGATGAGAGCTGCAAGGCCGACGTCCGTCTGCAGGAGGTCGGCGAAGGACATTTCGTCGCCTGCAACAAGGTCCGTGAGATCAATCAGCTGTAAAAAAACGATGAGGCCTCGCGCCGGAAGGTGAATGCCATGGCAAGCTATCGAAGCACGTTTGAGGAGAATTTCAGGGCGGTCAAGGAGCCTGCGCAGAACAAAAAGGGGTACGTCATCCGCTATGTCTACATCGGCAAGTGGCACATCTGGCGTGCGGACAAGGCGACCGTCCGGCGAACCAAGCGGTTTTGCGCCCTTCTGTTCGTGCTGAGCGTGGCGATTGATCTGCTCGGCGCGCTGGCGGATTCGCCGCTGACCTACTCCAGGCTGGTCGCGCTGCCGGGCACCATGGCGCTGGCCGCGATGCTGGTGGAGGCGTTCGGCGTCTGCCAGTTCTGCCTGACGAAGGACAAAATGACGTGCCAGGATTTTCAGGATGTGAACACCAAGATGATGCTGGGCTCCTTCTTCCACGCGGCGCTGCTGCTGTGGGCCGCCCTGGCGGCCGCAGCCCAGCTGATCGGGACGGCGGCGACGCCCGCCGATGTGCTGGTTCCGCTCAGCTTCCTGGCGTCATCTGTGCTGGCAGGCGGGATTCTCTTCGTCTATCGTTCGCTTCCTCAGGGCGTCATGGAGAATGAGGACGCCTGAGACGCGCTGCGGCCCTTCGCAGGGCGGAGGGCTGCAGGCCCAGGTGTTCTGATCCGGAGAGCAGAAAGGCGCAAGCGGAGCATCATTCCGGCTGCCGGTATGCTGTAAATCTTCTGACTCTGTGCGCGAGGCCGGTGCCTGGCGCAGAAGATTGACATAACAAAGAATGGGGGCTTTCCAATGGCAAGGCAAATCAGCGCAGAAAAGAAGAACGCGATGCTCAACGAGAACATCCGTACTCTGATTCCGCGCATGGCGATTCCGACGATTGTCGCGCAGCTGATCACGACGATCTACAATCTGGTCGATACATACTTCGTTTCGACGCTGGGCACCAATGCCACGGCTGCCGTCGGCGTCAACAACTCGCTTGAACGGACGATCACCCTGATCGGCAGCCTGATCGGCGCGGGCGCATGCTCCTACATCGCCAGGCTGCTGGGCGCGAAGCGGGAGGAAGACGCCAACCGCGTCCTCTCCACCTCGTTTTTCACCGGCATCGGGGCGGGCCTGATCTTCATGATCGCCTGCCGCCTGTTCATGCGGCCGCTGGTCGATCTGCTGGGCGCGACGGATTCCTGCCGTGAATATTCCATTCAGTATGCGACCTATGTCCTGTATGCCGCGCCGTTCATGATCGGCAGCTTTATCCTGAACATGTGCCTGCGCTCCGAGGGCAGCGCGACCTATTCCATGATCGGCATCGGCTTTGGCGGCGTGCTCAACTGCTTCCT
>JBJEUH010000139.1:0-3308 GCA_051883735.1 Candidatus Ventricola sp.
CGCATCACCTGGCGCAGCAAGGGTTGAGAAAACAAATTCGAGGAGGAACGGACAAATGAAGGTTAGACCGTCTGTCAAGCCTATCTGTGAGAAGTGCAAGGTCATCAAGCGTAAGGGCCGCATCATGGTGATCTGCGAGAACCCCAAGCACAAGCAGAAGCAGGGCTAATACGCTTTCAGCAGAGCACTATCAAATGATTCGGAGGTAACACCATGGCACGTATTTCTGGCGTTGACCTGCCTCGTGAGAAGCGGGTCGAAATCGGACTGACGTATATCTTCGGCATCGGCCTGAAGACCTCTCAGGATATCCTTGCGGCGACCGGCGTCAACCCGGACACCCGCGTCAAGGACCTGACGGAGAAGGACGTCAACAAGATCCGTGAATACATCGAGCACAACCTGAAGGTCGAGGGCGATCTGCGCCGCGATATCGGCCTGGACATCAAGCGCCTGATGGAAATCGGCTGCTACCGCGGCGTTCGTCACCGCAAGGGCCTGCCGGTCCGCGGCCAGAACACCAAGCAGAACGCCCGTACCCGCAAGGGCCCGAAGCGCACCATCGCCGGCAAGAAGAAGAAGTAAGAGGAGTGATTGACAATGGCACCCAAGAAGTCGCTGAAGAAGGTCGTCCGCAAGCGCCGCGAGCGCAAGGTCGTGGAGCGCGGCGCCGCGCACATCCGCTCTTCCTTCAACAATACCATCGTGACCCTGACCGATACCCAGGGCAATGCGCTGAGCTGGGCTTCCGCTGGCGGCCTCGGCTTCCGCGGCAGCAAGAAGTCTACGCCGTTCGCTGCGCAGACCGCTGCTGAGACCGCCGCCAAGGCGGCCATGGAGTACGGCCTGAAGACCGTTGAGGTCTACGTCAAGGGCCCGGGCTCCGGACGTGAGGCTGCGATTCGTTCCCTGCAGGCTGCCGGCCTGGAGGTCAACATGATCAAGGACGTGACGCCGATTCCGCACAACGGCTGCCGTCCGCCGAAGCGCCGTCGCGTGTAAGGTTTTGTAAGGAGGACGAAAGTAATGGCTAACAATAAGGAGCCGATCGCCAAGAAGTGCCGCAGCCTCGGCGTTTCCCCGGCGGTCATGGGCTATGGCAATAAGAAGTCTACCCGCAACCCGGGCGGCAACAAGCGCAAGAAGGTTTCCGAGTACGGCACCCAGCTGAGGGAGAAGCAGAAGGTCAAGTTCGTCTACGGCGTGCTTGAGAAGCAGTTCCACAAGTACTACCTCAAGGCGGCCAACATGAAGGGCATCACCGGTGAGAACCTGCTGAAGCTCCTCGAGCTGCGCCTTGACAACGTCATCTATCGCCTTGGCCTCGCCAAGACCCGCCGCATGGCCCGTCAGGTCATCGTGCACGGCCATATCCTGGTCAACGGCAAGAAGGTGGACATCCCGTCCTATTCCGTGAAGGTCGGCGACGTGATCACCCTGCGCGAGCGCTCCAAGGAGCAGGCGGGCTTCAAGGCCCTGCGCGAGGGCACCGGCGTTGTGACCCCGAAGTGGCTCACGTTTGACGCCCAGAACCTGACCGGCAAGGTCGAGGCCATGCCGGCTCGTGAGGACATCGATTGCCCGATCGAGGAGCACCTCATCGTCGAGCTCTATTCTCGTTAATAGACTGCTCACGAGATGTTTGCTACGGTTTTTTCACGGCAACTGTGAGGAGGAATCTGCCTAATGATCGAAATCGAAAAGCCCCGCATCGAACGCGTGGAATCGGGCGAGAGCTACGGCAAGTTCGTCGTCGAACCGCTTGAGCACGGCTTTGGCCAGACGCTGGGCAATTCCCTGCGCCGCGTCCTGCTGAGCTCTCTGCCGGGCGTCGCCGTTTCCAGCATCCGTATTGAGGGCATCCAGCATGAGTTTTCCGCCGTGCCCGGCATCAAGGAAGACGTTGCAGAGATCATCCTCAACCTGAAAGAGCTTTCTGCCAAGCTGTATTGCGACGGCCCGAAGACGGTGTCCATCAACGTCAAGGGCCCGTGTGAGCTGACTGCCGCCGCGCTGGAGGTGGACGACCAGATCGAGGTGATCAACCGCGATCTGCACATCGCCACCCTCAACGAGGATGCGGATCTGATCATGCACCTGACCCTGGAGAAGGGCCGCGGCTACGTCAGCGCTGACAAGAACAAGAATCCGAACATGCCCATCGGCGTGATCCCGACGGATTCCATCTTCACCCCGATCCGCAAGGTGAACTACACCGTCGAGAACACCCGCGTCGGCCAGGAAACGGATTACGATCGCCTGACCCTCGAGGTGTGGACCGACGGCAGCATCCTGCCGGACGAGGCGATCTCGACCTCCGCGAAGATCCTGTGCGGCCACCTGAAGCTGTTCATGGATCTGACCGATCAGGTGGTGACCATCGGCTTTAACGAGAAGGAAGACGATCACCGCGAGAAGGTCCTGGAGATGACCATCGAGGAGCTTGACCTCTCTGTTCGCGCGTACAACTGCCTCAAGCGCGCCGGCATCAACACCGTCGCCGAGCTGGTGCAGCGCAACCAGGAGGACATGATGAAGGTTCGCAACCTGGGCAAGAAGTCTCTTGAAGAGGTCGAGCAGAAGCTCGCCGCTCTGGGGCTCGCTCTGCGTGCCAATGACGAGTAATCCGGCAAACCGGCTTACTGATAAAAACCTGCCCGAAAGGGCTCACTAAGGTCGCGCCTAAGGGAAATATGGGCGCGGCGGTGAGGGCGCCTGCCTGCAAACGCGGACAGGCGTTCGTCCTGCCGCGTGAAGAACCGTATTTGCAGGAGGCGGGCTGAAATAGGAGGAAAAACAACATGGCTCAGCGTAAACTCGGCTGCCGCAACGCTGCCCAGCGCAAGGCGCTCATTCGTAACCAGGTGACCAATCTGATCTGGTACGGCCGCATCGAAACCACCCTCGCCCGCGCGAAGGAAGTCCGTTCCATGGCGGAGCGCCTGATCACCCTGGCGATCAACGAGTGTGACAACAATGTGCAGGTCGAGAAGACCTTCAACAATGACAAGGGCCAGACGGTCACCGTGACCGTCCAGAACGACGCCCCGAGCAAGCTGCACGCCCGCCGTCAGATCATGGCGTATCTGTACGACGTGAAGGAAGCGAAGCAGGACGACGAGTCCAAGAGCGCCTATGCCGCGCGCACGAAGGACAACAAGTATCCGTGCGTCGAGAAGCTCTTCCGCGAGATCGGCCCGAAGTACAAGGCCCGCAACGCGGAGAAGAACTGCGCCGGCGGCTACACCCGCATCCTCAAGAAGGGCCCGCGCCGCGGCGACGCCGCCGAGATGGTCATTCTCGAGCTG
>JBJEUH010000140.1:0-21445 GCA_051883735.1 Candidatus Ventricola sp.
CGTGAAGGCGATGGGCTACAAGTACTCCACCATCGGCGCGGTCACCGTCGCCGTGTCCGACGTCATCGTGCCGCCGGAGAAGAAGCCGATCCTGGACGACGCGGAGAAGCGCGTGCGCCAGATCGAGAAGCTCTTCAAGCGCGGCATGCTGACCGACGAGGAGCGCTACAACCGCGTGGTGGACGTCTGGTCCAAGACCACCGACGACGTCAAGGCCAAGATCATGGACCACATGGACGAGTTCAACCCGATTCGCATGATGACGGACTCCGGCGCCCGTGGCTCCATTTCCCAGGTTTCCCAGCTGGCCGGCATGCGCGGCATGATGGCCTCCCCGACCGGCCGTCCGCTGGAGATGCCGGTCAAGGCGAACTTCCGCGAGGGCCTGACGGTTCTCGAATTCTTCCAGTCCTCGCACGGCTCCCGCAAGGCGCTGTCCGATACGGCGCTTCGTACCGCGGACTCGGGCTATCTGACCCGCCGCCTCGTTGACGTCTCTCAGGAGGTCATCGTGCGCGAGGAGGACTGCTTCGCCGCGCGCCGCGAGAAGATCCGCGGCATCACCGTGACCGCCATCGGCTCCGAGCGCGACCCGATCGAGAAGCTGATCGACCGCATCGTCGGCCGCGTGGCCGCCGAGGACGTCGTCAATCCGGCGACCGGCGAGGTGATCGTGCCGTGCAACGAGATGATCACCTACGACAAGGGCAACGAGATCGTCGCCTGCGGCATCAAGGCCGTGCAGATCCGCTCCGTGCTGACCTGCCGCAACGAGACCGGCGTGTGCGTCAAGTGCTACGGCCAGAACCTGGCCCACGGCGGCTACGTCAACATCGGCGAGGCGGTCGGCATCGTCGCGGCGCAGGCCATCGGCGAGCCGGGCACGCAGCTGACGATGCGTACCTTCCATACCGGCGGCGTGGCCTCCGAGAAGGACATCACGCAGGGTCTTCCGCGCGTCGAGGAGCTGTTTGAGGCCCGCAAGCCCAAGCGCGAGGCGATGCTGGCGGAGATCTCCGGCACCATCTCCCTGGGCGAGAACAAGAAGAAGCGCGAGCTGATCATCACCTCCGACGACGGCACCATGAAGGCCTATCCGATCGCCTACGGCAGCCGCCTGAAGGTGAAGGAGGGCGACCGCGTTGTGGCGGGCGACGAGCTGACCGAGGGCCAGATCAACCCGCACGACCTGCTGCGCATCCTCGGCGTCAAGGCCGTTCAGGAGCACCTGCTCAAGGAGGTCCTGATGGTCTACCGCCTGCAGGGCGTCGGCATCGGCGACAAGCACATCGAGGTCATCGTCCATCAGATGCTGCGCAAGGTCCGCGTCGAGGACGCCGGCGACACCAACATGCTCCCCGGCTCCATGGTCGATATCTTCCACTTCGAGAAGGAGAACGAGAAGACGATCATGGCGGGCGGCCGTCCGGCCGTGGCCAAGCGCATCCTGCTGGGCATCACCAAGGCGGCCCTGGCCACCGAGTCCTTCCTCTCCGCCGCCTCCTTCCAGGAGACGACCCGCGTGCTCACCGAGGCCGCGATCAAGGGCAAGGAGGATCACCTCGTCGGCCTCAAGGAGAACGTCATCATCGGCAAGATCATCCCGGCCGGTACCGGCATGCCGCGCTACCGCGACGTCGAGGTCAAGGAGATGTACTGATTCTCTCCCGCAAATGGATATAAGCAAAGACGCTCGGAGATTCCGGGCGTCTTTTTCTGCATCATGAGGATTTTCTTCTGCATGGCTTTCCTATGCGCGAAGCGGAGAAGGGGGGGCCGCCCCGCACAGAAGGAAAAATAGATTTTTCTGAGAAATATGCAGGAATTGACAAAAAACTGTCGAAAAGACAGAACACAGACAGCTTTGGCTGCCCATTCATTGTCAAACAGCATGTTAAGGAGGGCGTTTCCCATGGCGAATCGTATCGTTTTGAACCCCATTTCCTATCACGGCAAGGGCGCGATTGAGAACATCGTGCCGGAGCTCACCTCCCGCGGCTACAAGAAGGCGTTTGTCTGCTCCGACCCCGCGCTGGTCAAGGCCGGCGTGACGGCGAAGGTGACCGACCTGCTGGACAAGGCCGGCTTTGCCTACACCGTGTACAGCGAGATCAAGCCGAACCCGACCATCGAGAACGTGCTTTCCGGCGTGGCGGCCTTCAAGGCCTGCGGCGCGGACTGCATCGTGACCATCGGCGGCGGCTCCTCCATGGACACCGCGAAGGCCGTCGGCATCATCATCAACAATCCGGAGTTTGCGGACGTGCGCTCCCTGGAGGGCGTTGCGCCGACGAAGAACAAGACCGTCTTCACCATCGCCGTGCCCACCACCGCCGGCACCGCGGCTGAGGTGACGATCAACTACGTCATCACCGACGTGGAGAAGAAGCGCAAGTTTGTCTGCGTCGACGTGCACGACATCCCCGAGGTTGCCGTCGTCGATCCGGACATGATGTCCTCCATGCCCAAGGGCCTGACCGCCGCGACCGGCATGGACGCGCTGACCCACGCCATCGAGGGCTTCATCACCAAGGGCGCCTGGGAGATGACCGACATGTTCCATCTCAAGGCGATCGAGATCATCGCCAAGTCCCTGCGCGCGGCGGTTGCCGGCGAGGCCGAGGGCTTCGAGGGCATGGCGCTGGGCCAGTATGTGGCCGGCATGGGCTTCTCCAACGTGGGCCTGGGCATCGTGCACTCCATGGCGCACACGCTGGGCGCGGTGTATGACACCCCGCACGGTGTGGCCAACGCCATCCTGCTGCCGACGATCATGGAATACAATGCGCCGGTGACGGGCGACAAGTACAAGTACATCGCCGCGGCGATGGGCGTTGAGGGCGTGGAGGCCATGACGCAGGACGAGTACCGCAAGGCCGCCTGCGACGCCGTGCGCAAGCTGAGCGCCGACGTGGGCATCCCGGCGGACCTCAAGGCGATCGTCAAGGCCGAGGATATCGACTTCCTGGCCGAGTCCGCGTATGCCGATGCGTGCCGCCCGGGCAACCCGCGCGACACCAGCGTGGCGGAGATCAAGGAGCTGTTCCTCAAGCTCATGTAATTCGCGACCATGGAAAGGGGCGGGAAGGGCGCTTGCGCCGCTTCCCGCCCCTTTTGATATGAACGCTTCGCGCGGCTGAAAACAGCTTGGGATGGAATCGGATCACCGCACCTCGGTCATCAGCAGCTCGACCATCTTCGCGCAGCGGTCCATGCTCTCCATGGCGATGTGCTCGAACTTGCCGTGGTAGGCGAAGCCGCCGGTGCACAGGTTCGGCGTGGGCATGCCCATCTCGGAGAGACGGCAGCCGTCCGTGCCGCCGCGCACCGGCTCCACAAACGGCGCCATGCCCGCCAGGCGCGCAGCCTTCTTCGCGTTCTCCACCAGCTCCATGTGCGGCGCGATCCTCTCGGCCATGTTGTAGTAGGTGTCCTTCAGCGTCAGCTTCACGACCTCGCGGCCATAGCGCTCGTTGAGCACCTTCGCCGCGTGGCGCAAGGTCTGCTTGCGCACCTCGAACGCCGCGCGGTCGTGGTCGCGCACGATGTAGTCAAGCTGCGCATGGGAGACGTCGCCCTTTATGTCGTGCAGATGGAAGAAGCCCTCGTAGCCCTCGGTCAGGCGCGGGATATCGCCCGCAGGCAGCAGGGCGTTGAACTCCATCGCGACCAGCGAGGCGTTGATCATCGTGTCCTTCGAGGCGCCCGGATGCACGCTCATGCCGGTGATCTCCACCCGCGCGGAGGCGGCGTTGAACGTCTCATAGGCGATCTCGCCCTCGGCGCCGCCGTCCACGGTGTAGGCGAACTGCGCGCCGAACTTGGCGACGTCGAAGTGCGCCACGCCCATGCCGATCTCCTCGTCCGGGGTGAAGGCGATGCAGAGCCTGCCGTGCGGCTTGCTTTCGGTGACAATGGCCTCCACGGCGGTGAGAATCTCCGCGATGCCGACCTTGTCGTCCGCGCCCAGCAGCGTGGTGCCGTCGGAGGTGATGAGCGTCATGCCTGCAAGCGCCTTGAGCGTCGGGAAGCTCTCGACGCTCAGCACGTCGCCCGTGCCGGCGAGCACCACGTCGCCGCCGTCGTAGTCGGGCAGGATCTGGGGCTTCACGTTCTCGCCGGAGTAGTCGGGCGAGGTGTCCATGTGCGCGATGAAGCCCAGCGCGGGCAGCGCTTCGCAGCCCTTCGTGGCGCTCAGCCAGCCATAGACCACGCCGAACTCGTCGACGTGGGCGTCTTCAAGGCCCAGCGCGGTCATTTCCTCCACCAGCATGTGCGCCAGGTCGAGCTGGATCGCGGAGGACGGCGCGGCGTCGGAGGCGGGGTCGGAGGTGGTGTGCACCTTGACGTACTTGAGGAATCGTTCACAGGCTCGCATAAGATACTCTCCTTATCAGCGTTCTAAACTATAACTGCTTGAAACTGCGCGAAGCGAAGAAGGGACTGGAGCCTGCCGCCGCCGGTGGCGGAAACTGGCAGGCGGAACGTCGGGAATCGCAAGGAGCGGCAGAATGCCGCGACTATGCGAGTTCCCCGGGAGTCTGAGGGACAGGGTCCCTCAGGCAGGTTTCAGGGCGGCAGCCCTGACGTGCTCTTCGGCTTAGAGCACCACGGCGATCAGCGCACACAGAAGCGGCAGCGTCACGCCGCTCATCAGCGTGGAGACGAGCACCGCGTGGGAGGCGGTCATGTCGGTGGGGCGGTAGATGTCGCAGATCATGCCGCAGTTGCCGGCGATGGGCATGCCGGCCAGCAGCACGCTGATGCCCACCAGCATGCGGTCGATCGGCAGGGGGAGCATGACCAGCAGCATCAGCAGCGGCATGACGACCATGCTCAGCAGACAGATGCGGTACAGGCGGGGATTGGTCATCGCGGCGTGCAGGTCGCTGTGCGCGACGGACGCACCGATGATCATCATCGCCAGCGGCGTGTTCATGGAGCCGATGGAGGCCAGCGTGGTCTCGAGCGCGTCGGGCAGATGCCAGCCCGTCACGCCGAAAAGCAGGCCGATCAGCGCCGCGATGATGCAGGCGTTGACCATGTTCTTCAGGCTGAACTTGGCGCCCTTGGTGATGAGCAGCACGCCGTAGGAGAAGAAGCACAGGTTGAAGATCAGGATGAACATGGACAGGCGTGCCACGCCGTCCGGCCCGTAGACCGACTGGATGACCGGGATGCCCATGAAGCCGACGTTGGTGAAGATGAGCATCATCTGATCCAGGCCGCTGTCCTCCGGTTTGGTGCGCATGAGGCGCACCAGCACGGCGGCGAAGACGATCATCAGCAGGAAGAACAGCACGCCGATCCCCGCGGCGCTGATCATCGTCATCGGGCTGCTGTCGCTCTCGAGCACCGAGGAGATGATGATGCACGGCGCGGCGGTGTTCAGCGTGAAGGAGGACAGGCGCTTGCGGAACTCCGGCGTCATGATGCCCGCGCGCGCGACGATGTAGCCGGCCAGCATCATGAGGAACAGCGAAATCAGCTGGCTGATGACAGTGGAAAGGTTCATGGAACAGCCTCCGTATGCAGGGGTGACAAAAGTTGCTTTCCTATTGTACACCCTGACCGGGAGGTTGTAAAGTTGGCATTTTTATGCTATCCTATCTCCGAAGTTTTATGGCGTGATGGAGGAAGAACAATGGGGTATCAGGCGCTGTACCGCCGCTACCGTCCGGCGCGGTTTGACGATTTCGTGGGGCAGGAGGCCATCATCAAAACGCTGCGCAGCCAGGTGATGAGCGGACGCATCGCGCACGCGTATCTGTTCTGCGGCACGCGCGGCACGGGCAAGACCTCGACGGCCAAGGTGTTCGCGCGCGCGGTGAACTGCGAAAACCCGGACCGCGGCGAGCCGTGCGGGCAGTGCGCGGCGTGCAGGGCGCTTTCCGCCGAGAGCAGCCTGGACATCCTGGAGATCGACGCGGCGAGCAACAACGGCGTGGACGAGATCCGCGACCTGCGCGAGAAGGTGAAGTACCCGCCGCAGTCGGGCCGCTACCGCGTGTACATCATCGACGAGGTGCACATGCTCTCCCAGGGCGCGTTCAACGCGCTGCTCAAGACGCTGGAGGAACCGCCCGCCTACGTCGTCTTCATCCTGGCGACCACGGAGCCGCAGAAGCTCCCGGCGACGATCCTCTCCCGTTGCCAGCGCTTTGACTTCGGGCGCATCCCCGCGCACCAGATCATCGCGCGGCTGCGCGTGGCGCTGGAGGAGGGCGGGATCGCGGCCGAGGAGGCGGCGCTCGCGCGCATCGCGCGCGCGGCGGAGGGCGGCATGCGCGACGCCTGGTCGATCCTGGACATGTGCCTGGGCTATGCGCAGGAGGACGGCGCGGGCCTGACGGAGGCGCTGGTTCTGCAGGTGCTGGGCGCGGCGGACAAGCGGTTCCTGTTCGAATTCGCGGACAGGCTCATCGGCGCGGACGCGGTCGACGCGCTTACCATGATCGACGGCATGATGCGCGCGGGCCGGGAGGTTCAGGTGTTCGTGCGCGACGTGAGCGGCCACCTGCGCAACCTGCTGCTGGCCGGCGTCTGCGGCGCGGAGCACGCCGCGGGTCTGCTGGAGGTGACGCAGGAGGACGCGGCGGCGTATGCGGAGCAGGCCGGGCGCACGTCGCGCACGCGGCTGATGCGCATGCTCGATTTGTTCCTGGCGAGCGAGACGGACATGAAGTGGGCCGCGCAGCCGCGCTTTGCCCTGGAGGCGGCGACGCTGCGCGCGTGCGAGCCGGAGGAGAGCCTGCAGCTGGAGGCGCTTGTCGCCCGCGTGGACGAGCTGGAGCGAAAGCTGCGCGAGGGCGCGATCGCCGTCGCGCCGAAGAAGCAGGCGCGCGCAGCCGAAGCGGCCGGGGCTGCGGCGCCCGACGCGCCGGCGGAGACAGCGCCGCCGAAGGCCGAGACGCCCAGGGGCCCCGCGCCGGACGCGGAGCGCATCTGGCAGGAGGCGGTGCGAAGGCTCAAGCAGAATCCGTTCGTCTTCAATTCGGTGAACAAGGGCAGGCTCATCGGCGGCGAGAACGGCCTGTTCACGGAGGTCTTTGACAAGGGCAGCGGCGCGATCCACGTCAAGCTGCTCTCCGCGCCGGACAAGAACGCCGCCGTGGCCGAGGCGCTGAGCGTGGCGGCGGGCTATCCGTGCACGTTCCGCGCGGTGCTGGAGGGCACGGTGGCCGAGTCGGACAAGGCGATCCTGGCGGCGCAGCAGGAAGCCAGACAGCAGGCGGAAAAGAACCTGAACAAGGTATTTGGCACGTTTGGACGTGAGAATGTGAGGGTACTCGATGAATAAGGGATTTAAGGATGCGGTCGTCTATCAGATTTACCCCAAGAGCTTCATGGACGCGAACGGCGACGGCATGGGCGACCTGCAGGGCGTTATCAGCAGGCTGGACTACCTGAAGGAGCTGGGCATCGACGTGATCTGGCTCAACCCGTGCTACAAGAACTCGGGCGTGGACGGCGGCTACGACATCAGCGACTATCAGGCCATCGCGCCGGAGCTGGGCACGATGGAGGACTTTGACGAGCTGCTCGCGCAGGCGCACAGCCGCGGCATCCGCATCGTGATGGATCTGGTGGTCAACCACACCTCCACCGAGCACGCGTGGTTTGTGGAATCCAGAAAGAGCAAGGACAACCCCAAGCGCGACTTCTACGTCTGGCGGCCGCCGTTTGAGGGGAAGGAGCCGAACCAGGAGCGCAGCATCTTCTCCGGCCCGGCCTGGGAAAAGGACGAGGAGACCGGCGAATACTACCTGCACATCTTCGCCAAAGAGCAGGCCGATCTGAACTGGGAGAACGAGGAAGTCCGCCAGGAGGTCTACAAGATGATGCGCTGGTGGTTTGACAAGGGCATCGACGGCTTCCGCATGGACGTGATCGACATGATCAGCAAGCCCGCGGCGGTGCTGCGCGCCGACGGCGGGCCGCACGGCCCCAGCGCCCATGGCCCGCGCGAGAACGAGTTCCTGCGGGAGATGAACCGCGAGGTGCTCTCCCGCTACAACGCCTTCACCGTCGGCGAGTCCGGCACCGTGTCGGTGGAGCAGGCGCTTCAGTATGCGAACCTGGACGGCAGCGAGTTGAACATGATGTTCCAGTTCGAGCATGTGGAGCACGACGCGGGCGAGGGCACCAAGTGGAGCACCGGCCCGATGAACCTGGTGAAGCTCAAGAAGATCTTCGAGCGCTGGCAGACCGGCCTGCACGGCAGGGCCTGGAACAGCCTCTACTGGGACAACCACGACCAGCCGCGCGCGGTGTCGCACTTTGGCTGCGACAGGGAGGAATACCGCGTGCGCAGCGCCAAGCTGGTGGCCGCGTGCCTGCACATGATGGAGGGCACGCCCTACATCTACCAGGGCGAGGAGCTGGGCATGACCAACTATCCCTTTACGGACATCAGCCAGTCCCGGGACGTGGAGGCGATCAACGCGTGGAACGAGCTGGTCGTGGAGCAGAAGAAATTCACGCCCGAGTACATGATGGCCTGCATCCGCTACAAGGGCCGCGACAACGCGCGCACGCCGATGCAGTGGACCGCGGGCGAGAACGCGGGCTTCACCACCGGCACGCCGTGGATGTGCGTCAACCCGAACCACACCTGGATCAACGCCGAGAGCCAGGTCGGCGATCCTGACTCCGTGTTCAGCTTCTATCAGAAGCTGATCCGCCTGCGCAAGACGCATCCGGTGATCGTCCATGGCGACTTCACGCTGCTGATGCCCGAGGATGCGCAGGTCTTCGCCTATACCCGCTGCTACGAGGGCAGGACGCTGCTGGTGGCGTGCAATTTCTCCTGCGAGGACGCGGCGCTTGACGAGCATGCGGCGACCCGGGGCGAGATGCTGGCCGCCAACTACGACGAGCCGGGCGAGCGCGCTGTGCTGCGCCCCTGGGAGGTGCGCGTGACGCTTGTGTAACGCCCAAGCGACGGCGGCAAAACGGAGAAAAAAGAATCTGAAATTGTATAAAATACAAAAATTGGCAATTTGACTTGTAATTTTGTTGACTTTTGCGCGCCGGGGCAGTAAGATACACCCATGTCCAAAAAACAACGCGGCAGGGGCCGCGAGCATGGGAGGAACGGACGATGAAGAGATTTGCGATTCTGGCGCTGGCGCTTGTGCTGGCGTGTGTGGGCGCGGCGGGTCTGGCCGAGACGCTCAGGGTCGGTATGGAGTGCAACTACGCGCCCTACAACTGGACGCAGAGCGAGCCGAGCGACGAGGCCGTGGCCATTGCGGCGGGCGGCTATGCCGACGGCTACGACGTGCGCATTGCCAAGCGCGTCGCGCAGGAGCTGGGCATGGACCTGGAGATCGTCAAGACCGAGTGGGACGGCCTCACCCCGGCGCTGCTCTCCGGCAACATCGACGTGATCATCGCCGGCATGAGCCCGACGGAGGAGCGCAAGCTCACCATCGATTTCACCGACGCCTACTACGTCACCGAGCTGTGCATCGTGGTGCGCAAGGACAGCAAGTTCGCGTCGGCGCAGAGCCTTGCCGACTTCGGCGGCGCGAAGATCACCGGCCAGATGAGCACCTTCCACTACGACGAGATCGACCAGATCCCCGGCGTGGTCAAGATGCCCGCGCAGGATACCTTCCCGACGATGATCGTCGCCGTCAGCTCCGGCGCGATTGACGGCTACATCGCCGACCGCCCGGGCGCCGTCTCCGCGACGGCCTCCAACCCCGATCTCACGTTCGTCACCTTCGAGGCGGGCCAGGGCTTTGAGATCGCGCCGGAGGACGCGGAGATCGCCGTGGGCATCCGCCAGGGCAGCGAGCTCAAGGAGAAGATCAACGCGATTCTCGCCGGGATCAGCGAGGACGAGCGCAACGCCATCATGGACGCCGCCGTCGCCGCTCAGCCGCTCAGCGAGTAAGGACGAAAGACATGAAGCGGACTGCCGGGTTTTTCCCGGCAGCCCTTTCTGCGTTTTGAGAGAGGAGAATTGACATGCCAACGGCTTCCACATCCTTCTTCGGATGGGTTGCTTTCCTGCTGCAGAAGTACGGAATGCTCTTCCTGCGCGGCACGGGAATGACGCTGCTCGTCGCGCTGACGGGCACAGCCTTCGGCTTTCTCATCGGCCTGCTGGTGGCCATCGTGCGCGCGACGTCGCCCATGCCCACGCTGGGCCGCAGGTCCGCCGCAGCAGCCGTGCGCTGCGCGCTGCTCAGGGCCGTTCAGCTGCTGCTGGCCGCCTACATCCAGGTCTTCCGCGGCACGCCGATGATCGTGCAGGCGGTGGTCATCTACTATGGCGCGCAGTACGCCGGCATGTACATGGACACGACCTTTGCCGCGATTTTCATCATCTCCATCAACACCGGCGCATACATGGCGGAGATCATCCGCGGCGGCATCATCTCCGTGGACAAGGGCCAGTTCGAGGCGGCGCACGCCATCGGCATGACCCACTGGCAGACGATGACCAGCGTCGTGCTCCCGCAGGCCATCCGCAACATCCTGCCGAGCGTGGGCAACGAGCTGATCGTCAACATCAAGGACTCCTCCGTGCTCAACGTGATCTCGGTATCGGAGCTGTTCTTCCAGGCCAAGAGCGCGGCGGGCGCATACTACCGCTACTTTGAGGTCTACTTCATCATCGCGGTGATCTATCTGATTCTGACGCTGACGGTCAGCCGCATCCTGCGCTTCATCGAGCAGAAGATGGACGGCCCGGACAACTACGTCATTCACGGCTCGCAGAGCGACAGCCGCGCGGAGATCGTCGTCTCGCGCGAGAATGCCGAGGAGGTGGAAAAGCGATGGAACCAGTGATTGAGGTCAGAGGGCTGCACAAGGCGTTCGGCAGCCATGAGGTTTTGAAGGGCATCGACTTTGCCGCCAGCAAGGGCGAGGTGGTCTGCATCATCGGCTCCTCCGGCTCGGGCAAGAGCACGCTGCTGCGCTGCATCAACCTGCTGGAGACGCCGGACGGGGGCGCGATCCTCTACCACGGCAGGGACATCCTCACCGACGGGACGATCAACATGCCCAAGTACCACGCCAAGGTGGGCATGGTGTTTCAGCAGTTCAACCTCTTCGGCAACATGACCGTGCTGGAAAACTGCATGACCGGCCAGATGAAGGTGCTGCGGCGCACCCGCGAGGAGAGCATGGAGAACGCCATGAAGTACCTGCGCAAGGTCGGCATGGAGGCGTACGTCAACGCGAAGCCGCGCCAGCTCTCCGGCGGCCAGAAGCAGCGCGTGGCCATCGCCCGCTCGCTGGCGATGGACCCGGAGGTCATCCTCTTTGACGAGCCGACCTCCGCGCTGGACCCGGAGATGGTCGGCGAGGTGCTCTCCGTCATGCAGAACCTGGCGCAGGAGGGCCTGACGATGCTGGTCGTCACGCACGAGATGGGCTTTGCCCGCGCGGTGGCCGACAAGGTCGTCTTCATGGATCAGGGCGTGATCGCCGAGGAGGGCGCGCCCGCGGAGGTGCTGGGCAATCCCAGGCACGAGCGGCTCAGGAGCTTTTTGCGCAGCATGCTGTGATCCGCGCGAAGCGGCTGACAGCATCAAAGAAGGACGCAGCCTCCTGCGATGGAGGCGGGTTTCCTCTCAAAAATATGGACGGAACATGCAGTCGGTATCCGTTCCCTGCGGCGTTCGCTCTGCGGCGCCGCTTTTTCAGTGCATGGGAAACTGCGCTCCAAACCGTGCAGCGAGCACGAAATGAATTGATTCCGCAGAGCTGTTCGACCGCGGGGAGCGGCCACTGGCCGCTTTTTAAGTTGCATTTTTCTGCCGGCGGATGTATAATAAGGGGAAGATTGTTAAGGGAATCACAAAATGAAGAAAATCGGGAGAATCTGCCATGGACATGAAGCAGCTGACGACGTTTATGACGCTGGCGAAAACCCTCAATTATCAGAAGGCGGCCGACCAGCTGCAGTATGCGCCCTCCACGCTTTTCAAGCACATCCAGATGCTGGAGCAGGAGCTGGGCGTGAAGCTGTTTTTCAAGCAGGGCAGGCAGCTGTGCCTGACGGCGGAGGGGCAGACCTTCGAGACGCACGCGGGCAATATCCTGGAGAGCTACCGCAACGCGATTCAGAGCATCTCCGCGTGCAACGTGCAGGAGAGCGGCATGACCATCGGCGGCTGCGAGATCAACACGGGCAACAGCCTTGCGCGGCTGTTCAACCGCTTTTCCCAGGCGTATCCCAACGCGCACATGAGCATGATGACCTCGCCCAACGCGAGCGTGCCGCAGCTGGTCAAAAACGATCTGATCGATCTGGGCTTCTACTACGGCATCGACGGAAGCAGCCTGCCCGGCCTGGAGACGGTGCGCCTGTACCAGGAGCCGGTGTACCTGCTCACGGGAGAGAACAACCCCATCCTCTGGAAGGAGGAGATCGACTACGCCGATCTGCAGGGCATGCCGTTTGTCTATCCGCACGACACCTGCTGCTTTGTCTCCGAGCTGCTTGCGCTGCTGGAGCGAAAGGGCGTCGAGCTGGGCAAGGTGACCTACCTGGGCAATCTGCTCCTGGTGGCGGAGCAGGTGCACGCGGCCAACGCGCTCACGCTGATGCCGCATTCCGCGGTGAAGCGCTTCTGCAGCATCTACGGCATGGCGGTGGTGGAGCTGGGCGAGCCGAAGATCTGGGCCTGGGAGATGCTGGTGTACAAGAACTATGAGTCCCTGAGGCCGCTGGCCAAGGCGCTCCTGCACCAGACCACGGAATACGCGCAGGAGATGCTGCGCAGGGACCCGGTGCTGCGCAGCGGGCGGTGAGCAAAAATAGACGGAGGCACAGAGCCCGCGAAAGGGACTCTGTGATTTTTTTGCCAATCCTTCGCCTTTTTCGAATGATTCGTTTCCATCTTTCGTATGACGGCGGCGCAAAAGGCCTGTACAATGTATACAGGTTCCATGTACGAACACGAAACCGGAAATGAGAAAGGAGAAACCATATGAAGAAACTGCTTGCGCTTGCGCTCAGCCTCTGCATGCTGGCGACGATGTTCGCTGCGCCGGCGATGGCTGAGGGCATGAAGCCCGGCACCTACACCGCGACGGCGAAGGGCATGTTCGACGGCCTGACCGTTGAGGTGACCGTTTCCGAGACCGCGATTGAGAAGATCGAGGTCACCGCGTATCAGGAGACCGCCCCGGGCTGGCCGGCTCTTGAGAAGATTCCGGCTGCGATCGTCGAGGCGCAGTCCATCGCGGTTGACGCCGTTGCCGGCGCGACCATGACCTCCAACGGCGTGAAGGCCGCCGTCGAGGCTGCGCTGATCGAGGCGGGCGCGGACATCGCCGCGTTCTCCGGCGAGGTGGCTGCGGCGCCCGAGGCTGCGCCGTCCTACTACCCGGTGATGGGCTCCTTCGAGGTGCCCGAGACCTGGGACGAGAGCTATGACGTCGTCGTCGTCGGCGGCGGCTTTGCGGGCCTTGCCGCTTCCTACGCCGCCTCTGAGGCCGGCGCGAGCGTGACCCTCGTGGAGAAGCTCTCCACCACCGGCGGCAACTCCGCCATCAACGGCGGCCAGTATGCGGCCTACACCTCCAAGCTGGCCGCGGGCCTGCAGGAGAAGTTCAACCTCGTGCCGGATACGGCGGAGAAGCACATCGAGGACACCATCGCCGGCGGCGACTACATGAGCGTGCCGGAGCTGGTCGAGCTGATGGTGTACGCCTCCCCGTACTACTTCGACCTGCTGCTGGACAACGGCCTGGAGATCCGCGACACCCTGGCCCGTCCGGGCGGACACTACGGCTACCGCACCTACGTCACCAAGGATCAGGTCGGCAGCGACATCACCAACCTGCAGCTGGAGATGCTCAAGAAGACCGAGACCAACATCCAGCTGGAGACCAAGATGGTCGAGATCTACCGCACCCGCGATGAGGCGAACCGCGTCGTCGGCATCCGCGTCTCCACGCCGGACGGCTACAAGACCATCGAGGCCAAGAAGGGCGTCATCCTGGCGACTGGCGGCTTCTCCTCCAACGTTGAAATGCGCCAGACCCAGGTTCCGTACCTGACCGCTGATCTGCCGACCACCAACATCAAGGCCGCGTCCACCGGCGAGGGCATCTACCTGGCCCAGGCCATCGGCGCGAACACCACCCAGATGAGCAACATCCAGCGTTATCCGTGGGCTGACCCGAACACCGGCGTCCTGGATTCCTACGCGGTGTGGCCGTTCACCGGCCCGTCCTACGGCGTCATCTATGTGGATTGGCAGGGCAACCGCTACGTCAACGAGGGCGACCGCCGCGACGTCTGCGCCAACGCTGCCTCCAACTCCGGCTTCATCTCCACCTACGCCATCTTCACCGAGCCGGTCGTGCCGTTCGCGTATCCGGAAGAGATCGCCGAGGGCGTTGCCTCCGGCCGCGTGCTCAAGGGTGACACCATTGAGGAGCTCGTGGAGCAGATCAATGCGTTCGCCATCAAGGGCGAGTATCCGCAGGTGACCGCCGAGAACCTCAAGGCGACCATTGAGAAGCACAACAGCTACATCGACTCCGGCGTGGATCCGGACTTCGGCAAGGTCATGGCGGCGACCATGGTCAAGATCGAGGAGGGCCCGTACTACGCGCTGCCGCAGTACCCGTCCGTGCACCACACCATGGGCGGCCTGGTCATCAACACCAACACCGAGGTCATTGACATCTACGGCCAGGTCATCCCGGGCCTGTATGCGGCCGGCGAGGTCACCGGCGGCGTCCACGGCACCAACCGCCTGGGCTCCAACGCTGACGCCGACGCCTGCGGCATCGGCTACGTCTCCGGCTACGTCGTCGTCAACGGCGAGCTCCCGGATTTCATCCCGGAGCTGTAATCGGACCTTCCCATCGCATCCCCTGGACGGCGCCTGCCCTGCGGCAGGCGCCGCTTTTTTCTCCGCCGGAAAGGGCCTCCTGCTGCGGGCATGGTTTTCGCTCCCGCCGTATATACATGGAGCATAAGCCGATGCGGAGGGATGGATCATGAGCAGGTTCTGGATCAGGGCGGCGGCGGCGCTCTTCGCGCTGATGCTGCTTGCAGCGGGCGCGATGGCGCAGGAGACGATGCGGGTGTTTATCGCCGGGGACGCGCTGGACGCGCAGACGGCGCGGCAGCTGGTGGAGCTGATCGGCCGGGCGCTTCCGCAGGCCCGGTGGGAGGCGGAGCTGGAGGAGGAGACGGGCGAGAGCCTGCGCGCGCTGGTGCTCTCTGACCGCGCGCCGGCGCTGGCCATCTGCGCGCCGCGCGAGGCGCTGCCGTGGGCGCAGGAGGGCATGCTGCTGCCCCTGCAGTCGGCGATCTCCGGGCAGGGGCGGATGCAGATGCAGGTGCTGGAGTGCTGCGTGCTGGAGGAGCGCCTGTTCATGGCGCCGCTGCTGGCGCGGCACAGGCAGCTGGCGGTGAACGTCAGGCGCTTTGAGGAGCGGCGGCTTGGCTACATGCTCGACACGCTGGCGCACCCGGTGTGGTATCCGACGGAGTTTTACCAGATCCTGGAGGAGTTCCTGCTTGCGGACGAGCCGGCGATGGACGTATGGCCCGCGCAGCCGCAGACGAGCGCCGCGCTCGAGGCGCTGGTGCAGGCGCTGTACGGCGGCTCGCTCCTCTCCGGGGACGGGACGCTCTGCCAGGCGGGCACGCCGGAGATCCGCGCGGGCCTGCGGTGGCTGGGCGACGCGGTGGCCGGCGGGCTGATCGGCTATGCGCAGAGCCGGGAGGCGGCGCTTGAGCGGTTCGTATCGGGCGAGACGGCGATCTTTGCGGACTGGACGGAGGAGGAGGCCGCGCGCCAGGAGGAGGCGCTCGCGGAAAACGGCGTGCAGGTGCAGACGGTGCCCTATCCCACGTCCATCGGGCTGCCGGTGCGCGCCTTCACGCTGACGGGCGTGTGCGCGTTTGCGAGCGGCAATATCCAGGCGGACGCGCTGGCGGTCAAGGCGGCGGCGCTGCTGAACGAGGACGCGCAGGCGCAGGCGATGCTGGGCAGCCGGGCGATCTGGGAGGACAACGCCGTCTGGCTGACGAGCCTGGATGCGGACAGCCGCGGCGCGACGCTCAGGAGCCTCTTCTGCGAGGCGATGCGCCAGGTGACGGAGGGCCGGTCGGACGCGGCTACGGCGCTGGAATGGGTGCAGGCGGCGATGGATGCGCTCAAATGAGCCGAAAGCGGCGGGGAAAGCGGCAAAAAGCACGGAAAAAGAGGAGAAAACGGAGAATTTTCTCTTGCCAAACGGGGGAAGGGGATGATATAATAGCCTCCGTATGAAACGGGCGTTCCGCTGTGGGCGAAGTCGTGCCCAGAATGAGCGTCTATGATGAAAGGAGAAATCGACAATGAGCGAGATCATCCGTGCGATCGAAAGCGAGCAGCTCAAGAAGGATCTTCCGAAGTTCAACGTGGGCGATACCCTGCGTGTGATGGTGAAGGTCGTCGAGGGCGAGCGCGAGCGTCTTCAGGCGTTCGAGGGCATCTGCATCGCCAAGCGCAATGGCAGCGTCCGTGAGACCTTCACCCTCCGCCGTGTTTCCTACGGCATCGGCGTGGAGCGTACCTTCCCGCTGCATTCCCCGCGTCTTGACAAGATTACGGTGCTGCGCCGCGGCAAGGTTCGCCGTGCGAAGCTGTACTATCTGCGTAATCTGTCCGGCAAAGCCGCCAAGATTAAGGAAAAGTAATTGTGCTACCGGCCGCCGGTTTTCCGGCGGTCTTTTTGTATATTCCTCCGGCGCCTTGCCGGGTTGACGATAGAAAGAGGCAATCATGGACAACGATTTCATCGTCCGCGCGCAGGACAAGAAGATCAACTGGTATCCGGGCCACATGGCGCGCGCGAAGAAGAAGCTGATCGAGCAGCTCTCGCGCGTGGATGTGGTGGTGGAGCTGTGCGACGCGCGCATCCCGCGCGCCAGCCGCAACCCTGACCTGAACGAGCTGGTCAAAAATAAGAAGCGCCTGCTCATCCTCAACAAGGCGGACCTGGCGGACGAGGCGCAGACGCGCGCGTGGCTGGGCTATTTCCGCGCGCAGGGCGTGGACTGCATGAGCTTTGACAGCGCGAAGGGCCGCGCCAAGGACGTCATCCGCCGCATCGAGCAGGCGGCCAGCGAGGCCGTGGAGAAGATGGCGGCCAGGGGCGTGAAGAAGACGGTGCGCGTGATGATCGTCGGCGTGCCGAACGTGGGCAAGTCCACCTTCACCAACAAGGTGAACGGCGCCTCCATCGCCAAAACCGGCGACCGCCCGGGCGTGACCCGCAGCAACCAGTGGGTGCGCATCACGCCGTATCTGGAGCTGCTGGACACGCCGGGCCTGCTCTGGCCCAGGCTCGACGACCAGGACGACGCGCGGGCGCTGGCGTTCGTGGGCACGATCAACGACCAGATCATGGATCAGCAGATGCTGGCGATCCGCCTGCTGGAGACGCTGCTTGCGATCCGGCCGGAGGCCGTGATTGCGCGCTTCAAGCTGAAGGACGCGACGCTGCGCGGCACGGCGCTGCTGGAGGAGGCGTGCCGCGGCCGGGGCTGGCTGCTGCCCGGCGGCGTGCTGGATACCGACCGCGGCGCGGCGGTGATCCTCGACGAGTTCCGCGGCGGCAAGCTGGGCCGGCTGACCCTGCAGAGCGCGCCGGCGAGGAAGACGGAGACCTCATCCGCCCTTGGGGCACCTTCCCCCTCTGGGGAAGGCGGCACGGCGAACGCCGTGACGGATGAGGCTTAACGGCTGATGCAGGAGACAGAATCATGAAGAAGGACTGGAATGCGCGGCTGCTGGAGATCAGCCAGACCGACCGCGAAATCTGGGAGACGGGCCGCGCGTTTGCGGGCATCGACGAGGCGGGCCGCGGCCCGCTGTGCGGCCCGGTGGCGGCGGCCTGCGTGGTCATGCCCAAAGAGCCGCTGCTTTTGTACGTCGATGACAGCAAGAAGCTGACGGAGAAGCGCCGCGAGGCGCTCTACGACCAGATTCTTGAGACCGCCGTCTACGCGAAGGTGATCCTCGCCCCGCCGGAGGAGATCGACCGGGTGAACATCCTGAACGCGACGAAGAACGCCATGGCGCTGGCCGCGAAGGACGCGCCGTGCGACCTGTTCCTGGTGGACGCGATCGACCGGCTGGACGTGGCGGGCGAGGTGCGCGGCATCGTGCACGGCGACGCGCTGTGCTACTCGATCGCGGCGGCGTCCATTCTGGCGAAGGTGACGCGCGACCGGCTGATGCGCGAGCTGGACGAAACGTACCCGCAGTACGGCTTTGCCAAGAACAAGGGCTACGGCACGGCGCAGCACATCGCGGCGCTCAGGGAATACGGCCCGTGCCCGGTGCACAGGCGCTCGTTCATCGGGCATTTCGTGCAGGTGTGAACGCGCTCTCTGGCAGATTCAAGCTTTGCGAATCAGCCCCGTCTCAATCGTAGGCTGCGGTGCAGCCTGCTCTGAGACTGCATTTTTCTTGATGATGGGGATACGCTGGGGCCGCAGGCCCCAGACCCCGCCTGGGGATGTAATCCCCAGACCCCTTCTTCGCTTCGCGCGGTGAAAAGCGATTTGGACAGGAGTACGGCGTATGCAGAAGACAACGGGCAGGCTGGGCGAGCTCCGCGCGGAGCGGATTCTGGCGGAGAAGGGCTACGAAATCCTCGCACGCAACGTCGTTTTGCCCGGCTCGGAGCTCGACCTGGTCGCCCGGGACGGGGCCGTGATCGTCTTTGTCGAGGTGAAGACGCGCACGGGCGGCTTCGCGCCGGGGCGCGGGGCGGTGACCCCCGCCAAGCAAAAGCGCATCTGCAAGGGTGCGGTGTACTATATGATGCGAAACGGCCTGATGAATCGACAGGCACGGTTTGATGTGATCGAGATTCAGGGGGCGCGCGTGACGCACATCGTCGATGCGTTCCCGTATCAGGGGCCGGCGTTTTAACGCGGCCTGTTCAGGACGGAGGCGTCAGAAATGAAGAACAAAGCAAAGGTGAGCATCGTGGCCGCGGCGCTGGCGATTGTGCTGGCGGTCTGCGCCGTGGCGCTTCTGCGGCAGAGGGACGATCAGCCGGTTACGCCGGGCAACCTGCTGGAGAACGGGGACTTTTCCGCCGTGACCGGCGGCATGCCCGATCACTGGAGCACGGGCATGTGGCTGACGCATGCCGGCGCGTCGTACCTGGAGGCGGCGACGGCGGCGGACAGCACGACGGCGGCGCTGGTGGAAAACGTCGCGGCGAACGACGCGCGCTTTGAGCAGACCGTCTCCGTGCGCGGGAACGCCACCTACCGGCTGACCGCGCGCGTGATGGCGGAGGGCTGCGATCCCGAACAGCTGGGCGCGAACGTGTCCTTTTTGGGCGTCTACGGCGCCAGCGACGACGTGCACGACACGGACGGCGCATGGCAGACGCTGACGCTCTACGCGCACACGGGCAAGGGCCAGAAGGAGGCCACGGTCTGCGTGCGCCTGGGCGGCTACGGCTCCGAGACGACGGGCCGCGCATGGTTCACCGACGTGAGCCTTGAGCAGGTGGAGGAAGCGCCGGTGGGCGCGTTTGTGCTCGATCTGTCCACGCCCGCGCCGCAGAAGGAGACGAACAAGACCGACAGCGGCAGGGGCGCGGTCATCCCGGGCCTGCTGGCCGTCGCGGCGGCGTACCTGATCGCCGCAGTGGTCATCGCGCGCACGCTGCTTGTCGGCGGACGGATGGACGGACGCAGGGGGTATGCGGCGCTGGCGGGGCTGCTGCTTGCGGCGCTGCTTTTGCGCGTGGCGCTGTCCGCCTGCGTGGCGGGCTACGGCGTGGACATGGGCTGCTTCGGCGCCTGGGCCTCGCGGATGGCCGCCGTCGGCCCGGCGAATTTCTATGAGGAGGGCTACTTCTGTGATTACCCGCCGGCCTACATGCTGGTGCTGGGCGCGCTGGGCGGCCTTGCGAACCTCTTTGGCATCTCCTTTGGCACGATGAACGGCGAAATGCTGCTCAAGACCGTGCCCATCTTCTGCGACCTCCTGCTCGCGCTGGCCGTGTTCCTGGCGACGGACCGCGTCGTGGGCAGAAGGCCCGCGCTGGGCATGGCGGCGCTGATCGCGCTCAACCCGGCGTACATCATCGCGGGCGCATGCTGGGGTCAGATCGACTCGGTGCTCGCCGTGCTGCTGGTCGCGCTGCTGCTGCTGGCGCGGCAGGGAAAGTGGCAGGCGGCGATTCCCGTGTTTGCGCTGGCCGTGCTGGCCAAGCCGCAGGCGGGTCTGCTCGTCCCGCTGGGCGTGGCGGCGCTCGCGCGCGATCTGGCGAAGGACAGGGCGGCGCGAAAGCCCATCGCCCTCGGCCTGCTGGGCGGCGTCCTCGTGACGGCGGTCGTCGTGCTGCCGTTCTCGGGGAACCAGGCTTCGCCGCTGTGGATCGTGGACAAATATGTGGAGACGCTCTCCAGCTACGCCTATGCGACGCTGTCCACCGGCAACCTGATGTTCCTGCTGGGCGGCAACTGGACGCCCAGCAGCCAGGCCGTGCTCGGCCCCATCACCTACGGCCAGCTGGGCATGGCGCTGATGGTGCTGTCCTTCGCGTTCGGCATCGTCGTGTACCTGCGCGGACAGGGCAGAAAACGCCTGCTTCTGGCCAGCGCCGCGACGATGCAGCTGGTGTTTGTGCTGGGCAGCAAGATGCACGAGCGCTACATCCTGCCCGCGCTGGCGCTGCTGCTGCTGAGCTTCGTGGAGACGGGCGACGTGCGGCTGCTCGCCTCCGCCGTGCTGGCGAGCGCCGCATCGGCGGTGAACATCGGCGTGGTGCTGGCGTTTGAGCACCTGATCGCGCCGAACCTCTGGCTGGGCTACGTCCTGGGCGCGGTGCAGCTCATCGCCGCGGGCCTGACGGTCTGGGCGGCGGTTTGCCTGTCCCTGGGCCGCATGCCCATGCGCCTGCCCGCGCGCAAGGCGCGTCCGGTAAGCGACGCACACGGCGAGGCGGCAGGCGGCGGGGAAGGCGCGCCCTCCGCGTCGGAGGCGCGCATGCGCGAGGAGCTGCTGCACGCCAAGGATTACAGGCTGCACCTGACGAAAACGGACGCGCTCATCCTGCTCGTGCTGACGCTCGTGTACGGCGTGGTCGGCTTCTGGGGCCTGGGCGCGACGAAGGCACCGCAGGACGGCTACACCTCCACGGCGGCGGGCGAGACCGTGGTCATCGACCTGGGCGCGCGGCACGAGAATTTCCACATCTATTATTACGGCGGCGTGTCCAGCACGTCGTTCTCCGTGGCGACCAGCGACGACGGCGTAACCTACGGCGAGGAGAACGACGCGAAATACCTGGAGGGGGATTGCTACAAGTGGCAGGCAGTGCGTCCGCCGGTGTATGACCAGCGGGGCAGGGTCGTGAAGGTCGGGGAGAATATGATTGATTTCTCCGGCCGGTACATCCGCCTGACGTTTGATGGCGCGGCCTCGAGTCTGTG
>JBJEUH010000140.1:21545-55022 GCA_051883735.1 Candidatus Ventricola sp.
ATTTCTCCGGCCGGTACATCCGCCTGACGTTTGATGGCGCGGCCTCGAGTCTGTGGGAGGTGGCGGCGGTCGACGGAAGCGGCGAGGTGATCCCGCCTGTCGGCGTGAGCAGCGCCGGCGGCGTGGAGGGCCGCATGGGCGACCCGAACAGCCTGATCGACGAGCAGGACGCCGTGCCGGACAAGCCGAGCTACACCAACAGCATGTACTTTGACGAGATCTACCACGCGCGCACGGGCTACGAGCACGCGCATGGGCAGTACACCTACGAGACGACGCATCCGCCGCTGGGCAAGGTGTTCATGTCCTGGTGCATCCGCCTGATGGGCATGACGCCGTTCGCCTGGCGCTTTGCCGGCGCGCTGTGCGGCGTGCTGATGGTGCCGGCGATCTACCTGCTGGCCAAAACGCTGCTGGGCTCCACGCTGTGGGCCGCTCTGTGCGCGCTGCTGCTCTCCGCCGACTGCATGCACTTCACGCAGACGCGCATCGCGACGATCGACTCGTTCCCGGTGCTGTTCATGATGCTGATGTTCCTGTTCATGGCGCGCTGGATGAAGATGAGCTACTATCATCAGCGGCTGCGCGATACCTTCGTGCCGCTGGCGCTCTCCGGCGCGTTCATGGGCCTGGCGATTGCCAGCAAGTGGATCGGCTGCTACGGCGCGGTCGGCCTGGCGGTGCTGTTTTTTAGCCGGTTCATCGTGCTCTGGCGGCAGGGCCTGTACGCGCAAAGGCACCGCGACGAGGACCCGGCCTTCGTGCGCGCGGCGGACACGTTCCGGGACAAGGGGATCAGGACGATCCTGGCGTGCTTCGTGTTCTTCGTGTTCGTGCCGGTGGTCATCTACGTCCTCAGCTACATCCCGTACCTGCGCGCGTACGGCGAGATCAAGTGGAACCTGACGACCTTTGCGCGCATCTGGGACGCGCAGGTGCTGATGTTCGACTACCATAAGAACCTGGTCGCGGAGCACTACTTCGCCTCGCCCTGGTACGAGTGGCCGCTGATCGTCAAACCCATGTGGTACTACAACGCGGACTTCAAGGGCGCGGGCATGGCCTCCTCCATCCTGGCGTTCGGCAACCCGGCGGTCTGGTGGACGGGCCTTGCCGGCATCCTGTTCGTGCTGGGATACAGTGTGTACCGCAATGCGCTGCCCGCGCTGCGCGTGCTGCCGGGCCGGGAGGATGAGGACGACCGCGCGATGCCGGTCATCGCGGTGGGCTTCCTGTCGGCGTATCTGCCGTGGGTGCTCGTCTCGCGCCTCACGTTCATCTATCACTACTTTGCCAGCGTGCCGTGGATCATCATCGCCACGGCGCTGGGGCTCAAATACCTCGCGCGCCACCGCAAACGTCTGGCCTATGCCCTGGCGGCGGCGCTGAGCGTCGCGGCGATTGCGCTGTTCATCGGGTTCTATCCGCTGGCCTCCGGCATCGAGGTGCCGCGCGCCTGGTGCGACGCGATGAACTGGTTCAAGGGCTGGATGTGGTACTGAGTGCTGCGTATCCCCGCGCGAAGCGAGAAAGGGAGTCTGAGGGATGAAATCCCTCAGGCGGGGTCCGGGGCCTGCGGCCCCGGCGTTCCCCAAGCGCGAAGCGCCGGACGCAAGAATCGCAGCGGAGCCGAAGGCGACTATTGCGATTCCGCCAAGGCTGCTTAATACAAAACCAAATGGAGCGCTATATGAAAAGCCGAAGACAATCTGCCATGCGGGCGGAGGTCTTCGGCTTTATTATCTGCGTTTTTCGAGCGGAATGGGGTTGTTTGTGAGCCCTGCAATGTAGTCGAGCGACACGTTGTAAAGCTCGGCCAGGCGAATGGCGAGCGAAAAGGGGATATCCCGCTTGCCCTGCTCGTAGTTCGTGTAGGTGGTCTTGTGCATGCCCAGAATTTGAACGAGCTGCTCCTGCGTGAGGTCCTTGTCCTCGCGCAGATCGCGCAGGCGGGGATAATACATCAGCACCACTCCAACACAAGCGAAAAAAGACCGCCCGCCACTGACTTGACAGAGGCGGACGGATAGCGTACAATGTAGGCAGGAAGGTTACCACGCTTCTGGTGGGTTTCCCGCAATGGAAAACCAATACGGCCGTCGTGCAGTTGGCGCTACACGACGGTCATCTTATTTGTCCCGCTTGAGTAATGCTACTACAAGGGTCAAGATCATGAGATTGATCGAAATGATTTCGAAATCGCTCATGCAATCACCCCGCTTCTGTACGCTGTTGCGAGGCGCCCGCCGCAAGCCCTTCCTGCCTACAACACCATTATACCACACCGTTCCCGATCATGGCAGAGGGGAACGTTTTTTTTATGGGGGTCTTTTCATCATCGTCCTTTTGGGATATAATATAATACGATAGATATATCTTAAAAAGATATGTTACAGGAGGATAAACGCGATGAAGAGACTCATTTGCCTGCTGATGTGCCTGGCGCTGCTCTTTGGCGCGGCGGTGCTGGCGCAGGCGGGCGGCACGGTGACGCAGAACGGGGCGGATCAGCTGGAGGAGGAATTCCAGTTCCCGTTCCTGGCGGAGACGGACGAGCTGGCGGTCAACGTCAGAAAGAGCACCAGCACCAAGGCCGACAGGGTCGGGCGGCTCGAGCGCGGGACGCTGCTGACGGTGCTCTCGGCGGAGATCAACGGACAGGGCGAGGTCTGGTACCGGGTCGAGCTTGCGGACGGCACGCAGGGCTACATCCGCAGCGACCTGCTGCTCAAGGCCGACGAGGCCGCCATCGAGCGGGCTCAGACGCAGAGCACGCAGAGCACAAAGAAAACGTCGTCCTCGTCGGGGCAGTACATCGGCAACCGGAACACCAAGAAGTTCCACCGGCCAAGCTGCCATACGCTGCCCAAGGAGAGCAACCGGGTCTATTTTAGCAGCCGGGAGAAGGCGGTGTCCTCCGGCTATGTCCCCTGCAAAAACTGCAATCCATAAAAACAGAACAGAACCGTCCCCTGCCAAGCGCAGGCGGACGGTCTTTTTGCCTTTATTCCTTTTCATCAGGGGTTCTTTGTGCTATAATAAACTGATTCACTGCAATCCTTTGCCTGAAAACCCCTGTACAGAGTCTGATGAAGTTGGGAGTAAGAAGCATGCAGCTGCCGTTCATTTCTGTCATTCTGCCCGTGCGCAACGAGGAAAAATACATCGCCGCCTGTGTGGACTCGATCTTTTCGCAGGACTACCCTGCGGAGCGGATGGAGGTCATCTTTGTCGATGGCCGCAGCGAGGACCGCACCGTCGCGATGCTGCGCGAGATGCAGAAGGCGCATCCGCAGATCGTGGTGCTAGACAACCCCAACCGCACGGTGCCCTACGCCATGAACATCGGCATCCGCGCAAGCCGGGCGGAGATCATCGTGCGCCTGGACGCGCACGCGGAGTACCCGGCGGACTACATCCGCCTGTCCGTGGAGACGCTGCTCACGAAGGACTGCGACAACGCGGGCGGCGTGTTCGAAACGCGCGGCCGGGGCTTCATGGGCGAGGCGATCGCGGAGATGCTCAAGACGCCGCTGGGCGTGGGCAACGCGACGTACCGCCTGACGCAGGAGGACGGCTATGTCGATACGGTGCCGTTCGGCTGCTGGAAGAAGGAGCTGTTTGACCGCATCGGCGGCTTTGACGAGCGCATGACCCGCAACCAGGACAACGAGCTCAACCACCGCATCCGCAAAAACGGCGGCAAGGTGTACCTCAACCACAACATCCGCGTGCTCTATTACTGCCGCGACACGCTGCGCGGCATCATGAAGATGGGCTACATGAACGGCAAGTGGGGCGTGATCACGATGACGCTGGTGCCGGGCTCCATGGGCGTGCGCCACTTTGTGCCGCTGGCGTTCGTCGCCTCGACGATCGGCCTGGTGCTCTTGACGCTGCTCACGCGCAGCGGGCTCTTTGGCGGGCTGCTGGCGCTGGAGTGGGGCGCGTATCTGCTGCTCGATTTCTTCTATGCCTATACCATCGCCAGGGAGAAGGGCGTCAAATTCTTCCCGGTCGAGGTGATCCTCTATCCGGCGTTCCACTTCGCCTATGGGTTCGGTTCGCTGGCGGGCATCGCCAATCTGCCGAAGTTCCTCAGGGCCGAGCGGGAAAAGAGGGAGAAGCGGGCATGAGCATTCTGCATATCTGCTGCAATCTGGCGGGCAGCACGGTGTTTGCGCAGCTGTTTGAGGCGCTTCGGGACGAGGGCCTTCCTCAGGTCGTCTTTGTGCCGGAGAAGCGCGCGCACGACGTGGGCAAAAACGTGCCCCAGGGCGTGCCCACGCACGTGAGCCTGACGGTCCGCCCCAGCGACGCGCTGCTGTTTTTCCGCAAGGCGCAGCGCACCATCCCGGAGATCGAAAAGCGCGTCGATCTCAAGAGCGTGTCGCTGATTCACGCGCACACGCTCTTTACCGACGGCTGGATTGCGCGCGATCTGGGCAAAAAGCACGGCATTCCCTACGTCGTCACGCTGCGCTACAGCGACATCGAGGCGATCTGGAAATATGAGCCGCACCTGCGCAGCATGGCGCGCAGGATCCTGCGGGACGCCAAACGCGTCGTGTTCCTCTCCGAAGCCGCGCGCGAGAAGGTGCTCGCCCGCTGGCTGAAGGGGCGCGACCGGGACATCATCGAGCCAAAGACGGCGGTGATCCCCAACGGCATCAGGCCCGAGTGGCTCTGCGGCGCGGCGCGGGAGAACCCGCACGAGCCGCTGCACGTGGGCTTTGCCGGGAGGATGAACAAGCGCAAGCGCCCGCTGGACGCGCTCTGCGCCGTGCACCGGGCGACGGAAAACGGCACGCCCTGCGTGCTGCGCGCGGTGGGCGAGGGCAAGCTGATGAACGATCTGGTCGCGGGGCTGCACGAGGGCGACGCGTACCTGGGCGTGGCCCGGGACATGGACGCGATGAAGCGGTTCTACGCGGACGTGGACGTGCTGCTCGTGCCCTCGAGCGCGGAGACGTTCGGCATGGTGTACCTGGAGGCGATGAGCCAGGGCGTGCCGGTGCTCTACACGCGCGGACAGGGCTTTGACGGGCAGTTCCCCGAGGGCGAGGTCGGCTACAGCGTGGTCTGCGGCGACGTGGCGCAGCAGGCGCAGCGGCTCGCGGACATCCAAACGGACTACGCGGCGCGGTCCGCGCGCTGCGTGCTGCGCGCGAAGGACTACGCCTGGCCGCTGATCGCGAAGAAGTGGCTGGAGATTTACCAGTAAATAGCTTTTGGGCGCGCGAAGCGAAGAAGGGTCAAGGGGCGATGCCCCTTGCGGGGTTCAGGGGCGGCGCCCCTGAGCGGGTTTGGGATCGGAGCCTGCCGCGCCCAGTGGGCGAAACAGGCAGACGGAGCATCGGGAATCGCAAGGAGCGGCAGTATGCCGCGACTATGCGAGTTCCCCGGATGGCAGCCCAATCTTCCCAAAGAAAAAGTAGTCTCAGAGCAGGCTGCGCAGCAGCCTACGATTGAGACGGGTTCAATCCGCAAAGCAAGCGTTTCATCGGGAAAGCGCGTTAAGGAGGTTCGCCGGATGGAGAAGAGGCTTCGCATCCTGATGATGATTCACCGTCAGGCGGACAACTCGCCGTACTGCTTCTATGTGCACGAGCAGGCGAAGGCGCTGATGGCGCGCGGCCACGAGGTCGTGGTCATCTCCGCGGTGGGCGTGACGCCGATGATGGCAAGGCTCCGCCCGGGGCAGGCGCAGGTGGCGGCGCGCACGCCGGGGGAGGCCGTGATCGACGGCGTGCGGGTGATCTACCCGCGCTACCTGACGCTGGGCAACGCGGGCGAACGGCTGCTGGGCGGACGCCTGCTGGCCGCCAGCGCGCTGCCGGTCGCCAAAGCGTTGCACAGGGAGAAGCCGTTTGACCTCGTGCATGCGCACATGCTGCCCCGGGACGGCCATGCGGGCCTGCTCGTGGCGCGGGCGCTGGGGATCCCCTTCGCGCTGACGGTGCACGGCACGGACGTCTTCCATTACTTCATCCCCGGCAAGGAGCCGTGGCCGCGCAACGTGAAGATCGCGCGGGAGGCGGACGCGCTCATGGCGGTCTCCAGCCTACTGATGAGCCGGGTCGCGCCGTACCGCGGCGAGGGGAAGCGCTCCTGCATCGTGCCCAACGGCGTGGACCTGTCGCTGGTGCCCGAGAAGGCGGACAACACGCCGCGCGCGGTGATCTCCGTGGGCACGCTCAAGGCGCGCAAGTGCATGGACAGGACGCTGGAGGCGTTTGCCAGGCTGGCAGGCGACTATCCGGACGCGACGCTGACCATCGTGGGCATCGGCGAGATGGAGGCGCAGCTGCGCGCGAGAATCGCCGCGCTGGGGCTTGAAAGCCGCGTGACGCTGACGGGCGGCCTGCCGCACGGGGAGGTGCTCGCGCGGATGGCGAAAAGCGACCTGTTCGTGCTGCCCAGCTGGGGCGAGGGCTACGGCATCGTGTACATCGAGGCGATGGCCGCGGGCTGCATCGCCGTGGGCGCCAGGGGCGAGGGCATCGAGGACACGATCACGGACGGAGAAAACGGCTTCCTCGTGCCCGCGGGCGACGTGGGCGAAATCGAGCGCGTGATGCGCGCCGTATTTGAAGACCGCGAGGCCTATGCCGCGCTGCGCGAACGGGGGCGGCAGGACGCGCGTGCGCTCACCTGGGCGCGCAACGCGCAGACCGTCGAGGGCATCTACTTTGAACTGCTGAATTCCGGAGGAAACAACCATGCGCAAACAAGGCATTGACGGCACCGGGGTACTCAACCTCTACGACAGGGTGACGGGCATCTTCAACGAGATCTTTGACAGCCGGCTGCTCACCGCGTCGCTCTTCGCGCTGATCGGCTACTGCGTGCTCTTCACGCAGCGCAAGTTCCCGATGCGCTGGATGATCTTCGTGCTCTTCGGCATGATCCTGCTGGCCTTCGTGACGCTGACGGCGCGCAGCGGCGTGAAGGCGCGGGTGCACTTTCACAGAGGCATGGCGATCCTGTGGTTTGCGCTGCACGGCATGATGGTGATCTCCGGATTGTTTTATCAGGACTGGCTGAGCGAGAGCGTGCCGCTGCTGCTGTGCTATCCGGTGGTGTTCTCGGTGCTCGCCTCGCGCGACGACGAAAGCACCTTCCGCTCGATCCTGCGCGGCTGCGTGTTCGCGGTGCTGCCGTTCCTCGTCTGGTCCTACCTGACCGTGCCGGTCACGATCGGCTATCCGGGCTACAAGGGCGTCTTCTACGACGCGAACTGCCTGTCCATGTGCTGCATCGTGATGACGACGGCGGCGATGCTGCTGGCGTATGCCAGCTTCAAGGAGAACAAGCGGAAGGCCGCCGCGGCCTACGGCGCGTGCGCGCTGCTGGCCGCCGTGACGCTGGCGCTGACGCTGTCGCGCTCCGGCCTGCTGGCGCTGGGCGGCGTGGTCGTGATCCTGACGGCGGCGATCATCGCGGGCACGGCGAAGCGGCCGGGCAGGCTGCTGGCCCTGCTGGCGGCGTTCGTGCTGGCGCTGGGCGCGGCGGGCGCATCCATCACGATGGACAAGATTCAGGAGGCCTACGAGGAGGACTACGCGCTGGCGGTGTACAACCACGAGACCTACGGCAATCCCATCACCGTGCCCCGGCCCGAGGAGCGCACCCTCTCCATGGACGACCTGACCAGCGACCGCTGGGGCATCTGGATGGCGATCCTTCACAACCTGACGCTCAACGGCCACGAGTCGAGCGTCGTTGAGGAATGGGTGGCCGAGGACGGCGCGGGCGACCGCCACTTCAACGCGCACAACGCGTTTCTCGGCGTGACGTACAACAACGGTGTGATCGCCGGCATTCTGCTCGTGTGCTATACGGTGCTGGCGGTGGTCCGCGCGGCGCAGTACTACTGGATGCACCGCAGGGAGAGCGCCTATGCGGCGACGCCGCTGGCGTTCTGCGCGGTGTTCATCCTGGTGGGCATGTTCGAGTCCGTGTACGCGCCGTTCTCCGTGATCGGCTGCACCTATCTGCTGGTGCAGGCGCCGCTGTGGCGCGCGGACCTCTCCCGCCGCACGGCCGACCCGATCGGGGGCTGAGCCATGAAGCCAAAGGTATCGGTCATCATCCCGGTGTACAACTGCGAGCCGTTCCTGCGGGCGTGCGTGGACAGCCTGCGCGCGCAGACGCTCAGGGAGATCGAGCTGATCTTCGTGTGCGACGCGAGCCCGGACCACTCGCTTGACATCCTGCGCGAGGCGGAGCGGGAGGACAGCCGCATCCGCGTGATCGCCTTTGCGCAAAACCGCGGCGTGTCCGCCGCGCGCAACGCGGGCCTTTCGGCGGCGGCGGGGGAATTCGTGGGCTTCTGCGACGGCGACGACTGGGTGGAGCCGCAGATGTTTGAGCGGCTGTACGCGATGGCCTGCGAGCACGGGGCGGACGTGTCGTTCTGCCGGGTGTTCAAGGACTACGAGCATAAGACGGACAACGTGCCGCTGGGCTTTGACACCGGCGCGCGCTTTGACCGGGAGGCGATCCGCAGCACGCTGATCCCGGCGATGCTCTCCCGGGAGACGGACAGCGACGAGCTGCCGCTCTCCGGCTATACGCCGCGCAACCTGTTCCGGAGCGGGCTGATCAAAGGGCACCGCTTCCGCGAGGACATCCGCTACGCCGAGGACCTGCTGCTGATCATCGAGTGCATGCTGGACGCGGACGCGGCGGTGGCGGTGGACGAGGCGTACTATCACTACCGCTTCCACGGCTCAAGCGTGACCAAGCGCTTTAGCCCCTATGTGCCGGAGAGCTACGACCTGTCCAACGACGCGATCGCCGCGCTGCTTGCGCCCTATCCCGAGTGCGCGCGCCGCATGACGATTAGGCGGCGCAAGATGGCGGTCACCTCCGTGCGCAACCTGTGCTATCCCGGCACGCCGTTTGGCTTTTGGGAGCGCGTGCGCAGGGCGCGCGCGTACATGAGCCGCGAGGACGTGCGCGCGTGGTTTCAGGGCGTGCGGCCCCTGCGCTTTGCGCCGAAGCTGGCGGTGCGCCTGTTTCTCATGAAGCACAGGCTGGCGTTTGCGATGTGCTTCCTGTTTACCTATGTTTTCGACCGGGTGTGAGGATACGAATGAACAACATGGATATCGCTGCGGTGCTTGACAGGAGAAAGCCGCAGCTCGCGCTCAAGCGGCTGATGGACGTCGCGATCTCCGGCTGCGCGCTGCTGGTGCTCTGGCCGCTGCTGCTGCTGATCGCGCTGGCGATCAAGCTCGACGATCCGGGCCCGGTGTTTTACCGCCAGGTGCGCGTCGGCAAAGGCGGAAAGGAATTCCGCATCTTCAAGTTCCGCACGATGGTGGTCGATGCGGACAGGAAGGGCCTGCAGATCACCGTGGGCCGCGACAGCCGCATCACGCGCGTGGGCGCGTTTCTTCGCAAGACCAAGCTCGACGAGCTGGCGCAGCTGCTCAACGTGTTCGCGGGCGAGATGAGCTTCGTGGGCCCCCGGCCCGAGGTGCCCAAATACGTGGAGCTGTACACGCCCTATCAGCGCCAGGTGCTGCTGGTGCGCCCCGGCATCACGGACTACGCGTCCATCGCCTACCGCAACGAAAACGACCTGCTGGAGGGCGCGCAGGACCCCGAGCGCATGTACATCGACGAGATCATGCCCGCCAAAATCGAGCTGAACATGAAATACCTGCACGAGATTTCGCCGCTGGCGGACATCCGGTTGATTCTCTCGACCGTGGTTGCCGTCATCAAGGACTGATTCAGGAGGTTGACCCATGCTCTCCACATACAGGGTATACCGCTACGATCGGATGGACGCGCCCGTGGTGACCGCGGGCACCGGCGCCGTGCTGATCGGCGCGCAGAACGGACTGTTCCCCGATCTCGGCTTCAACGTCGAAGGCGAGATGGGCGGACTGTGGGCAGGCGAAAAGAAGGTCTGCGACGGCTTCTTCTTCGCCATCGACGACGTGCCGCTGACCTGCGCGGACGCCTGTGAGGTGAATCCCGCGGCGACCGCGTTTCACTACCGCATGCAGCAGCAGGAGCTGCACGTCGTGCGCCGCCAGTTCATCCCGGACGGCGCGGGCGGCTGCGTGATCGAGCTGACGGTGGAAAACCGCAGGAACGCGCCGCGCATGGTGGAGGTGTCCTTCACCGTGCGCACGGACATCCTGACCGTGGCCGCGGCGCGCGGCGAGGACGGCATGGAGCTGGGCCGCGACGTGGCCGAATACGACGAGGCCACGCAGGCGTTCTATGCGCGCGACAGCCGCAACCCGTGGCACGCCGTGTGGGGCGCGGACGAAAATTGCCGCGTGCTGCAGGCCGATCTGCCGCAGACGGTGTACGGCTTTGGCAACACGCAGGGCAAGGGCGTCAACGGCCGCCTGTTCTACCGCCTGCGCGTGAACGCCGGGGCGCAGGCGACGATGCGCCTGATGGTGGCCGGCGGCTTTGCCTCCCGCTCGAAGGCGGAGGACGCGCTGGCCGCGCTGCGCGCGCACGCGGGCGAGATGATCGCCGCGAAGGAAGCGCGCCTGGCGGAGCGCCTGGGCGAGAGCCGCGCGGCGCTGCCGGAGGCGGCGCTTGAGCGCAGCTGGAACTGGACGAGGGTCTGCGGCGAATGGCTGACCCGCGAGCTGCCGGGCGGCGGCGTGGGCCTGTGCGCCGATCTGCCGGAGCATCCGTCGCTCTTTGGCGAGGGCTTTGCGCAGGCAATGGGCGCGCTGCTGCCGCTGGGCGGCGGAGCGCGCGTGCAGCAGATGCTGCGCACGCTGGTGCGCGTGAGCGAGGAGGCGCAGCTGGCGCCGGGCCGCCTGGCCAGGCGCATCTCCCGCAGCGGCCGCATCCGTCAGGTGGGCGGCGTGAAGGAGAGCGCGCAGTTTGTGGCGCTGGTGCACCGGGTGCTCCTCTGGACGGGCGACGTGCAGTTTGCCCGGGACATGCTGCCCACGACCGGCCTGTGCGTCAATTACCTGCGCCGCGCCACGAGGGGCTTTGAGGACGTGCGCGAGGACGTCGCGCGCGAGACGCGGCTGGCGCTTGCGGGGCAGGCGTACATCCTGCGCCTGCTGGGCGAGGACGACGCGGCGTGCCGGCAGGAGCTGGGCAGGCTCGCGCCGCAGACGCAGCAGAAGCCGGGGGAGAACGCGCCGCTGGATGCGTGGGCGGCCTGGCACGGCAGGCAGGGCCACGTCGAGCAGATGATCGGCTGCCTGTGCCGGATGGCGGAGGCGGGCGCGCCGGGCATGCCGGGCGCGATGAAGCCGGACGAGGCGGGCGTGCTGCTGAGCGCGCGCAGCGCGGCGGGCTTCATTGGTCCGATGACGGAGAGCCTGTTCGGTTTTGCGCCGGACGCGGCCAGCCGGACGATCGCGTTCGCGCCGCACACGCCGATCGGCTGGGACGGCTGGCGGCTGGAGAACGTAAAGATCGGCGGGGCGCGCGTGACGCTGAGCAGCGAGCGCGTCTCCCCGAGCCAGGCGAAATACACGGTCGCCGTGAGCGAGCAGGGCTGGACCCTCGTGATTCGCGAAAACGGTGAGGAAAAGAGAATCGCGGTAGACGGCGCGGTCTCGCTGGTGATGGACGATTGATTTCTGCCCCGGATGCTGTTGGGCACGCGAAGCGGAGAAGGGAGTCTGAGGGACAATGTCCCTCAGGCAGGTTTTAGGGCGGCAGCCCTAACGTCCTCTGTGCGAGAAGCATGCAGGCAAGAATCGCAGCGGAGCCGAAGGCGACTATTGCGATTCCGACAACGATGCTTTCAACAGGCCCGAATGAAACGAAGTAGCGTATCAGAGGCAGATTGATATTGAAAAAAGCGATATCAGACGCATGCATACGGAAAGGACAACCATGAAAAGGATTCTGACAATGCTGCTGGCGGGCCTTCTGCTCCTGGGCGGCACGGCGCTGGCGGACAGCGCGCCGGCGAAGATGACGGCGCCGCCGGAGGCGATTGCGACCCAGGCGGACGGGGAGCTGAAGACGTACGACCTCACGTTCCCGGAGGACATGCCGCTTGAGGCGCGCAACTTTGTGCTGTTTGCGCGCGCGCAGTTTGAAAAGCATCCGTTTGAGAAGCTGCCCAAGGCGAACGAGTACACCCAGTGGTACTACCGCGACAAGCGCGAGATCGGCTGGTGCTCCGTGTTCCAGATCTACTGCGCGTACCACAGCGGCCTGCAGCTGGTCAAGTACCAGCAGGACGTGACCGTCGCACCGGACGCGGTCATCTCCGCGATGGAGGGCCGCGTGGGCAACGTGTATTACGCCTTCGACGCGCACGGGCGCTGGCTGCAGGCGGACGAGGTGGAGGCCATCCCCAGGCCCGGCTATCTGGTGATCTACGGCGTGCGCGGCTCCACGCCGTTCACGCACGTGGGCATCGTGGAGAGCGTGACGGCGCTGGGCGACGGGATGTACGAGCTGACGACGATCGAGGGCAACGTGAACTCGACGATCAAGCGTATGAACTTCCGCTACGACGCCACGCCCAAACAGAAATACTACAACATGTTCACGATCCCGCAGGACGAGATCACGCGGGAGAACTGCCAGTACACCCTGCACAAGGAGACCTGGTACATCAACGGCTTCTGCGCGACGTGGTGACGCAGGGGGGATGCGCCCCCGGCTCCTCTTTCGCTTCGCGCATGAGGAAGATTTTGGAACGAAATAAACATCGGCTCCTCCGTAGGATGAAGATACGGAGGAGCCGCTTGCGTCATGCGGGCTTTGGGGGGACGGCGGCGCGTGGCAAACTGGGATTTATTGATTGGTTTTAGGCCTCCATATTCTTTCCCAGATGTTGCTTTAGCTCCATGATTCGCACTTGAATCTCGTCAATGACCTTCTTGAACGTCTCGTCGCTCTTTCCCGTCGGGTCATCCAATCCCCAGGTGTCATCAAAAGGCCGACCGATAAAGGGACACCCCACATTGCAGCCCATGGAGATAGCGATATCCGGTTCGGGAATATCCGAAATCAGTTTGGAATACTGCGTCTGCTCCATGTCGATGCCATAAAGCGCCTTCATTAGCCGGACGGCATCCTGATTGATCTGCAGCCTGGTTTCCGTCCCTGCGGAGTAGCTTTCAAACACATCGCCTGCCAGACGCCTGCCCAGCGCCTCCGCAATCTGGCTGCGGCAGGAATTGTGAACGCAGATAAACGCAACCTTTGGCTTCGTCATGCCGGGAACCTGCCTTTCGTTCTGTTCGCGATTTTGACCAGGAACAGCATGACCGGCACTTCGGTCAGGACGCCCACCGTTGTGGCAAGTGCGGCAGGGGAAGTAGTTCCAAATAGAGCAACGGCTACCGCAACCGCCAGTTCAAAGAAGTTGGATGCGCCGATCATTCCGGCAGGTGCTGCAATACTGTGGGGTAGCCTGAGCGGCCAGCAGACGCCATAGGCAATGCCGAAAACCAGGAAGGTCTGCAAAATCAGCGGTACGGCAATCAGCACAATGTGCAGGGGATTATCCAGAATGACCTGCCCCTGAAAAGCAAAGATCAGCACCAACGTCAGCAGAAGTCCAATGGTTGTAATGCCGTCAAACTTCTTGACAAAGGTGTTCTCAAAATATTCTGTGCCCTTTTTTCGGGTTACAAGATACCGGGTCAGCATACCGCCTGCGAGGGGAATGACCACGAACAGTACCACGGACAGAATCAGCGTATCCCACGGCACCGACACATTGGATACGCCCAGCAGAAACTTCACGATGGGGACAAAAGCCACAAGGATAATGAGGTCGTTGGTCGCGACCTGTACCACCGTGTATGCTGGGTCGCCCTTCGTCAGTGCGCTCCACACAAAGACCATTGCCGTGCAGGGCGCAGCACCCAGCAGCACCGCCCCGGCGAGATATTCGGTGGCAAGCTCCGGTGTGATGAACGCCTTGAACACCACAAAGAAGAACAGACTTGCCATGCCGTACATGGTAAAAGGCTTGATGAGCCAGTTGACGATCCAAGTGACGAACAAGCCTTTGGGATTTCTGCCCACATTTTTGATACTGCGGAAGTCCACCTTCATCATCATGGGATAAATCATTACCCAGATGAGAATTGCCATGGGAATCGACACCCGTGCATACTCAAACCGGTTCAGAAACTCCGGAATCTGCGGCAGAAATTTGCCGATGCAGATACCAACCACCATGCAGAGAATGACCCATACGGTCAGATACTTTTGGAAAAATCCAATGGGAGAAGCGCCACGCTCGTTCATGCTCTTACCTTCTTCAAAATAGAAATGACTTCATCCTTTTTCAGCATCTTGCCGTAGGACACCACCTGACCGTCCACCACCAAAGCGGGGGTGGCCATTACGCCGTAGGCGGCAATTTTCTCAAAGTCCCGCACATGGTCGATGGTGGTATCCATGCCAAGCTCCCGGAGAGCCTCCGTGGTTGCCGCTTCCAGCACGTTGCATTTGGCACAACCGCCGCCGAGAATTTTAATACCGGCTTCCTTCTTTTCGGTTTCTGCCGCCTGCATGGCTTCCGGCGTACAGCTCCTGCCGCAGCAGCAAGGCTGCTTTTGTTCTTCTCTTTTCTTACCAAATCCGAAAATTGACATTTTGATGCCCTCCAATTATAAAACGAACCCCTGAAACAGGTTGAATAAATAGCCTACAACAACAATGCCCGCAGCACAGATGGCGATAAAAACACCCAGCAGCTTCGGCTTCACAGCCTTGCGCAGCATGACCATCGACGGCAGTGACAGCGTCGTGACGCCCATCATAAAGGCAAGCACCGTTCCAAGCTGTGCACCCTTACCGAGCAGGGCCTCGGCAATGGGAATAGTGCCGAAAATGTCGGCATACATGGGAATGCCGATGATGGCTGCCAGAATCACACCGAAGGGATTGCTGCTGCCGACAACGGCCACGACCCAGCGTTCGGGAATCCAGTTGTGAATGACAGCCCCGATGCCAACGCCAATGAGAATGTACGGAAAGACCTTCTTGAAGGTTTCTTCCACCTGCTCTTTGGCGTAAACCAGGCGCTCCTTCTGCGTCAGCGTCGGGGATGCAATATCCACAGTGGGTGCCCTGCGGATAAACTCCTCCACATGATTCTCCATGTGCAGCTTTTCAATCAGCGTACCGCCCGCCACAGCGATCACAAGCCCCAGCACCACATAAATGACCGCCACTTTTGCACCGAAAATGCTCATCAAAAGAACAAGACTTCCCAAGTCCACCATCGGGGACGAAATCAGGAACGAGAACGTCACGCCCAGCGGCAATCCGGCGCTGGTAAAGCCGATGAACAGCGGAATGGAAGAGCAGGAGCAGAACGGCGTCACCGTGCCGAGCAGTGCGGCAATGCAGTTCGCCCAAATGCCATGAAACCGCCCCATGATTTTCTTGCTGCGCTCCGGCGGGAAATAGCTCTGAATGTAGGAGATCAGATCAATCAGTACGCAGAGCAGAACGGTGATCTTGATGACATCGTAGAGGAAGAACTGTATGCTCCCACCGATGCGGCTTGTCGTGTCCAGTCCCAGCGCGTTCAGCAGATTTCCAATCAACGTATTCAGCCACTTCATGCCGAGGATCTGTTCTGTGATCAACTTGCCCATCAGGAGCAGCACCCACCTTCGTCGTTCGAGCCGCAGCCGCAGCAGGTCAGCCCCTCGATAAATTCTTTGAACTGGGTCAGCGTTTCGCAGTTCAGAGAGTAGTGCTGCCACTTGCCCTCCTTGCGGGCATTCACCAGTCCGCACCCCACCAGAATCTTCATGTGGTGAGAAAGGGTCGGCTGGGTAATTTCAAACCGTTCCAGCAGCTTACAGCCGCATTTCTCGCCGCCCGACAGCATCTTCACGATTTCCAGCCGGTTCGCATCGCCCAGCGTCTTGCAGATCAGAGCAACATCCATCGCATTCATAGAAAACACCTCACATTGATATCTGTCTATGCGTATATTGTAGCATATATATAGATGTCCGTCAATGTGTTTTCTGTTAAAAACAGCCGCCTGACTTCTTTTGAAGCCTCGGCGGCTATGGGGACTGTATTCTATTCGACATATCCCGATTTGCCGTTCTCCGCCGCAGCGGACGGATGGGCGTGCTTAAAGCTCCCTGACCAGCGTGACGGCTTCCCCGTCCCGGGAGACAGCCTCAAACCCCAGCGACGCGTGCAGCGCGAGCGAGGCGGCGTTGCCTGGGGCGACCTGCACGACGGCCTGCGAAAAGCCCCGGGCCTTCATCTGCTCAAAGAGCAGGCTGAGCGCGGCTTTGGCCACACCCCGGCGGCGCAGGGCGGGCGCGACGGCGACGCCGTAGGAAAAGCGGGGCGGATGCACGCTGTGCACGGTGATCCCGCCCGCGTGCTTTCCATCTGAGAGAATGAAAAAGCGCAGGTCGTCTGCGCTTTTTCCGATATGTCTGAGCGTGGTCATCACGCCTTGGGGAGCGCCTCGGCCGGGGCAAAGCCGCTGGCGATGCACAGCTCGGCGCGCTGGGCGCTCTTGCCGCCCTTGGCGATCTCGCCCGCGAGGAAGTCCGGATGGGCGAGCAGGAAGTCGCGCATGAATTTGTCCGGATCGGCGATGAAGGAGTTGACCAGCGCGACCTGCGCGTCGGTGACGCGGCCGAGGGCCTTCGCCTGCTCAAACAGCTCCGGCTTGATGGTGACCAGCGTGGTCAGCGGGCAGTCGGCCTTCGCCAGAATCTCGCTGCCGCCCTGATCGCGGTCGACCACGGCCAGGGAATAGGCGATCTTCGCGCCCAGGCTCTCCACCGCCGGAATCCACGCGCGGATGTAGGAGGAGGCGACGGTGATCAGGTCGGCGATGTGCACGCTCCTCTTGCCGGCAAGACCCGCCTGCGCCGCGTCCATGCTCACGCCATCCTTGTCCGTGTAGACGCAGGAGAGGTCCTTGAAGATGGACAGGTGCCCAAGGCCCAGCTTGCGCGCGACCGGCATGGAGAAGAAGAAGTCGCGGCGCTCGCCGCCGGAGACGAAGTCCACGTTAAGCTTTGCGGCGGCCTCGGTCAGCAGGTCGATCAGCTGCGCGTAGATCGGGCAGGAGGCCAGCTGCGCGGAGATGTCCGCCCAAACCTTGTCATAGAACGCGAGCTTCTCGCCCGCGCAGGCTTCCTCGATGGTCTTGAGGAGGCTGTTGGCGGCGGCCTCGCTGCCGTAGAGGAACTGGGTGTTGATATAGAACGGGCCCAGCTTGCCGGACGTATACCAGAACGGCTGGCCCTCCGGGCAGACGCGCACGGCGTCGGTTTCAAACAGCCAGGAGATGATCGGGTTTTCCATGGGGCAGACCTCCATATATTGTTCTTAGTGTGTTCAAGATGCGACAAGTTTACGATAGCGTGTTTGCAATAAAGGAGAAAACAGACTAGATGCTCAACATGCAGCATTCCTTGTTTGCGTGATTATTTTTCGGGGTGGGGGAGTAGGATTTGCTGACAAGACAAAAGTAGCTGTTCCATTCTCTGGCAGAGCTGTTCAATATGCAGCAATTGAAAGATATGAACACGAATCAGGTCAATTCCAAGACAGACCACAAAAATGCTCAGCGCAATTGCAACGGATTTGAATAGCATGGAAAGCCAGTGTGCGTTAGCCAGCAAGGCAAATCGAGAGGTAATGAAATTGTCCCAGATGAAAGGATGCACATGGATGAGATAGACACCGAGCGATAGTGGGGAGAGCATGGCAATGAAACGCTGTGCTGTTTTGCTGGGCCTGACGCGGGCAAACAGATTCAACATGAAAAAAGCGGTCAGGGTATACGTGATGGAGACGTTGCTCATGAGCATCCAGTCCAGCGTATAGGGAAGGCGCCAGCGATTGTGATCCATCCAGGATTTGAACATGACGGTGCTCAGAACACAGATGGCTATGACTAGTAGCGACTGCCAAGGACGAATATAGGTATGGATTTGATACTTTCGGCAGAAAGCGCCGGCCAAATAAAGGATGCAAAGCCAGGCGGTAGAGAACCCGTAATTCATACAAAAGGGGTCTTTCCGGCTGATGTTAAGACCGCCCAAAACGCAAACAAGGAGGAAAAGACCAAGGAGCATGCTGCGCATTTCAGCCAAGGTGAGCTTTTCAACGCCGGCATTGAGCACGGGGATCAGCAGAAACATGCAGAAATAGCAACTCATGTACCAATAACGACCGCCTGTGATAGGGAGAAGCATACTGTAAAACTCGGCTCGAAGAACAGGAACCGATGAGCGATGAAACAGAATGAACAGCACGGATATTCCCGCGGAATAAAACAGAACTTCAAACCACAGCGTGAGCAGACGGGAAGGCTTCGGGCGAGATTTGTACATGACATATCCGCTGATCATGCCATAGGCGTCTACGGCGAATTCATTGAGAAACCGGAGAGAGAGGTAGGCGTAATAGTTTTTGCTGTATAGTTCAACCGCCTGACCAACACCACCCTGACCCAGAATATGCAGGAGAACAATGGAAAACATGCTCAGAATACGCAGAAGATCAATCCCGTAATGGCGCGTAGCCTTGACGGATGCAGTTTGTAATACCTGTCGATTATCCATTATCCCTCTTACTTTCCAATCGTATTTGCTTTAAAAGAGAACTGTTTTTCCGGGGACCATGAACTCCGGATATGGCGCGCAATGCCATCTGAGCGAACCATATAAGCATAGCATAGAATAAAATCATTATACAACAGGTACAGAATGAAATCAAGCAGAGCCCTTCAAAAGATTGACCCTTCGCAAAGCGCGTGCTATAATAGCATCGTCAAAGTGGGGCATTCTGCTGCCCCGAACACCATTTCGCATATCATGAGGAAGCACAAAATGAAAACAATCTGGAGATTCATCGACGCGCTGGCGCGCCTTGTGATCCGGCTGATCGGCAAGGTCTCCCCGAAGCTGGGCGGCCTGTGCGAGAAGCTGTGGAACAATACCGAGCTGGTGGCCTATCTCTTCGCCGGCGTGGCGACCACCGTGGTCAACTATGTCGTCTACTTCATCGCCACCCGCATGCTCGGCCTGGGCGTGATGGCCGGCACCTGGACGGCTTGGGTCGTCGCCGTGGCGTTTGCCTATGTGGTCAACAAGCTGTTCGTCTTCCACACGCACTGCAACAGCGCGGCGGCGCTCATCAAGGAGGCGGCCGGCTTCGCCGCGATGCGCCTGGCCTCCCTGGGCATGGAGACGGTCATCATGTATGTGACCGTCGAGCTGCTGGGTCTCAACGACCTGGTGATGAAGCTGCTGACCAACTTCCTGGTCATCATTCTCAACTACGTGTTCTCCAAGCTGTTCATCTTCAAGAAATAAGGAGTACGGAATGAAGAAAATCGTTGCGGCGCTGCTCGCGCTCTGCCTGACGCTTGCCTGCGCCTGCGCGCTGGGCGAGATCACCGTGACCAAGAAGGACATGGCGCTCAACCGCAGCCTGGACAAAAACGTCAACAACGTCCTGATCATCATGCAGGACGGCGAGGTGACGGACGCCATGATGATCGCGTCCATCGACAGCAAGACCGGGCGCAGCGTGATGACCTGCGTGGAATGCGACACGATGGTCAACGTGCCCGAGGTGGGCGACGTGGCGTTGGGCGAGGTCTATGCGCTGGGCGATGAGAAGAGCCGCGGCCTGCTGGCGGCGCGCACGCTCAATGCGCTGCTGGACCTGAACATCAGCACCTATGTGGCGCTGGACGTCAGCACGCTGCCGGTGCTGGTGGACGAGATCGGCCGGCTGAACATGTGGCTCAACGAGGAGGAGGCGGCCATCCTGAACACCTGGCCGGGCGACAACGCGCTGGGCGGCGAGGCTGTGCTCACCTATGTGCGCATCCGGCTGGAGAGCGACTACGCCGAGAAGAACCGCAGCTACATGGTGTTCATGGACCTGCTGCAGCAGGGCCTGCGCAGCAAGGGCGGCACGAACCTGCTGGGCCTGGGCAAGAAGCTGCTCTCCGTCATGGATACCAACATGAACGCGATGGCCGCGGTGACGATGCTCAGCGCCTTTCAGGCGGGTGACGACCGCCGCGAGCTGCTGCTGGAGAGCGGCATGACGCAGGAGGCCATGCGCGAGGCGTTTTACCGGGAGGTCTACGAATGAGCCAGGAGAAGCTGAGCACGCAGGAGATCGCCCGGCGCGCCAGGCAGGCGGGCCTTGCCCTGGCGGCGTCCTCCGGTCAGGTGCGCGCGGGCGCGCTTTTGGCCGTGGCCGACGCGCTTGAGGCGCGCAGGGAGGCGATCTTCGCGGCGAACGCGCAGGATCTGGAGGCGGCGAAGGCCGAGGGCCTCGCCGCGCCGGCGCTGAAGCGGCTGAAATTTGACCAGGGCAAGCTCGACGACGTGTGCGCGGGTCTGCGCGCGCTGGCGCAGATGGAGGACCCCATCGGGCGCGAGCAGATGCGCACGGAGCTGGCCGAGGGCCTCGTGCTCTCGCGCGTGTCCTGCCCGATCGGCGTGATCGGCGTGATCTTTGAGTCCCGGCCGGACGCGCTGGTGCAGATCGCGGGCCTGTGCCTGAAGAGCGGCAACGCGGTGCTCCTCAAGGGCGGTCGCGAGGCGATGCGCTCCAACCGGGCGCTCTTTGACGTGATGAAGGCGGCCAGCGAGGCCGCGGGCGTGCCCGAGGGCTGGGCGGGCCTGCTGACCACGCGCGAGGAGGTCGGCGCGATGCTGGCGATGGACGAGTATATCGACCTCATCATCCCGCGCGGCTCGAACAGCTTTGTGCGCTACATCATGGACAACAGCCGCATCCCGGTGCTGGGCCACAGCGACGGCGTGTGCCATGTGTACATCGACGCGGCGTGCGACGCGCAGATGGCGGCGCGCGTGACCGTGGACGCGAAGACCCAGTACCCGGCGGCGTGCAACGCGGCGGAGACGCTGCTCGTGCACAAGGACGCGGCGGCGACGGCGCTGCCGGTCGTGGCGGGCGCGCTGCACGTGGCGGGCGTGCGGATGAAGGCCGACGCGCGCGCGCAGGCGCTGATGCCGGGCATTCCCTGCGACAGCGCCGACGAGGAGGACTGGAGGGCCGAGTACCTGGACAACGTGATCGCCATCCGCATCGTCGATTCGCTGGGCGAGGCCATCGCGCACATCAACCGCTACGGCTCCCACCACACCGACTGCATCATCACCGAGGACGAGCAGGCGGCGCAGCGCTTCTTCGCGCTGGTGGACTCCGCGGGCGTGTACCAGAACTGCTCCACGCGCTTTGCCGACGGCTATCGCTACGGCTTCGGCGCGGAGGTGGGCATCTCCACCGGCAAGCTGCACGCGCGCGGCCCGATGGGCCTCGCGGGGCTGTGCTCCTACAAGTACATCCTGCGCGGCCACGGCGACGTCGTCGCGGACTTCGCGGGGAAGAAGCGCGCGTTCACCCATAAGAAGCTGATTTGATTGAAATCTGCTTTTTATCATCGCGAAGCGAAAAAGGGGTCTGGGGATGAAATCCCCAGGCGGGTCCGGGCGGCAGCCCGGCGTATTCCCCAGGAGGAGGGTTTGTCATGCGATGCGGATGCCCGGAGTGCGGGGCGTACATGATCCAGTCCGAGGGGCTGGACATCGGCTGCGTGTGTCCGGAGTGCCTGTTCCGCTGCCGTGCGTGCATGGGCACGAACACGGTGGTGAGCCGGGAGAACCTCAAGAACCTGGTCTTCGTCGACCATGCGGCGGAGCACGAGGCGCAGGAGGAGACGGGAACGCCCGACAGGATGCCGCTGCGTCCTGAGGACTTTATTGACTGAGCGACAACGAGAAGGGGAGGAAGAATCATGATTGCACTGGCCAGTGACCACGCGGGTCTGCCGCTGAAGAGGGAAATCATGGCGATGCTGGGCGAGATGGGCCTCGCGTACAGGGACTACGGCACCTATACCGGCGAAAGCTGCGACTACGCCGCGTATGCCCAGCGCGCGGCCAAGGCCATTGTCAGCGGGGAATGCGACCGAGGCATCCTGTGCTGCGGCACGGGCGTGGGCATCTCCCTGGCGGCCAACAAGGTCAGGGGCATCCGCTGCGCCTGCGTCTCCGACTGCTACAGCGCGAAGATGACCCGAAAGCACAACGACGCCAACATGCTCGCCATGGGCGCGCGCGTCGTGGGCGCAGACCTGGGCAGGATGATCGCGGAGACCTTCCTGACCACGGATTTTGAGGGCGGACGCCATCAGCGCCGCGTCGATCAGATCATGGCGATCGAGGCGGGCGAGGACCTCACCGCGGGCCTTGAGCCCTGAACCGGCATTTCCTTTACACAACCGACGATGAAAAATGGAGGAGCGGCGATGAACATTCTCGATTTTGGCGCTGTGCGCGGCAAGTGCTGCGGCGAAGCCATTCAGCGCGCCATCGATGCGGCGGCAGCCCAGGGCGGCGGACGGGTGACCGTGCCCGCAGGCGTGTTTGAGACGGCGAGCCTGGTGCTGCGCAGCAACGTGGAGCTGCACCTGGAGAGCGGCGCTGTGCTGCGCTTTACGGACGACTTTGACGCCTATCCCATCATCCGCACCCGCTGGGAGGGCTTTGAGCAGGACAGCTATCGCCCGCTGATCTACGCCAAGGGCGAGGAGAACATCGCGCTGACCGGCTGCGGCACGCTGGAGGGCTGCGGCCGCAAGTGGTGGACGGCGTTCCGCGCGGGCGAGATGAAGGCGGCGCGCCCGTGCTTCATCTGCTTTGAGGAATGCAGCCGCGTGCTGATGGAGGGCTTCAAGGTGACCAACAGCCCGGCCTGGACCGTGCATCCGCTGTGCTGCGAGAATGTGACGATCCACGGCCTGACGGTCGTGAACCCGTCGGATTCCCCCAACACCGACGGCATCGATCCGGAGAGCTGCCGCAACGTGCGCATCAGCGCCTGCCACATCGACGTGGGCGACGACTGCATCGCCATCAAGGCCGGCACCGAGGACGCCGACCGCGCTGTGCCCTGCGAGAACGTCACCGTCACCGGCTGCACGATGGTGCACGGCCACGGCGGCGTGGTGCTGGGCAGCGAGATGAGCGGCAGCATCCGCCGCGTGGCGATCACGGGCTGCGTGTTCGACGGCACCGACCGCGGCATCCGCATCAAGTCCCGCAGGGGCCGCGGCGGCAGCGTGGAGGACGTGTCCGTCACCGGCGTGGTGATGAACGACGTGCTCTGCCCGCTGGTCGTCAACCTCATGTATTTCTGCGGCAAGGACGGCAAGAAGCCGATCGTGTCCGATCCCAATCCCCAGCCTGTGGATGAAACGACGCCGCATGTGCGCCGCATCCGCCTGGCGGACATCGTGGTCACGAACGCCAAGAGCGCGGCCGGCTGCCTGTGCGGCCTGCCGGAGGCGCCGCTGGAGGACATCAGCATCGTGAACACGCAGATTCACCTGGTGGAAAGCGAGCCGCAGGTGCCGGTGATGAACGCCGTGGCCAAGCCGGTGACGCTGTGCGGCCTGACGGCGGAGTACATCCGCGGTCTGCACATGACCGATCTGCGCATCGTGGGCGCCCGCGGCGAGGCGGTCACGCTCCGCAACGCAACCTGAGGACGTTTGAGAGAAGGAGGACTCCCCTTGAGCTACGAGAAGACGATCTGGGCAGGCGAGGGCACGCTCGCGCGCGAACAGGAGTACGACTATCACTGGTGCTATGAGCGAGGCATCATCACCAAGGCGTGGGTGGACGTGTTTGAAAAGACCGGGGACAAGCGCTTCTTCGACGCGGCGAAGGCGAACGTGGACAAGTACGTCACCGAGAGCGGCGACATCCTGACCTACGAGATGGAAAAGTACAACATCGACATGATCTGCATGGGCCGCACGGCCATCCGCATGTACAAGGCGACGGGCGAGAAGAAGTACGAGACCGCCTGCCGTCATCTGATCGCGCAGCTGGAGAAGCAGCCGCGCACGCCGGAGGGCGGCTTCTGGCACAAGAAGATCTATCCGCAGCAGATGTGGCTGGACGGCATCTACATGGCCAGCCCGTTCATGGCGGAATTCGCCGTGACCTTCGGCGAGATGCAGTGGGCGGACGAGGCGGTCCGCCAGATGACGCTCATCTTTGAGAAGACCCGCCTTGAAAGCGGCCTGCACGCGCACGCGTGGGACAGCGCCCGCCAGCAGAAGTGGGCCGATCCCGAGACGGGCCTCTCCCCGCACGTCTGGGGCCGCGCGATGGGCTGGTTCGTCATGGCGCATGCCGACGTGCTCATGTGCCTGCCCAAGGAGCACCCGGGCTACGCCAGGCTGGCGGAGCAGCTGACGAGCCTTCTGCACGCGGTGGCGGATGCGCGCGGCAGCGACAAGCTGTGGCATCAGGTGATGGACTGCCCCGAGAGCGAGGAGAACTACGCGGAATCCTCCTGCTCGGCGATGTTCATCTACGGCATGGCGGCGGCGCACCAGATGGGCCTGGCCTGCGATCACGCGATGGACATGGCCCGCGAGAGCATGGACGCGCTGTGGGAGAAGAACGTCGTGACGGCTGCGGACGGCTATCCGTCGCTGGAAAAAATCTGCAAGGTGGCGGGCCTGGGCGGCGAGCCCTACCGCAGCGGCAGCTACGAATACTATGTGAACGAGCTGGTCTGCGCGGGCGACACGAAGGGCACCGCGCCGTTCCTGATGAGCTGCGCCTGCGTGGGAATCTGACGAAAACCAAAATTGTGAGGTTGGGTTAATCGCTCAACCTCACAAATATTTAACCAATATTTTGAATTATCTTTTTCGCACTTGACACAGAAAGAACAAAAAATTATAATTATCCTATACGATTCGGTCAAGATGTCTGACCTGATCTGTCGTAGGCATGAAGGGACAGGCGAGGTCCCTTGGCACCGGGAAACCGGCAATATTTTATAAGGAGTGCGATTTTCCAATGAAAAAGCTTATCGCGTGCCTGCTGATGCTGGTCATGGCGCTGTCCGCCGTGGCGGCAAGCGCTGAAGGCCTGACCTTCTCCTGGTGGGGCGGCGACGCCCGTCACGCGGCGACCCAGGAGGCCGTTGCTGCGTTCACCGCGGCGACCGGCATCGAGGTCACCAATACCTACTCCGCCTGGACCGGCTGGGAGGACAAGATGAGCCAGTACTTCGCGTCTGACTCCGCGTTCGACGTCAACCAGGTCAACTGGAACTGGCTGTTCTCCTTTACCAACGCGGACGGCAGCTCCAAGTTCTACGATCTCCATGAGGTCGCCGACGTCATCGACCTGTCCCAGTTCGCCGAGAGCGCGCTGGCGCAGTGCACCGTGGACGGCAAGCTGCTGGCGATCCCGGTGGCCATGACCGGCCGCATCTTCTACTGGAACGAGACCACCTGGCAGAAGGCCGGTCTGGAGACCCCGAAGTCTCTGGAGGAGCTGATGGCTGCCGGCCAGATCTTCGCCGAGAAGCTGGGCGACGAGTTCTACCCGCTGGCCCTGGGTCCGTATGACAAGATGATCCTCATGGTCTCCTTCCTGGAGAGCAAGTACGGCGTCGAGTGGGTCACCGACGGCAAGCTCAACTACACCGTGGAGCAGGTCGCCGAGGGCATGCAGTTCATCCAGGATCTGGAGGACAACCACGTCATCCCGACCGCCGCTCACCTGGCGGGCGACGGCGCGGACAGCCTGGACAAGAACCCGAAGTGGATGGACGGCACCTACGCCGGCATCTGGGAGTGGGACACCTCCGCCTCCAAGTTCCAGGCTGCGCTCAACGAGGGCGGCAAGTTCGTCGTCGGCGACTTCTTCGCTGACATGGGCGAGTACCAGGGCGGCTTCACCAAGGTCTCCATGGCGCTGACCATCGCCAACACCGCTGCCGACAAGAAGGCGGCCGCGCAGCTGATCGAGTTCCTGCTCAACAGCGAGGAGGGCGCCCGTCTGATGAACAGCCAGCGCGGCATTCCGCTGTCCGCGAAGGCCAACGCGCTGTGCAAGGCCGAGGGCCTGATCGACGCCACCGTCGCCGAGGCGAACGGCAAGGTCATCAGCTGGTGCCAGTTCGGCCTCGATCCGCAGTTCGAGGCGGCGGCGCTCAAGAACAGCGACGGCGTGTACTATGACGCGTTCGACGGCCTGTCCTATCAGGACTACGACGTCGAAGAGGCGGCTGAGGTGCTCGTCGAGGGCATCAACGAGGTGCTCGGCGCGTAATTCACTAAGGCAATGCCGGTGACCGGAGCGGGCCGGGGAATACGGGTCCGCTCCGGTTTTTACCGGCATTTCAAGGAGTAAGAGAGAATAGGAGGGGAGATTCTGATGACCAACGGATCTTCCGTGACCAGAGGGGATCTGCGCAAGAAGCGCCGTTTCAGCAAGCTGGAACAGGGCTATATGGGCTTCTTCCTGATTCTGCCCTGGCTCATCGGCTTCTGCGTCTTCAAGCTGTATCCGTTCATTTCCTCGCTGATGTACAGCTTCACCGATTATGACCTGTTCAAGGGTGCGCAGAATTTCGTGGGCTTCCAGAACTACATCGACGCGTTCACCAAGTCCAAGAACCTCAAGGCGCTGCAGGTGACCTTCGCCTACGCGTTCATGACGGTTCCGCTCAAGCTGGTGTTCGCGCTGTTCATCGCGTACATCCTGAACTTCAAGATCCGCGGCGTGGGCCTGTTCCGCACGGCGTACTACGTCCCGTCCATCCTGGGCGGCTCCGTGGCCATCGCGGTGCTGTGGAAGGCGCTGTTCAAGAACGACGGCGTCATCAACACCATCCTCGCCATGCTGGGCTTTGAGTCCATCAACTTCCTGGCCGACAAGAGCTGGGCGCTGTTCATCATCTGCCTGCTGCGCGTATGGCAGTTCGGTTCGGCGATGGTCCTGTTCCTGGCCGCGCTCAAGGGCGTGCCGGAGGACCTGTACGAGGCCGCGTCCATCGACGGCGCGACCAAGTCCCGCCAGTTCCTGTCCATCACGATCCCGCTGATCTCTCCGGTCATCTTCTACAACCTGGTGACGCAGCTTGTGCAGGCCTTCCAGGAATTCAACGGCCCGTACATCATCACCAACGGCGGCCCGCGCAACGCCACCACGCTGATCTCCCTGATCGTGTACAACTCCGCGTTCAAGGACTACAAGGTCGGCATGTCTTCTGCCATGGCCTGGGTCATGTTCGTGATCACCACCATCTTCACGATCATCGCGTTCGCCAGCCAGAAGAAGTGGGTCTACTACTCTGACGACGATGGGAGGGGCTAAGCGATGAGCAAAGTGAGCATCATTTTCCTGGTCCTTTCTATTGTGCTGCTGGCGCTGGGCTTCTACGGCGGCAGCGTGCAGATACCCGAGACGCCCGAGGCTGCGCAGCCCGGCGCGCTGGCCATGCATTTCGCCCAGTATGAGAACCTCTATCTGATCCTGGGCGCGCTGATCCTGTTCATCGTCCTGTACTTCACGATCCACAAGCATGTGGGCCTGAAGACCCAGCACATCATGAGCACCACCATCCGCTACGTCATCCTGATCGGCGTGGGCGTGTTCATGGTCTATCCGCTGCTGTGGATGGTCTCCGCGACGTTCAAGAACAACAACGAGATCTTCTCCACGCTCAGCCTGATCCCCAAGCAGCCGACGCTGGAGGGCTATCGCCTGGCGATGACCAACTATGGCGGCGACATCAACATCTGGTCCGCCATGCTCAACACGTACAAGTACGTGATCCCGAAGGTCGTCTTCACCGTCGTCTCCTCCACGATCACGGCGTACGGCTTCGGCCGCTTCCGTTTCCGCGGGCGCAACCTGCTCTTCGCGCTGCTGATGGCGACGCTGTTCCTGCCGCAGGTCGTGCTGAACATCCCGCAGTTCCTGATGTACCGCAACTTCGGCTGGGTCGATTCTCCGTACTACCTCGCGCTGATCGTCCCGACGCTGTTCGCGCAGGAGACGTACTTCGTCTACATGCTCATCCAGTTCATGCGCAACATCCCGCGTGAGCTTGACGAGGCGGCGAAGATCGACGGCTGCAACATCATGCAGACGCTGGTGCTGGTGCTCGTGCCGATGCTCTGGCCGGCGATGGTCTCCGCGGGTCTGTTCCAGTTCATGTGGTCGAGCAACGACTTCATGGGCCCGTTGCTCTACGTCAACTCCCCGGCCCGTTATCCCGCGACGCTGTTCGTGCGCATGAGCATGGACGCGGACACGGGCTTCGCCTGGAACCGCGTCATGGCCGTGTCGCTGATCTCCATCGCGCCGAGCCTGATCGTGTTCTTCCTCGCGCAGAGCCAGTTCATGGACGGCGTGACCGCCGGCGCCGTGAAGGGCTAATGCAGGCAAACCTTCAACGCACCGTCCCTCCGGGCTTCCGGAGGGACTTTTGTTACCTCATAGGAAATTGCGTCAAAAAACCGTACAGCGGGCACCGAATGACTTGATTCTGCAAAGCTGTTCGGAAGCGGGAGCGGGCACAGCCCGCTTTTTTGCATGAAAAAGCGAACGAAGATATTTGACTATCTTTGACCTTTTGAACAAAAACGGAGGAAGTTATCCACAGAAGAATATGAACACATATCGGATAATCGAGAAATAACTGAAAAGACAGAATGATTAATATTTCATAACTGATTAGCACTCGGCTATTGACAGTGCTAAAACGCGGTGGTACAATACCTCACGTAAACGGAAGAAAGCCACGGGGAATGACCCCCGGACATCCGCTTCATCATACAGCAAAGAAATCAGAAGGAGGAATCTGTATGCTGCTGAGTCATGTGTTTTCCGATATGTTTGATGACATGTTTATCCCTTCCACGATGAACGCTGCGAATGCGCCGCGCCTGATGAACAGCGAGGTGCGCGAGTATGACGATCATTACGAGCTGCACATGGAGCTGGCGGGCTTCAAGAAGGAGGACATCAAGGCGGAGCTGAAGGACGGCTACCTGACCATCAAGGCCGAGCGCAGCGCCAACAACGACACGCAGAACGACGGCGGCCGCGTGATCCGCAGCGAGCGCTTCATGGGCACCTGCCAGAGGACCTTCTACGTCGGCGAGCACGTGCAGCGCGAGGATGTGCGCGCGGCGTTTGAGGACGGCGTCCTCAAGCTCTACATCCCCAAGAAGGTGGAGCAGCCGAAGGTGGAGGAAAACCACTACATCGCCATCGAGTGAGACGATCGCCGCTTGCGCAGCTTGAAGCAGCGCGAAGTAAAAAAGGGAGTCTGAGGGACGAAATCCCTCAAACTCCCTTTTTCATTTCGCGCCTGTTTTAAGCGTCTTCCACCGCGCGCAGGAACCACTGCTGGCTCATGTAGTCGCCCCAGGGCTTGGCGACGCGGATGCCGTAGTACATCAGCTCGTCGCCGCCGTAGGTCTTGCCGGTGTCCATGTCCCGATAGGTCAGAGACGCGTCGAGGCCGGCCAGGCGCATCAGGCCGTCCTTCACGTTCGGGAAGGCCTGCGCGAAGACGTGGGTGACGACGGCCTCGCGCTTGTCGGCGGAGACGCTCATCCACGCGGCCTCGTTGCCCTCGATGGGGGAGCGCAGGCGGTAGAGATCGCCGTAGAGGAGCAGCGGCTGCATCTCGCGCACGCGCTTGTTGAACGCACGGATCTCGGCGATCTCCTCGTCGGGCAGCCTGGTCAGGTCCAGCTCGTAGCCGTAGGTGCCGTTCATGGCGACGGCTGCGCGGGTTTTGAGCGGGGCGCTGCGGCCGGTCTGGTGGTTGGGCACGGCGGAGACGTGCGCGCCCATGGTGCTGGCCGGGAAGACCAGCGAGGTGCCCTGCTGAATCCGGCAGCGCATCCACGCGTCGGTATCATCCGAGCACCAGGCCTGCGGCATGAAGCACATCATGCCCAGATCGAAGCGGCCGCCGCCGCCGGCGCAGCTCTCAAAGAGCACATCCGGGAACTGGGACGTGATGCGGCGCATCATGTCGTAAACACCCAGGATGTAGCGATGGCCCAGCTCCTGCTGCCTGTCCGCCGGCAGGGCGGCGCTGCCCCAGGGAGTGATGAAGCGGTTCATGTCCCACTTCACATAATCGACGTTCGCGCGGCGCAGCGCGGCGGTGATCGCCTCGACCACATGATCGCGAACCTCGTTGCGGGAGAGGTCGAGCACGAGCTGATTGCGGTGCTCGATGCGCGGATAGCCCGGCGCATGGATGCACCAGTCCGGATGGGCGCGGTACAGCGCACTGTCCGGAGAGACCATCTCCGGCTCCACCCACAGGCCGAACTTGAGGCCCAGCGCGTGGATCTTCGCGCTCAGCCCGGCGAGGCCGTCCGGCAGCTTGCGCGTATCGTCGAACCAGTCGCCCAGGGAGGAATGATCGTCGTCGCGATGGCCGAACCAGCCGTCGTCGAGCACGAACAGATCGATGTCCGCCTCGACGGCGCGGCGGGCGAGGGAGAGCAGCTTTTCCTCGTCAAAGGCGAAGTACGTCGCCTCCCAGTTGTTGATGAGCAGCGGACGCGCGCTGCGCGCGAATTTGCCGGTGGTGATGTGCTGATGCACGAGCCTGTGGAAGCTGCGGCTCATGCCGCCGATGCCCTCGCAGGAATAGCACAGGTACGCCTCCGGGGTCTGGAAGGCTTCGCCCGGGGCGAGCTTCCAGGAGAAGTTGAACGGCTGAATGCCGATCATCGCGCGGGAGATGAACTGGTGGTCGACGTGCACGCTGGCCTCGAAGCTGCCGGAATAGCACAGGGCAAAGCCGTAGGCCTCGCCGTCGGTCTCCGTCGCGCCCTTGCTGGTGAGCATCATGAACGGGCTGGTCTGCACGCTGGACGCGCCGCGCGCGGAGCTCGTACCCTGATCGCCCGGAACCAGCGGACGGGTATACGGGGTGCGCTCGCGCGCCCATGCGCCGCAGAGCGTGGTGAGGTCGTAATCGCAGCCCTCAAAGTCCACGCAGGCGCTGAGCGCCCTGTCCACGACGATGTCCGTGCGGCCGCCGTTGACGATGCGCGCGCTGCGGGCGATCACGTCCGTATCCGCATAGAGGGTGTAGCACAGCTCGACCGCCACGCCGCTGGCCGCGTCGCGCAGCGTCAGCAGCAAGGACTGCGCGCCCTCGCCGCGGGCGCTGGGCAAATCGCCCAGGGAAGGCTTGCCCTCCACGATCTCGTGGGATTCGTACTCAAGCAGCAGCGCGGCCATGCCGCTCTCGTGCAGGACGTGGATCATGCCCTCGCGCATGTCGCCGGTGAACGTCGGGCACTCCAGGGGAAGGAAGTCGAGCGCAGATTCGTTGAGGGAAAAGGCGTCCTCCGGCCAGATGGTGCGGCGCTCGATGAGCTCGTCGCGAACATGGCGCACGCGGCGGCCCCAGTAGACGTGAAGGGGATACCTGCCGCCGGCCAGGCGGAAGATGTAGCTGATGCGGTCGTTGAAGAGATGGAAGCACTGCGTGCTGGCTTCGTAGGTGATGGGCATAGGCAACCTCCTGAAATGAATCAGAGCATGTACAGCCTATTGTCTCACACTCGCACGGGGCGGTCAAGCCGGTTTTGGCCAATCGCGCGGAAGTTGCGGCAGAATTTGTTGGACGGATTTTGATGTTGGGTATGGACGAAACGGGCCAAAAGGTTTATGATGTACTTCGGCTCATTTTATCCTGACCCCGCGCCAGAATCCGCTGCCTGTCTGCGCATTCTGAAGGGGGAGAAGTCCCGAGGAAGGAATATGCAAATGAAACAGGAAAACAAGACGTGGTTCCTGCGCGGCATGCGCGACGGCACGCCGATCATGCTGGGCTACGCGGCTGTCGCCTTCACGCTGGGCATCGCCGCGCGCAACGCGGGCCTGTCCGCGGGCCAGGCGTTTCTGACCAGCCTGCTGTGCAACGCGTCCGCCGGCGAGAAGGCCGGCTTCACAGTCATCCAGGCGAACGAGGGGTATCTGGCGATGGCGGTCATGATGCTCATCATCAACGCCCGCTATCTGCTCATGTCCTGCTCGCTGAGCCAGAAGATTTCGACCGGGACGGGCCTCGTCCCGCGCCTGATCATCGGCTTTGAGGTCACGGACGAGATCTTCGGCGTGCAGATGAATCTGCCGGGAATGATCTGCCCGTGGTACACCTACGGCGTGATCGCCATGGCGCTGCCGGGCTGGTCGCTGGGCACGTATTTCGGCGTGGTCATGGGCAACGTGCTGCCCGCCAACATCGTCAGCGCGCTGAGCGTGGGCCTGTACGGCATGTTCCTGGCGATCATCATCCCGCCGGCGAAGGCAAACCGGGTGATCGCCGTGCTGGTGATGCTCTCCATGGCCGCCAGCTGCGCGTTTGCGTATCTGCCGGTCGTCTCCGCGATCTCGCCCGGCACGCGCGTCATCATCCTGACGGTCGTGATTTCCGCCGCGGCGGCGGTGCTGTTCCCGGTGAAGGAGGAAGACGGCCATGCAGCGTAACATCTATGTGTACATCTTCGTCATGTTCGCGGTCACCTATCTCATCCGCGTGCTGCCGCTGACGCTGATCCGCAAGCCGATCAAAAGCCGGTTCATCCGCTCGTTCCTGTACTATGTGCCCTATGTGACGCTGGCGATCATGACCTTCCCGGACATCGTGCAGGCGACCACCGCGCCCGTGGCCGGTCTGCTGGCGCTGATTGCGGGCGTTGCGCTGGCGTGGAGCGGCAGGAGCCTGTTCACCGTGGCGGTCGCTTCCTGTGCGGTGGTGTTCATCACCGAGATGATCATTCTGTGAGGGCCTATGATCAAGCTGATTGTGTTTGACCTGGACGGGACGCTGGCGGACCTGAGCACGGGCATCCAGCCCCCAAACGTGGCGCGGCTGCGCGCGCTGGAGGAGCGGGGCGCGCGCATCGCGATCTGCTCCGGCAAGCCGACGTATTACCTGTGCGGCCTGATGCGGCAGGTGGAGCTTCGCGCGCCGATCCTCGTGGGCGAGAACGGCGCGGTGATCCAGTTCGGCGTGGATCTGCCGCCGCGGGCATACCACGTCGCACCGCATTCCGATGCGGCCAGGCGCTCCATCCGTCTGCTGCGCGAGGCGTTTGACGCGGCCGTGCCGGGGCTGTGGTATCAGCCCAACGAGGTGGGCCTCACGCCGTTCCCCCGGAACGACGCGGAGTTTGACGCGCTGCAGGGCTGTATCGACGCGCTTGCGCCGCAGCTTCAGGATCTGATCATCTACCGCCATTGCGACAGCTATGACATCACGCCCAGCGGCATCACGAAGAAGAGCGGCCTTGCGCGGCTGGGCGGCATGCTGGGGATTGCGCCGGAGGAGACCGCCGCCGTGGGCGACGGCGTGAACGACTACCCGATGTTCGAGTACGCGGGGCTGGCCGTAGGCGTGAACGTGCAGGAGGCGGACAAGGTCGATGTGAACTTCGCCTCGCCGGACGAGGCGCTGGAGTTCCTGCTTGCGCAGATGGAAGAAAACTGAATTCAAACAGGGAGGCCGGGCAAAATGCCTGACCTCCCTTGTTCTATGCGCGGAAATTTGCTTGGGGGCTTTAGGGAACGAATGTTAACGATCTCCCTCAGTCAGCTTCGCTGACAGCTCCCTCAAGAGGGAGCCTGACTCTCTTTA
>JBJEUH010000141.1:0-54895 GCA_051883735.1 Candidatus Ventricola sp.
CCACGCCAAGCGGCTCCTACGTCAAGGGCGAAATCTTCTATGAAGAGGAGGGCGTCGGCCGCACGGAGAAGAACGCCAACATCCGCCGCACGCCCGGCGGCACGCGCCTGACGCAGATTCTCTCCGGCCAGCGTCTGCGCATTCTGGGCGAGGTGGAATCGGACGGCGAGCTCTGGCTGCACATCGTCGTCAGGGAGACCGGCATGGAGGGCTATATGCTCGCCGAGTTCATCCGTCAGCTCAAGCCTGCGACGCTGACGGAGGTGGACGCCGAGACGGTGCTCGAGCAGTATCCCGTGCTCTCCTGCGATCCCATCGGCGATATCAAGCTTGCGGAGCCGTTCGAGTACTCGCCCGAGGAGCTCGCCCCGTACAGCACGCTGCGCACGGGCGACAGCAGCGAGGCCGTGCGCCAGCTGAAGCTGCGCCTGTACGAGCTGGGCTATTTCAAGAAGGAGAACAACAACACCCGCTACACCGAATCCACTGCGGAGGTCATCCGCCTCTTCCAGAGGGACAACGGCCTGCCTGTGAGCGGCGAGGCCGATCCGCAGACCCAGGCGACGCTCTTTGACGACCGCGTGCTCGCGCGCGAGGGCAGCAGCCAGGAGGTCAAGTACCTGAACAACCGCGAGCAGCCGCTCTATATCCAGAAGGCGGAGATCACCTCGTACAGCTTCTGCGGCAGCATTCAGGTGTCGATCCGCAACAATTCCGGCGGCCGCCTCACCTCGTTCGGCCTGAAGATCATCCCCTACTTCCGCGACGGCTCTCCCGCCGACATGAAGGAGACCTTTGCCGAGGAGATTGAGCGCGTATACAGCGTCTCCGACATCTCCATTGCCAACGGCCGCAACTACTCCGACTTCTGGGAGCCGGAGGATGCAGACGACGGCAGCAGCGGCACCACCAACGAGGACGGCTGGGTCATCGATGAAGACGGCAACATGTACAACCCCAGTCTGGAGGAAAGCGGCTCCGCCGCCGTCTTTGAGCCGCACCACTTCCAGGTCAGCGACCAGATCTACTTCTCCAGCGCGCAGGCGGCGGTCTGCTGGTACCGCACCGGCGGCAAGAAGGTGACCGTTGACGACGATCAGCTGGTCTTCATCGGTATCGACTACGGCGTGGGCGACAGCCTCATCCACACCCTGCCCATCGACATCAGCGCCGGGGAGCTTGCCAACGCAGACTGGGACATGGGCGTGACGACGCACTACGTCCTGCCCGTCTATCAGTCCTATTACAGCCTTCCGCAGGGCGCGTGGGTCAAGAAGGTCGAGGAGTTCTCCCCGATGGCGGAGGCCGGCATCGAGCCGGGCGACGTGATCGTCGGCATCGGCGACGTCACCATTCTCGGCGATGCGACGCTGCGCAAGGCCCGCGGCAACATCCTCCCGGGCCAGAGCGCGCCAATGACCTTCTGGCGCGACGGCGTCTACTACGAGACGGAGCTGTTCCGTCTGGAGGAGAAAGAGAAATAACCCTGCGCCGCAGGAACCGCTTCCATGCAGAATCCACAGGCGTCCGGCCTCTGCTGGCCGGACGCCTTTTTGTATCAGGGTACATTGGGCTGCCGACCAAACCGCTTCTCCGCTTCGCGCGCAGGCAAGCAATTCAGAATAGACCAGATGAGAAAAGAGCTCCCGAAAACTCGGAAGCTCTTGAAAGGATCTCTGGCTTACAGCATGCCCAGAACGCCCACAGCGGTGGTCGTGTAGCCGCCCAGCACCTTCGGGATGAACAGGGAAATGTCCGGGATGAAGGTGATCAGCAGCAGCGCGATGATCATGCAGGCGTAGAACGGGAGGGTCTCCTTGACGACCTTCTCCATTGGACGCTTGCCGACCGCGCAGCCGATGAACAGAACCGCGCCGACCGGCGGAGTCAGCAGGCCGATGCCGCAGTTGAGAACGATCATGATGCCGAACTGGATCGGATCGATGCCGATGGACTGCGCCAGCGGCAGCAGGATCGGCGTGGCGATCAGGATGATCGGCGCCATGTCCATGATCATGCCCAGAACCAGCAGGATGAGGTTCAGCAGCAGCGCGATGATGATCGGGTTGCTGGAAATGCTGGTGATCAGGTTCGCCGCCATGCTCGGCACGTGCAGCGTGGTCAGGCAGTAGCCGAACGCAGAGGACGTGGAGATCAGGATCAGCACGATGGCCAGCGTCTCCACGCACTGGTCAAGCGCCTTCCAGACGCCCTTCCAGTTGAGGCCCTTGTACACGAACACGGAGACGATCAGCGAGTAAACGACCGCGATAGCGGCGGACTCGGTCGCCGTGAAGACGCCGCCAACGACGCCGAAGACGACGATGATGACCGCGGCCAGCGCCCAGATCGAGGTGCCCAGCTGCTTGATGAAGGCCTTCAGGCTGAACGGAGCGCCCTTCGGATAGTTGCGCTTGACGGAGATGATGTAGGAGCCGATCATCAGGCACAGCGCCAGCAGCGCGCCCGGCAGGTAGCCCGCCAGGAACAGGCTGCCCACGGAGATGCCGCCCGCGGTCGTCGCGTAGATGACCATGTTGTGGCTCGGCGGAACCAGCAGGCCCTCGCAGGAGGAGGTGATGGTGACCGCGATGGAGAAGTCGTCGTCGTAGCCCTCGTTGACCATCATCGGGATGAGGATGGAGCCCAGCGACGCGGTGTCCGCGGACGCGGAACCGGAGATGCCGCCGAAGAAGTAGGAGGCCACGATGTTGACCATCGCCAGGCCGCCGCGCATCCAGCCGACCAGCGCATTCGCCAGCGCGATCAGCTTATCGGAGATGCCGCCGGAGCCCATGAGCACGCCCATGGTGATGAAGAACGGAACCGCCATCAGCGAGTAGGACCAGACGCCCTTGACCATCTGCTGCGGCAGGGTGACCAGCGCCTGACCCTGGGAGAGCAGGCAGAATACCGTGGACAGGCCGACGGCGTAGGCAATCGGGAAGCGCAGGAAGATCATCACGAGGAAGCTGCCCAGAAGGATGATTATCGAGAAGATTTCAGGATTCACTTACGCCACCTCCTTCACGAAGAAGACCTTGATGTGCTCGTAGAGCTGCTCCAGCTCAAAGATGATCATCGAGGCGCCGGCGAGCGGAATCGGGAAGTACATCCACTTGCGGCTCAGCCACGGCATGGACTCATACTTGCCGAACTTGGCCAGCGGGGAGGTGAACACCTTGTAGCCCTGCACCAGCAGGATGACGCCCAGAGCCAGAACCGCGATGTCGGACACGACGTCCAGCACCTGCACGACCTTCTTGGGCAGGAAGTTGTCCAGCGCCGTCATGCGGATGTGCGCGTTCTTGCGGATGGCCAGCGTGGCGGAGAGGACGGCCATGTAGATCATGCAGGTCAGAACAACCTGCTCGCTCCAGGCCGGATCGGGGATGAAGGAAATATAGCGGCCGCAGACCGCCATCGTCGTAATCAGGATATCGATGATGAGCAGGAGCTTGCAGATGACCATGACAATCTTGTAGGTCCAGTCATACACCGGTCTGATCTTGTCAAGAATTGTGAAAATCTTTGGCATGATCGTCTCACGATCCTTTCAGAATCAGGATAAAGGAATCTTAATGAAGCGAAGAAAGGGGATGCAGGGATACCTCCCCGCACCCCCTCCTTCATTTGGAGTTTACAGTGTGTTCCTCTGTGATTGCAGCTTACTGCATGTCGAGGATCTGCTGATAGAGATCAGCATACGCGGCGGTCGCGCTCTGGATCGCCTTCACGTCGGCGACAGCGGCCTGCCAGGCGGACTTGTCCGGGACCTCGACGATGGTGACGCCGGAAGTCTTCAGCTGCTCCAGGACCTCATCCTCAGCGGCCTGCACGCCGGCAGCGTTCTGCTCGGAGGCGTACTTCGCAGCTTCCATGATCCAGCCCTGCTGCTGCTCGTTCAGCTTCGCCCAGGCATTGTCGGTGATGACAACCTGCACGGCGCCCAGGGTGTGGCCGTCCAGCATCAGGTACGGGGCAACCTCTGGGAACGCGTTCGCCTTGTAGTTGGCGATCGGCTGCTCAGCGCCGTCGCAGACGCCGGTCTGCAGCGCGGAGTAGAGCTCGGTGAAGGAAACGACGGTCGGGTTCGCGCCCAGCGCGCTGACCATGCCGGTCATGATCGGGTCCTCGGAAACGCGGATCTTCAGGCCCTTGAGGGAGTTGATGTCGGTGACCTCGTTCTTGAAGAAGAAGTGACGGAAGCCCTCCTCACCATACATGAGGCCGCGCAGCGGCAGACCCATCTCCTGCGGCTCGGCGAGGAACTCCTGCGCCAGGTCGCTGCCGGCGAACTTCCAGAAGTGCTCGCGGCTGGAGAAGGTGTACGGGATGTTGAGCAGGGTCGCCTTGCCGCAGCCGTAGCTGGTCAGAGCGAACGCGGAGATACGGGAGATGTCGACGGTGTCGCCGCCGGAGAGGATGCCGTCCAGGATCTGCGCCTCAGAGCCCAGAACGCCGGAAGCCTGCACGTCGATGGTGACTTCGCCGCCGGAGAGCTCTTCAACCTTGGCCTTGAAATCGGTAGCGATCTTGCCGACGATGGTGTCGAGCGGGTTGACCTCAGCGTAGGTCAGGGTAACCGGATCTGCGGACGCCACAGCGCAGGTGAGCACCAGCGCGAGGGCCGCAACGAGAGCGAGAAGCTTCTTCATAGGTTGTTCCTCCTAAACTTTTCTCCCGGCAAAGTGAACCTATTCTCTCTGCCGGTCTATTGCGTTTATCATACCACAGTCATGGCATTATTGTCCAGTATGCGACAAGCCATTTTGAAAATTTTAATAAAATCGCCATGATTTCATTCTGCTCAAGCCGCCAGGTCAGTAAGAAACCCTTGATTTTTTGCAGAATTCATGCCATAATATTAGACATTTATTCTGGATTGTCCCGGCAATCCGGCTCTGCAGGAGGCCCTTCCATGCGCACAGACACCGTCACCGTCCATGTCAGAATCAACGCCGGCATCTTCCGCCGTTTTGCGCTGTTTGACACCTTCCGCCTCAAGCGCCGGTGGGTATCGCCCGCCGTTTTCTGCGCCGTTTTCCTCGCCTTTTCCTTCCTCTGCATGGCCAGCGGCCGCGAGCAGGCCGATCTGATCGGCACGATTCTGCAGATCATCGGCCTGGGGCTGCCCGTGTGCTATGTGCTCTCCTTCATGGTGCAGGTGCACGACCAGTGCAGACGCCTGGGGCTCAAGACCCTGCGCCCGGCCTATACGCTCAACCTGTGCAAAACGGAGCTGCGCGTCATCAACGACATGCAGAAGGAGCCGGAGGTCGTCCTCCCCTATGCCTCGCTGCACGGCGTGTGGCGCGCATCCGGCGCATACTACCTCTATGCCGCGCCTGCGCGCGCCTTCATCCTGCCGGACGGCCAATGCGCCCTGTCCCCCGCTGAGCTGTACGATCTGCTTACGGACCGCCTGCCCCAGGGCGCGCTCCACGGCCGCCGTCCCTGATCGCGCTGCATCCTCCCCGCACAGACGCCTGTGCGGTTTTTTAATGTAGAAAAGGCTGCAAGCCCTTCGGCCTGCAGCCCTGTATGGAGAAAAATCAGTCCTTGATGTAGATGTGGCGCGGCAGACCGTCGATGTAGATCGGGGTGAGCTCGGCCTGGATCAGCGGACGGGCGTAGTTGATGAAGTCCTGCGTCATGCCGTTGCGGTAGTCGTTGATCCACTCCATCGGCACCTTCTTCTCGAAGTTGGCGCACTTGTGCACGTCCACCAGCTCGGTGATGCACTGATACGGATCGTTGGACACGCGCTTGAGGGAGGCCATCATGCCGGTCTTCCCGTCAAAGGCGGCCATCGCCGCGGCGCCGCCCACCTGATAGGCCTCGGTGACGTCGGTGCGGCTGGCGATGTGGCCGGCGCAGCGCTGCAGGGTGGACAGCTCGATCGAGCGGGTCTTGGTGTTCATGTTCTTCTGCACATAATCGCACAGGAAGCGCGCGGTGCCGGAGAGGCTCTTGTGGCCGAAGGAATCGACGGCCAGCTCGTCGCTCGCCAGCTCGGCCACATAGCGGCCGTCCGGCGCCTTGATGCCCTCGGATACGGCCACGACGATGGACGGATGATCCTTCTGCAGGGCCTCCAGCTTGGTCATGAAGCGATCCATGTAGAACGGCACTTCCGGCAGGCAGATCAGGTCGGCGCCCTCGCAGTCCTCGCCGCGGGCGAGCGCGGCGGCGGCCGTCAGCCAGCCGGCGTTGCGGCCCATGATCTCCACGATGGTCACATACTTGGTGCCGTACACGGCGGCGTCGCGGCACAGCTCCTTGGTCACGGTCGCCACATACTTGGCGGCGGAGCCGTAGCCCGGGGTGTGGTCGGTGCCCATCAGGTCGTTGTCGATGGTCTTGGGCACGCCCATAAAGCGGATGTGACTGCCAATCTGCTTGGCGTAGTCGCTCAGCTTCATGATGGTATCCATGGAGTCGTTGCCGCCGATGTAGAAGAAGTAGCCGATGTCCATCTGATCGAGGATCTTGAACAGCTTGGCATAGACCTCAGGATTCTCGATGTAATTGGGGAGCTTGTAGCGGCAGCTGCCCAGGTAGGAAGACGGGGTGCGCTTGAGCAGCTCGATCTCCAGCGTGGAGCCGCAGGTTTCGCCCAGGTCGACCACCTGGCCGTTCAGCAAACCCTGAATGCCGTGGCGCATGCCATAGATGTGCTCAGCGCCGCGCTTCTGGCAGGCCTGCAAAACGCCGGCGAGGCTCGCGTTAATGACGGAAGTCGGGCCACCACTCTGGCCGACAATAGCGTTGCGTCCCATGAAAATCTCCTCCCATGTAGATGAAATAACATGAATCTGTTGCCCATATTATATCATATTGACCGGATTTTTCAACCGATAACCCGCATTTCCGACCAAAAAAGAAAGAGGACAGGCGCCCGGCCTGTCCTCTTTGCGCAGCAAATCAGTCGATGTAGTTGACGGTCACGGACGCGTCGGTCGCCGGAGCGGCGTCAATCGCGTTGGAGACGGTCACCGCGCCGGACTTGATGCCCTCCAGCACAGCGTTGTACTCGTCAACGGTGAAGGTCTTGAAGCACCAGGAGGCCTCGGCAGTCGGCAGACCGACGAAGTCGCCGGCGCTCAGGTCGAGGGTCTCGATCTTGCCGCCGATGCTCTCCCACTCGCCGGCGTAGAACTTGGCGAGCGCGGCCTCGGTCGCGTTCTGCAGCTGCTTCATCGCGGAGGTCACGAACGGGTTGTAGCCGTAGCCTTCCACATACGCCTCGCCCAGGTAGTGCTGGTCGACGTCAACGCCGATCACGTAGCACTTGTGCGCCAGCGCAGCCTCAGCCGCAGAGGTCCAGATGCCGCCGCCGCAGGCGAAGACGATCTCGGTGCCCGCGGTGTACCAGCCGTCCATCTTGGCGGTGATGTTCGCGTCGCCGTAGAACTGGCCGCCGTAGGTGTAGTTGATCTCGATCGGGGTGCCCAGCTCGACAGCCGCGTCGTTCGCGCCCTGCACGAAGCCGTAGCCGTAGCGTACAACGGCCGGAACCGCCATGCCGCCCAGGAAGCCCAGCTTGGTGTAGCCGTCCTTCACAGCCGCATAGCCGGCCAGATAGCCCGCCTGCTCCTCGCCGAACACAGCGCAGTACAGGTTGGTCAGCGGCTCAGTGCCCAGGTCGCCCGCGGACACGTCGATGGCGACGAACTTCACGTCCGGATACAGCTCCTGCGCCTGCGCGACGGACGCGCCGAACAGGTAGCCCGGCAGCACGATGACCTTCGCGCCGTCGGAGACAGCCTGGTCGATGGAGCCCAGGCGCTCGTCATCGGAGTCAGCCGCCGGCTGATAGTACTGGTAGCTGATGTTGTTCGCGGTGGCGTACGCCTCCACGCCCTGCCAGCACGCCTGGTTGAAGGACTCGTCGTCGATGGTGCCCACGTCGGTGACCAGCGCGATCTCGGCAGCATTGGCCGGGACAGCGAAGATCGCCAGCATGGCGACCAGAACGAGCATCATGGAAAGAAGCTTTTTCATGGAACGTTCCTCCTGTCGATTTTTTGCTGCCGTTTCCGGCAGACGTCGATTGTATTATAGCATTGCCCATAGCGATTTGCAAACAGTATCTTGCGCTGTTTTCCGCTTACTCGCCGTCAATGCCTGTAAATCCCTCGCCAAGCGCCTCGTGCACGTTGCACACCGTCACAAATGCATCCGGGTCAATCTCCGCCACGAGCTTTTTGAGCCGCGGCGCCTCCGTCCGGGAGACCACGCACAGCAGCGTGCCCACCGGCTTTCTGGAGTAGGTGCCCTCGGCCATCAGGCGCGTGCAGCCGCGGTCGATGTCCTTGTGAATCCTCCTTACGATCTCCTCGGAATCGTTGGAGATGATCATGAACTGCATCGCCGTGTTGAAGCCCTTGATGACCGAATCCATCGTCTGGCTGGAGACGAACAGGGAGATCAGCGCCCACAGCGCCGCCTGGATGCCGAAGGTCAGCCCCGCCACCGCGACGACCAGGCCGTCGATCATGAACAGAATCGTCGCGATGGGCAGGAAGGCGACGCGGTTGTGGATCATCTTGGCCGCCATGTCCGTGCCGCCCGTCGTCGCGCCCGCGCGCACCACGAGGCCCAGGCCCACGCCCAGCAGCACGCCGCCGAACACGGCGGCCAGCAGCACGTTGCCGGATACATCGCGGACCGGCACCAGGTCGATGAACAGCGACATCAGCGTCATCGCGATGAACGAGCGCACCGCGAACCGCCAGCCGACCGTCCGCCAGCCGATCAGGAACAGCGGCACGTTCAGCACAAAGCTGAGCAGGCCGACCGACAGCGGCAGCACGCTGGAGAGCACCGTCGAAATGCCGGAGATGCCGCCCGGCGCGATATCGTAGGGCAGGAAGAACAGCGGCAGCGACAGCGCCGCCAGGAACGTCCCCAGCACGATGAGCGCGTAGTCCTTGAGCATCTGCCTGCCCTCTTTGGCAAAGTTGATCTCTTTGATTTTCTGCATGGTCATACCCTTCTTCAGCTTGTCCTGTTTGTTATGTAAATCTTTCCGTGCAGTGCCGTTCTCGGGCACAGAGCTTCATGATTCACGAAGCTTTGTCGGTGATGCCGCCGGCAGCATGCCGGTTTTGTATCAAAAGGAGCAGGGAGAATTCCCCGCTCCTGTCCGGCCATCGGTCAAATGCTACTGGATCTCCAGCGCCGCCATCAGCGCGCGGTCCACCCGCGCCAGCGACAGCCCCTCGATGTGTCCCGCCTTGGCCCGCAGCCGCCGTTTTTCCAGCGTGCGGATCTGCTCGCACAGCACCAGCGAATCGCTCCGAAGGCCGCTTTCGCGCGCCGCGATCCACACATGCGTCGGCAGATCGTTCTTTTGCAGCCGGGACGTCATGGCCGCGCAGATCACCGTCGGCGAAAACCGGTTGCCGCGATTGTTCTGCACGATCAGCACCGGGCGCACGCCGCCCTGCTCGCTGCCCACGACGGGATCGAGATCCGCAATGAAAATGTCTCCGCGTACAACCTCCATGATCTCACAACCCATTGCTTCATCATGGAGCCTTCCCCTGCGCTCCTATTCTATGCGCAGCGCCTCGCACACGTCCCACGCCGTCACCGCGCGGCTCCCGCGCAGCCTCGCCGCGTCCTCGCCCGCCAGGCCGTGATAGTACGCGCCCGCGCGCGATGCGTCCATGGGCGGCATGCCCTGCGCCATCAGGGCGGCCACCACGCCGGTCAGCACGTCGCCGCAGCCGCCCGTGCCCATCGCCTCGCAGCCGGTCACGTTGAACGCCGCGTCCTCGCCGCGCGCAATCACCGTCGTCGCGCCCTTGAGCAGCACGCAGCAGTCGTAGTCCTGCGCCAGCTGCTGGGCGTATTCCACCGGCGAGGCGAGGATCTCCTGCACCTGCGCCCCGGTCAGCCGCGCCATCTCGCCCGGATGCGGGGTCATCACCGTGTTTGCGCCCACCTTGCCGCCGTGTCTGGCCAGCAGGTTCAGCGCGTCCGCGTCGATCACCTTCGGGATATCGCTGGCCACCAGCTGCGCAATCGCGCGCCAGGTGCCGTCCTCCTGCCCGAGCCCCGGGCCGATCGCCAGCGCCTGCTTGCCCTGCGCCAGCTCGTAGAGCTTCATGGACGCGCCCGCATCGAGCGCCGCGCCGGAGCAGACCACCTTCGCCATCGCGCACGGCACAAGCGTCTGCATCGGCAGACGCACCGGCGCGCAGCACGCCGCCGTCACCAGGCCCGCGCCGCTCCTGAGCGCCGCCTGCGCACACAGGCACGCCGCGCCGCTCATCCCCTCGCTGCCTGCGACCAGCAGGACATGGCCGAACGTCCCCTTGTGCGCGTCCCGCGCGCGGGCGGGCAGCATCGCCGCCGCGTCCGCCGCCTCCAGCACGTCGATGCCCTGCGCGCCGTCCCATTCCGGCAGAATGCCGATGTCGGCGATGGTCAGCCTGCCCGTCAGCATCCTGCCCGGGAAGAGCAGGTGGCCGTGCTTGGCCCGGTGGAACGTCACCGTCTCCGTCGCACGAACCGCTTCACCCAGCGCCTGTCCCGTCGCGCCGTCCACGCCGGAGGGAATGTCCACCGCGATCACCGGCAGGCCGCTCCCGTTCATCCGCTGCACCGCGGACAGCGCCGCGCCCTCCATCGCGCGCGACAGCCCCGTGCCGAACAGCGCGTCGACGATCGCCGCGCAGTCCGCCGGAATCTCGGGCGCTTCCCCGTACAGGATCGTCATGCCCGCGCCGCAGACGTTCAGCAGGCACGCGTTCGCACCCGCGTCTCCCTTCATTTTGGACGGACTGCTCATCAGCCATACGTCCGCCCTGCCGCCGCGCTGTATCCAGAGGCGCGCCGCCGCGCATCCGTCGCCGCCGTTGTTGCCGCTCCCGCAGACGAACAGCACGCGGCTGCCCCGCTCCGCGTATCGCTCCACGGCGTCGACTACCGCCTGCGCGGCGTGCTCCATCAGCAGGATGGACGGATAGCCCGTGCCGTCCAGAAACGCGCGTTCCATCTCCCGCATGTCCTGCGGCGAAATCGTGTGCAGCATAGCTCCTCCTCTTGGGGACGCTGTCCCCAAACCCCTGGCAGGGACGCGTCCCTGCACCCTTCTTCGCTTCGCGCCTGCTTCAAGCAGCCAATACATCGGCAAACTCCGTTTGCCAAGGGAGATACGGCCAATCCGCCTGCCCGCTTCACCAACTCCGGGTCCAGGGCGGCGGCCATGGTCGTTTTAAGGGGGTATGGGAGTCCAGAGGGATGTAGGGGGGAAATCGAAATCCCCCCTCATCCTTCTGGCCCCAGCGGAGCGCGTCCCGCGCCGCAGGCAGCCCCAATCCTCTCAAACTTTCTTTTATCGTTCCTTCGGGATTCCCTCGATGACCGCGAACGCCATCGCCATGTCGCCCTCATGCGTCAGCGACAGCAGCACGCGCCCGCCGCCGATCTCCTCAAGCCGCGCGAGCGCCTCCCCGTGCAGCGTCACGCCCGGCGCGCCGCTCTGCGCGTGCGTCACCTCGATGACCCACGGCATCACGCCCCGGGCAAAACCGGTGCCCAGCGCCTTGGCGACGGCCTCCTTCGCCGCAAACATCGCCGCCGCGCTCTGCGCCCGCGCCTTTTCCTTCCCATCCAGGTACGCGCGCTCGCCCTCCAGGAATACGCGCGCATAGAAGTGTTCCTTTTCAATCGCCCTTTCCATCCGCGATACCGCGCACAGATCCGTGCCGATTCCGATGATCTCAGGCATATCCCATGATCCCCCGCACCGAAACGTCCGCCGCCAGCACCTCGCGCACCTCGCCGTCCTCGTCCGCGCGCACCAGCAGCGAGCCGCCTTCCGTCACGCCCTGCGCCGTCCCGGTGTAGGTTCCGTTCAGGCCGATCACCTGCACCCGCTGCCCGATCGTCGCCGAGCGCGCGCAGTACGCGCGCATCATGGCCTCGCCGTCCAGCGCCGCCGCCCGTTCGAATTCCTGCAGGAATGCGCGCACGACCGCCGCGCGGCTGATCCGCCTGCCCGCGAGCAGGTCCAGCGACGACGCGCTGTGCGCGATCTCGCTTTCAAACTGCGTCTGGTGCACGTTGATGCCCACGCCTGCGACGACGCTCTCCACCTTCTCCTGCGTCGCGTCCATTTCCAGCAGCATGCCGCAGACCTTCCGTCCCTCGACCACGATGTCGTTGGGCCACTTGATCCGCGCGTCCAGCCCGGTCGCCCGGTCAATCGCGTTCGCCACCGCCAGCGCCGTCAGAAGCGACAGCCTGGCCACCTGCGCGGGCGGCGTGTCCGGCCGCAGGATCAGCGACATGGAGACGCTCTCGCCCGCCGGCGAAATCCACCCTCTGCCGCGCCGTCCGCGGCCCGCCGTCTGCGTGTCGGCCAGCACCAGCGTGCCGTGCGCCGCGCCCTCCCTGGCCAGCGTTTTGGCGTATCTGTTGGTGGAGTCGATCTCGCTGAAGTAGACGATCTCGCACCCGGCCCACTGCGTGCCGAGCCCGTCCTGTATCTGTTCCCTGGTCATGCCTGCGCCTCCCGTGCGCCGCGCGAAGCGGTCTGCCATGCCGCTTTGCGCCGGATGAAAGATGCCCTTATTGTAACAAAAACACGCCGTACATGCAAGGCGTTCTCCCTGTCCTTGCCAAATCCTGCCGTATCCATTATAATGGACGTAGTTTTGGGGCATCCTCAGGAGGCCAAAGGAGAACAATATGCAGCATTCCAACGCCATTCTTTCCGCACTCAAGCAGAACATCGCCAGGGTCGTCGTCGGCAAGGACGACGTGGTGGAGCTTCTGCTCACCGCCCTCCTGTGCGAGGGCCATATTCTCATCGAGGACGTGCCCGGCGTGGGCAAGACCACGCTGTGCTCGGCGCTCGCCCGCTCGCTGTCCTGCTCGTTTAAGCGCATTCAGTTCACGCCCGACATCACCCCGTCGGACATCACCGGCTATACGGTGCCCAGCATCACGGGCGAGATGCAGTACCGCCCCGGCGCGATTCTCTCCCAGATCGTCCTCGCGGACGAGATCAACCGCACCTCGCCCAAGACCCAGAGCGCGCTTCTGGAGGTCATGGAGGAGCGGCAGGTCACCGTGGACGGCGTCACCTATCCGCTCGCCCGCCCGTTCATGGTGCTCGCCACGCAGAACCCGGTCGATTTCGTGGGCACCTATCCGCTGCCGGAGGCGCAGATGGACCGCTTCTTCATGCGCATCTCCATCGGCTATCCGACCGTGGAGGATGAGATGGACATCCTCGCGCGCTACTGCGGCGCTTCCGCGCCCATGCAGACCCTTTCCGCCGTCTGCTCCGCGGAGGATGTGCTCGCCATGCAGCAGCAGGTCAAGAACACCTATGCCTCGCCCGAGGTGCGCGCCTATGTCGCCTCCATCTGCGCCGCCACGCGCAGCACGCCGTATCTCACGCTCGGCGCGAGCACGCGCGCGGCCATTGCGCTGGTGCGCGCCGCCCAGGGCAACGCGCTGCTGTGCGGCCGCGATTACATCATTCCCGAGGACGTGCAGCGCATGGCCGCCCCGGTGCTCTGCCATCGCTTCGTGCTCTCCGCCGACGCGCGCATGCGCGGCTACACCGAGCAGCAGGTCCTCTCCGAGCTGATGAGCGGCGTGCGCATCCCCGTGAGGCTCAAATGACCGCCCGCGGGTTTTACACGCTGCTCTTCGGCGCGGTCATGCTCGTCACGGCGCTGTCCGTCGGCAGCGGCGGCGCGTTTTTGCTGGGCGCGGCCGCGCTGATTGCCTGGCTGCTTGCCGCCCTCAGCGTGCTCTTTGCGGCGTTCACCTGCCGCCTGTCCCAGCAGACGGACTGCGCTGAAACGAGCCGCGGTGCCTCCTGCCTGTATACGCTCTCGGTGTCCATGCTCGCCCCGCTGCCCATCGCGCCGCTCTCCCTGCGCGTCGCGACGCCCAACGGCCGCCAGAGCGAGTTTCTGCTCTCCGCGCGCCTCCTCGGCACGACCTCCAGCGACAACGCCTTTCCCTGCCCGCACGTCGGCGTGTTTGAAATCGGTGTGCTGCGCGTCGCCTTTGGCGATGTGTTCGGCTTCTTCTCGTTCTCCCAGGCCGTCAGGATGCCGCTGATTCCCGTCACCGTCCTGCCCGTTCCCCGCGACACGCAGCCGCTTCTAACCAGCCCCGGCGAGGGCGAGAGCACCTCCGCCCAGCGCGCGCAGGCGGACCGCACCACCCCTGCGGACACCCGCGCCTGGCAGGAGGGCGACGAGCTCAAGCGCGTGCATTGGAAGCTGTCCATGCGCCGTCAGGCGCTCATGGTGCACACCTACGAGACCCCGCAGCGCCCGGACGCGCTCATCCTGCTGGATCTCGCCCCGCCGAATGCGCAGGGCGCGCTGCGCGCCGGCATGATCGACGCGCTCACCGAGACCTGCGCCGGCGTGCTCAAGAGCCTGCTGGATGCGCATCGCATCGCGCGCCTGCCGCTCTCCGGCGATCACCCGCGGGAGCTGAGCGGCCAGGAGCCGCAGGCGCTTTCGCCCATGCTGCGCGCGCTCGCGCAGGAGAGCTTTGCCCGCCCGTCGGACTTTGCCCGCGTGCTGCTGCTGGCCTCCCGCCGCATGCGCCGCACCGGCTCCACCGCCATCCTCACGGCGAACCTCACCCCGCACATCGCCGACGCGGTCATCGCGCTCTCCCGCATGGGCCCGCGCACGCGCGTCTATCTCATTGCGCCCGGCGCGCTTTCGCAGGAGCAGGCGCAGCTGCTGCACCTGCTTGAAACCTGCGAGATCCAGACCAATCACGTATCAGTTTAAAGGACGCCCATGAAGAAACCCTTCTTTCGCGATGTCAATCCATCCGCCAGCGCTTCGGCCCCGGGCGTGAAGCAGCGGGATTTGCAGACCCCTGCCGGCAATGAACCCCGCCGCCTGCCGTTTTCCCTCCCGAAGGGCCTGCTCCTGCACGCGCTCATGACGCTGTGCATCGGCTTTGGCTGCACCTGGCCGCTGCTGCAGGCGATGAATCTCGCCGCGTCCGCGCCGCTGTGCGCCGCCTGCTGCGCGTTCGTCGCGCTGCTCTTTGCCCTGGGCGACTGCCTGCCCCGGCTTCGCGCCGCGGTCTATCCGCTGCTGCTCCTTGCCCTTGCCGCCGTCGTCTTCGTCTATCGCGATCAGGCAGCCGCCGTTTCCAGCGCGCTGACCCTCTTTTTGAACGGCCAGCCCCTCGCGCTGGCCGCCTATTCCCGCGCGGTCACGGTTCTGCTCTCGCTCCTGCTCGCCTGTGTCGGCGCGTCCCTCGCCCGCAGCGATCAGGCGTTCTTTCCGCTGGCCATCCTCACCGTGTTCGAGCTGCTCATCATCTCGCTGCTCGGCCTGGGCATTCATACGCTGTCGCTCCTTCCGCTGCTGGCCGCGCTGATTCTCTCCGCCCGCGGCCGCAGCGTCAGCTCCGCGCGCCTTCTGCCCATGGCCGCGCTCGTCCTCGCGCTCACGCTGCTGTGCATGCCGCTTGCCGGGCAGACCGTGCCCGCGCTGCGCGCCTTTGCCCTGCGCGTTCAGCAGGCCATCGGGGACTATCTGTTCTTCACCGATCCCCGCACCGCGTTCTCCCTCGCCTCCACCGGCTATCAGCCGCTGGGGCAGGAGCGTCTGGGCGGCACGGCCTCGCCCACGGACGATCCCGTCATGCAGGTCAGGACGCCGGGCCGCGCCCTGCTTCGCGCCACGGTCAAGAATGAATACACCGGCCTCGCCTGGGCGGATACCACCTCGGGCCGCCGCTATCTGTTCGTCAGCCCGCGCTTTGCCCAGCTGCGCCGCGACCTCTTTGATCAGGCCCGCCCTGAAAAGTCCCTGCTTGCCATGCTGCCCGCCGCCCGCACGCTCGAGGTCGTCATGCGCGCGGACGCCGCCAGCACGCTCTTTCTCACCCAGCGCTTCCTCTCGCCCAAGGGCGATGGCGTCGTCAGCTACTTTTCGCCCTCCAGCGAGGTCTTCGCCACGCGCAGCCTCTCCGCGGGGGACAGCTATACCTTCTCCGGCCGCCTGATCGACGCGTCCACGGACGGCGTCCGCCAGGCCGTGCTCGCCGCCTGGGACGAGTCCGATCCCTATTACGAGACCGTCAGGGCCACCTATCTGCAGCTGCCCGCCTCGGTCGAGTCCGAGGTCTATGCGATCGCGCAGGAGATCACCGCCTCCGCCATGAACGGCTTTGACCGGGCCGGCGCGCTGTGCCTGTATCTTCAGCGCGGCTTCCCGTATTCCCTGACCCAGAGCGAGCCGCCGCTCACGCGCGACTTCGTCTCCTGGTTCCTGCTCGAGGAAAAGCGCGGCTACTGCACGTCCTTCGCCAGCGCCCTCACCGTGCTCGCCCGCATCGTCGGGCTGCCCGCGCGCTACGTCGAGGGCTATGCCGCCCAGCCGGACAGCGACGGCGTCGCCCGCGTCACCCAGCAGGATGCCCATGCCTGGACGGAGATCTATTTCCCCGGCTTTGGATGGCTGCCGTTCGATCCCACGCCGGGCAGCGGCAGCGCCCCGGATCATGGCGGCAGCGGCAATTCTCCAGATGGCAGCACGCCTGAGCCGGACGAAAACCCGGATGGCGCGTCCCCGGAGGTTTCGCCGTCTCCGTCGCCCTCTCCCACGCAGGCGCCCACGCCGTCTCCGTCGCCCACGCCCGAGCACAGCGATCCGTCCGTCACCCCGACGCCCGAGATCACGGCGGCGCCCACGCCCACGCCGTCCGCGCCGCCTACGCCGTCTGCGCCGCCCACGCCCCCGGAGGATGAGGATCCCTCCCTTCCGCCCGTGCTCTTTGCGCTGCTTGCGCTCGTGCTCCTCGCCGCGCTCCTCCTGCTGCGGCTTTACCTCGTCTCGCCTGCGCGCATCGCCGCGCGCTTGCGCAATCCGGGCGATCAGGTGCTGGTCTGGTACGGCGCAACCCGGCAGGCGCTGACCTGCCTGGGGCTGCCGCTGCTCTCCGGCGAAGCGCCCGCCACCTATCTGCTGCGCGCGCAGGAGGCCCTCGGCGGCCGGGTCACGCTGATCACGCTGGGCAAGGCGCTGTGCATCGCGCGCTATTCGTCCCGCCGCCTCAAGCCCGCCGCCGCGCAGAAGGCCGGGAAGACCTATTGCGCCGTGTACGCGCTGATGACGCCCATGCAGAAGCTGCGCCTGCACGCGCATCGCTTCCTCCACGGCGTGAAGCCCGAATAAGCCAGCGGGCTGTGCCCGCCGTTCGGTTTGGGGCGCAATGCCTGAAAAGCAAACAACAGCGGATGAGCGTGCCGGTGCGCGCTCATCCGCTGCTTTTATGCGCTTTTTGCCATCTCGATCAGATCATCCAGCACCGCCAGCGTCTCCTCGCGGCTGATCACGTGCCGCTCGAGCAGATCGTGGAGGAAGAACTCCTTGTATCTCGCGCAGAATTCCTCCTGCGCGATGATCGCCTCCGCGTGCTCGCCCGAGAGATCGTAGTCGGTGTAGGGCTTGGCCATCAGCGTCCCCATGCCCTCGTACAGCGCCACCTCCGACGCGGGCGGCTCGAAGTCATCCGTAAAGAAATGCACGTGGAAGTACGGATTCCCCGTCTCCTGCTCGCGCAGGTTTTGAAGGATTCTGACCCGCTCCCCGGGCGTATAGCTTCTCAGGGCAAAGAAGTGATCCGACTGCCGTCCCGTCCTGGCAAAGCGCTCCATCGCCTCGCGCGAGAAGATCGTGTGGTTGACCTTTTTCTTGGTCATGAAGTTCTCAAAGCGCTGACGGTGAATGTGCTCAAGGTCCGCCATTGCCGACGCCTCCTGTGGGAGGTCTTCCCGGATGCACGCTGCCAGGATGTCCGGATGCACAAAGCTCACCGGCACGTCCAGCTTGATCGTGTAGACCGCGCGGTTCTGCTCCAGTCTGCGGCAGCCCTCGGTGTACGCCAGGTAGTCCCCGACAGCCGTGCCCATGCCCAGCCGCGTCTTGAGCGGCGGCGTCCTCGCCAGGTCCTGGTCAAAAAGCGCCTTGATCGGGTCGTGTTCTACCGCAGCCATCCGGCGCATCGGCACAAACACGCCCTTGTCAATCAGCATCAGCCGGCGGTCGTACCAGTCGCCATGCTCGTCCTGCACGTGGGCATAGATGCAGTTGCTGCGGTACACGCACTCCCTCTCCCGGCTGAATATGCCCGGCTCCATGCAGTACGCGTTGTAGAAATCGCAGTACAGCAGCGGCTGGATGGCGGCGATGTTGCGGACGATTTCCTCCGGTCCGGTGTAGAGCAGGTGAACGATCCTCACCTCGCAGTGCGCGTCCACGCAGCAAATCCGCTCGCGCAGCGCGCCGAAGATCGCCCGGTCGCAGCAGCCCAGGATCGTCAGGTACACCTTTTTTGCGCGGTCGATTCCCTCGACCGCCTTGCTGAAATCCGGGTCCTGCGGATAGTAATCCGCCGCGTCCACGCGCACCGTTCCCTGTGCCGGATGCGTTCTTCCGTCCATCAGCAGCTCGCGCATCGCCTGGTTGTCCAGATAAGCCTTCATCCCCACCCGGCTGATTTCCAGCGCCCTTTCGAGCCTCTCCCGCTGCGCATCGTCGAGCGAGAGCGGGTCCTCCCGCATCAGCCGCGCGCAAAACGCCTGCCGCGTGCCGTGTCCGCCCTTGCCGCACAGGATGCGGAAGATGCTGTTTCGGCTTTTGTAGTTCATCATGCGCGCCAGCTCGGAAGCAGATACCTTCTTTTCCTTCAGGATCTCCCTGAGGCATGGTCCGAATTCCTGCGCCGGATGCATCGTCTTGTGTGCCATCGGCTCCATAAGCAGCCCCCTCCGGTTGGCAAATGTTGTCATCTCTATTATAGCCTTTGCGCGTGCATAAATCAACGATTGAAACCTTTCATTATACATCTTATGCTTTATAAAAAGGATGATCGTTCCAAAAATTATCCTGGCAGCCCGGCGGGCCATCGTCCGCGCAGGGATCATGACGCCATTTCCCGCCATGCAAAAAGCCTGCTCCGTCGCGGAACAGGCTTTTTTCTCTTCGATTGGGGGCATCAGCCGATTTCACGGATGATTTCGGCCATCTCGTCCCATTTTTCCTCCATCCGCCGCACCAGCGTAAACTGCGTGCGCGCGCGGTCGAGGTTGTGGTTTTCGCGGTGCACCTTGAAATACTTGTCCCCGTTGAGGTGATCCGCCAGGAAGCGCATGCCGCATTCCAGCGTCATCAGCTTGGCGCCCATGGGCAGTAGCTCCTTTTCCCGCGCGCCAAGCGCCGCGCCCGCCTCCGCCAGGAAGCCCTCGGCAAACGCCCTGAACATCGGCAGGGAGAACTGCACCTTCTCAAGATCCGTCTCGTCCTCCGCGGCGGTGCTTGCGCCCGTGCGGATGGAATCGCCGAAGTCATATGCCGCCAGGCCCGGCATCACCGTATCCAGATCGATCACGCACACGCCCTCGCCGGTTTTCTCGTCCAGCAGCACGTTGTTGAGCTTGGTGTCGTTGTGCGTCACGCGCAGCGGGATTTCGCCCGCCTGCATCGCATGAAGCAGCGTGTGCACCTCGCGCTCGTACGCCCTGCAGAACGCGATTTCCTCCTGCACCTGCTCAAGGCGTCCCGCCTCGTTGCGCTCAATCGCGTCCTCCAGTTGCCGGTAGCGCGCCGGCGTGTTGTGGAAATCGACGATCGTCTCATGCAGCTTCGATGCGTCAAAGCCGCCCATCTGATGCTGAAACCGGCCAAACGCGCGGCCGGACAGCGCGAACAGCGCCTCCGTGTCCGGCAGATCGACGGATTTCGTCCCCTCGATGAACAGGTACATGCGCCACAGCTCGCCGTCCTCGGCGAGGGTATAGTGCGTGCCTTCCCGGGTTTCAACCAGCGTCAGCGTCTCGCGCAGCGGATCGCCGCCCTCCTGCGCGATGATGGCGCGCAGATACGCCGTCACCTGCTCGATGTTCTCGATGACCTCCACCGGCCGCGGGAACACATAGCTGTTCACCCGCTGCAGGATGTAGCGCCTGTCGCCCTCGTGCGTGTGCACGGTCACGCACAGCGTGTCGTTGATGTGGCCGTTGCCGTACGGGGCCGCCTCGATTTCGCCCTCGGGCAGCGCAAACTGCGCGATGATCCTCCGAATGCTCTCGTTCATGGTCAAAACCCTTCCGTTAGTTCTTTATTGGATGGCGTCCTGCACGATTTCAAGCGCCGTGCGAAGCCGCCTCGCGTCGATCTGTCCCGGCGCGCTCGCCTCGCCCGCCGTGCCGAATGTCAGGCAGCTGCCCATGCACGCCCCGCCGATGCGCGTGATTGCGCCCGCCGGGCCCATCGCGATGGCGATCATCGGGATCGTCAGCTCCTCGTATACGCTTGCGTACACCTGTGCCAGCGCGAACGCCTCGGCGTTCGTCCTGGTCATCACCGCCGCCTTGCACACGTCCGCGCCCAGCGCTTCCTGCCGCTTGAGCCATTGCGCGGCGCGCTGCATGTCGCCGATCTCGCCGAATTCGTGGCTCGATCCCACCAGCAGCACGCCCGCCGCTTTCGCCCTCTCTGCAATCCGCACAAATGCATCCTCGCCCACGCTCAGCTCGCAATCCACCGCGTCGCACGCCCGGCTCTCCGCCACGGCGCCAAGCAGGCGCTCATAGGCCTTCTCGTCCGCGCTGCCCGCGCCGCCGTCCCGCCGCGTGCGCACCGTGAACAGCAGCGGAATCCCTTCCGCGTTTTCGCGCACCGTCCTGCACGCCGCGATGGCGTCCCGTACATCCGGCATCTCCGCCAGGCTGTCGGCGCGCAGCTCGATGACGTCCGCCTGCGCCTCTCTCGCGCGCGCCGCTGCCTGCGCGATCTCACGCGCCGTCCGGCCCATCACGGGCACGCAGATCGCGGGCATGCCCTCGCCCAGCGTCACGCGGCCCAGCCTGGCCGTTCTCCTTGCTCTGCCCTCGCTCAATCTTGACAACCCCTCGGCAAACGCCTATAATACGCATAGAATGGAATGCGCTGATGTGGTGGAATGGCAGACACCGGGGACTTAAAATCCCTTGCCGTCAGGCGTGCGGGTTCGAGTCCCGCCATCAGCACCACGCGCAAAGTCGGCCTCCCCGTGCGGGGAGGTCTTTTCTATACGGTTTTATTATATCACAGCTTTTGCCCGATGCAAGGCGCAAAAGCGATCATTCCTTGCCCTGCGCCACGTCCAGCAGCCTGCGCAGCACCGGCGCGTCCAGCCCGAAGAGGCTGAGGTTTTCCAGCAGGCTCACCAGCTCGGTGGCGATCATGTACGTCATCGCCGCCCCGCCGATGCCCTGCATTGAAAGCGCCTCGCCCACGTAGACGCAGATCAGCACCACCAGCCATTCCAGTCCCTTCTTCACCATGCCCATCGCCAGGGCGCTTGAGGATACCTTGCCGCTGTCCGACTTTTTGCTCTTGCCCCAGAGCGCGCACAGCACGCCCGTGAGCACGTCCGCGCCCTGCGTCACCAGCAGCGCCCGGGCGATCGGCGACAGCCCGGAGAACCACGCTGCCGCCGCGCCGATGGCCGCGCCCAGCATCCGCGCCGCATTGGGCCGGATCGCGCGCCACACCTCCATCGCCTGTTCCTTCATGTACGCTCCTCCCTTTCCCGTCCGTCAGTCAACCGGCCCCGCCACAATGCGCAGCGTGAAGCCGCCTGCGGGCGCGAAGGCAATTCCTTCCTCGTCTGTAATGATGATACGCGCCTCCTGCTTCGCCCGTGCAAAGCAGATATAGCGCTTCGCCGCATAGCCCGTTGCGCCCGCGTAGGCGATTTCAACCCATTCGCCCTCGTCTCTGAGCACGTCCACCTCATCGCCCCGCGCAAGGCTGCCGATCACGCTGCCGCCAGGCGCATCGCGCACGTTCAGCCTCCCGCCGACCTCCACCCTGCCCACATACAGGCATTGCGCTTCTCCCTCCTGCATCCGCTCTTCCTCCTCTCCTGCCTTCGCATCGCCCCTCAGCGCCTGTATTTCACGCTCTGCGCCGCGCCGCTGATCGCGTCCACCTGGCTGCTGCTCTTTCTGCTGCCACCGCCGCCGGAGGTGGTCACCGTGGTGCTGGAGCCCTGCGTGTGGCTCGTGCCGGTCGTATCGCTGGTGGCGCTGCCCTGCGTGCTGCTCGTGCCGCTGCTCTCGCTGCCCATGCTGCCGTTCACCGCCGACAGGTAGTTCTGGTTGTACTCCCTTCGCTGGCTTTCCCTGAGCTCCTGAACCTTCGCCGCCAGCTCCTTCGCGTAGTCCGTGTTCACCCGTCCCTGGGTTGCAGCGTTCTGCTGCGCCGCGAGCGCCATCTGTGCGCGCGCCTGGGCCGTCTTCCGTTCGCTTTCGTCCGTCAGCTCCTTCACTGCGCGCGAGAGCCGGTCGCCGGTATTGGCCAGCGCCTCCAGGGTGTAGCTGCTTCGGCCCATGCCCCGTTCCAGCGCCGCCGTCTGCACGTCAGCCGCGCTCTGCGCGTAGCTGCGCTTCTGCTCCTGGATGCTCCTGGCCAGCTCAGCCGCCAGGCTTTCGATCTCCTGCTCGCCCGTCAGCTTCGCCGTGTCGTATTTCTGCTGCGCCGCCTCCAGCTCGGCATTGCGCTGGGGCGCGAGCAGGTTTTCCGCATACGCGTCGATTTCCTCGTCCGTCATGTAGCCCATCAGGCCCGAGAGGATTCTGTCGCGAAGTCCCTCGTCGAGCACCTTTTTCGTTGCGCTCTGGCTCTGGCTTTCGCTCTTGCTCGTGCTTTCGCTGTGATATTTGCTGTTCGTCGTGCTCTCGTATTCCGTGCTCGATACCGTAACCCGCGCCATTTATGCCTCCTTCTGCGACATCCATGCCGCCACCGTGCGCATCTGCGTCTCCAGCTGCGCCAGCGCAGCCATCAGGCTGCACACGGCAGCCTCCATCTTTTCAAGCCTTTCCTCCTGCGTCGGCCGGTTTTTCTCCGCCTCCATCCCGTCCAGCTCCTCCTGCGTGTACGGGTGATAAATCTGAATGGGGATGCTCTCCTCCCAGGCCTCCCTGGCCTCCACGCCAGGCACGTCCACGACCCTCTCCACGTCCCTGCCGCCGTTTTCGTAAACGGCCACCGTCTCGTAGTGCCAGACCTCCTGGATCGCCTGAACCGCCTCATGCGCAACCCTGCGCACCGAATCCTCCAGCCATCCCAGGCGCAGATCGGGGGCTTCCACGGGCTCCATCTGCTCGTTGTAGATTTCCATCAGCTCACCCTCTTCCACATGTAGACGGCCAGATACGGCGGCATGTTGTTGTGCGCCGAGCCGCTGCCGACCAGATTGGTGCCGCCGGACGGATCGCCCCTGCCGCTGCCCGCCGCAAGCGCGGTGCTCCCGCTTGCGATCCACTCGCTTGCCGAGCTGTTATACAGCCTGGCTCCGTTATGCGTGGTCTTGGTCTGGCCGTTGTAGAAGTAAGCATTGTCCGTCGTTCCGGCTTTGTCCCAGACATACACGCCGTGTCCGTGATTGGGCATTTGCGCAAGAGACAGCGCCACCGTCGCCGCGCCGCCCGTGGCGCCCGCGGCATAGCTGTCCCCCGCGCCCAGCAGGAAGCGGTCCTTGAGCCGCTCCCATGTGCCGCCGAACAGGCTGGCCGGGCTGGTCGATACGACGGACATGTAAATGCAGCCGACCGGATAGACATTCAGCTCGAGTGCCGTGGGCTTGTTGCCTGTATCATAAATCTTATACCCCTTGTAGGTGCCTTCCGCGTCCCGGGCGACTCTTTGCGCATGGTCTCCTAAGAACCGGATGCCTATTCTTTTATAGGTATCAGCGATTGCTGTAACAGACTGCTCCAGTCCAAAGTAGTTGCCGGTGCCTGTCGTCTGCTTGAATTCATGCAGGCAGCTTCCGTCATCCTTGAGCGCGCCGACGTCTGCCGCCGTCAGCAATACCTTGCCCGTCTTTCCGCACACGCTGGTGACCGGATAGTTCACCTGCGGCACGCTCTTTCTGACCGTCTCGATCTCGCCGGTTCGCTGATTGTTCGCCGTCCAGACGTCGTTGCAGAAGTCCTTGAGGAACAGCACGAGGCTGCGGATGTACTTGCCCGTCCCCTCGCTTTCCCTGTACTCGGGCACCCTGGGCTGCTTAAACGCCATGTTCCCGCCTCCTCACACCTCGTCCACGCTGTATTCCACCTGAACGCCGCCGTAGATGCGCCAGCCTGCGGCCTTTGCCCGGCTTGCGATTCTCAGCCTCACGCGCACGCCGCTGTTCTGGATCTTCACCCGGTAGTCGCGCCGCCGCTTTTCAAGCAGAATCCGCCTCGTCTTTTCCCGCTTGTCCGTCACGATCGTCAGCTCCACCGGCACGTCGTTTTCGTCCGCGTCCGCCGTGAAGCGCAGCACAAAATCCCGCTTCATCATCTCCTTGCCCAGGTCCAGCCACGGCGTCTCCCAGAGGCTGACCATCGGCTTTCCCATGTAGCCGCCCGCGTTCTCATCGCCGTAGCGGAGCACCTCGTACGGGCTGTCCGCCTGCGTAAAGTACACCCTGCCGTTCAGGGCGAAGAGGTCCTTGACCCGCAGGCCCCTTCTGAGCATGAAGGTCCCGCGCTCCGTGTCGTACTCGATCACCGCGTTGTTTTCGCTCAGCACGTCGCTCTCGTTCTCCTTCACGCACAGCGCCAGATAGTAGACGTGATCGCATACGCATGCCGCAGCCAGCGCGTCCGTGCCCTCCATGCGCATGCGCATCGTCTCGTGCAGCGCGTCGCGTGAAAGCAGCGCCAGCGTGCTCCCGTCGTACACGCCCAGCCCGCTCGAGGTGAGGAAAAACATCCGCAGCCTGTCCGTGCAGATCGTGCGCGCCTGCACCGGGCCGTCCGTGCCGTAGGCCTTGGTGATCGTAAAGCTGGACGGATCGCTGCCGCGGATTTCGAACACCGTGCTCTGCTTGATCGCCAGCAAATAGCCGCCAAACGGCTCCAGCGCGATGAACGCATCGCCGTCCCAGGTCGGCTGTTTGATCACGCCGCCGCCCAGCTCAGGCGTGTCTGCCACCCCCGTCCAGTCGAACGGGTCGTAGGGCTTCGAGTAAAACACGTCGTCCGGATATCCCGGCGCGCCCGTGCCCCAGATGCGCTCCGCATGCCGTCCCAGCACGGAGAAGCGCACGTTCGCATACTCGTCGCCGATGCTCAGCGTCTTCCTCTCCACGCGCATGTCGCTGCCGTAGATGGCGATCATCCCGTCCTGCGCGTTGCTCATGATCAGCAGATCGACCGTCTCGCCGTCCTCCTGCGCCTCGTAGGTCACGCAGCTCCAGCGGCTGAGCGAGAAGCCCTCGCCGCGCTTCACCCAGCCCTCCGTGCCCATCGTGTAGGTGTAGATGGCGCCGCCCGCCGCGGCGACAAACACCTCGGGATCGTCCGGCCTGCTGCGCCGGTGAAAGCGCTCCAGCGTCTCAATCGGCATGCCCAGCGACGGAAACGCGCGGCTGGTGCCGTAGCTCGTCGCCAGCAGCCCGCGCTGCGTGCGCATGTTTTCCGCCCGGTAGGCGTAGTCCGTGTCCATGTTCGTGTCGCCCGCCGCCTGGTATACGCCCTTGGGCGTGGGGATCGTAAACCGCCCCTCGTACCCCTCGTCTTCTACGCGTCTTGCCCTTCCCGCCATCTTGTCACCTCCGGTATCGCGCGTCTGTCACCGCGTACAGGTTCCTCATCCGCGTCACGCTGCCCGCGCCTTGGGGATTGAGCGTGCGCATCTGCTGGTAAAAGTTCTGCCTGAAAAACTCCGCCCGGCTCTGCTTGGCCAGGTTGCCGCTGGACAGGTGCCGGTAGCAGATGTAGTCCGCCAGCGCAGGATGCGCGTATTCCGGCAGCCTCGGCTCGTCGCTGTCCCCTTCCAGCGGCGGCCACTCGACCTCGCACAGCGCGCGGATGACCGCGTTTTTCTCCCCGGTTTCCATCGCCTTGCCGTCCGCGGAGAGGAAAAAACGCACAGGCAAGCCCTGTGCGTTGCGCGCCTCCACCACCCGCAGGATGGGCAGCGCGGAGATGTCCGCGCTGCCCTGTGCGTCCGTCGTCAGTTCAAACGTCTCCCTGGGTTTGAGGAACAGGCGCAGCGCGATCATGTAGCCCATGTTCGCGTAGCTTCGGAACAGCTCGTCGTATTCCGCGATGTCCTCCGCCGCCTCGTCCAGCTGCCGCAGCGCCAGCTTCATGATGCTTGCCAGCGTCATCCCGCTCACCTCACAGGTTGCCCGTGTTCCTGAGGATTTCCACGAGCGGCGCGGGCATCTCCACCGCTCTGCCGCGCATGAAGTAGAAGTCCGCGCCGTTGAGGCCCACATATACCACGTCGTCGCTGCTGCCCGGCGCCAGCGGCAGCGTCACCCTCTCCATGGGGCATCCGCCGCAGCCCGCCTGCGCGGTCAGCTTGTCCAGGTTCTTCTGCGTCGCCTCGCATTTCGCGCCCAGCGCGCTGGACGCCCTGTCAATCGTCCTGGTGGTATTCGTCCTGATCGCCATATTCATTCTCCTTTCTCCGGGATCGCATCCCTCAAACCTTATCCGTATGAAAGCTTCTCCCCCCAGCCTCCCTCGTGAGGGAGGTGGCTGCCGCAGCAGCCGGAGGGAGTTTTTTTCGATCAAATGCGCGCAGCCTTACGCGGTGAACCCGCACTCGATCCTGACCGCGTACTCCGGCTGCAGCATCTTCACGCCGAAGCCGTCCATCTTCCAGCCTACCGTGCTGATCTGCTCGAGCGGGTCAGCGGTGCCCGCGCTGCCGGCCGGCTTGACGATCACGCGCGGCTTGGCGCCCTTGAAGCTCGTGTAGCCGTAGGCGTACTGGCCCAGCACGATGACGCTCGCCACGTCCGCGCCGCCCTCGCCCGCGCCCTCGAAGACCTTCGCCTCGGTGGTCTCCACGATGCGGCAGCCGAACAGGCGGCCGATCTCGCCGGTGTACACCGCCTCCTTGTCCTGGTATCGGCTCACCGCCACAAAGGTCTCGTCGTCCTGCAGGTCGTAGAACGTGTCCGGCCCGACGATGGCGATGTAGTAACCGCCGAAGGTCTGCGCGTGCGCCTTTTTGAGCTTGCGCACGGCCTTGCGCAGCTCCTGGGTGGTCAGCTTGTCCGAAGCGGTCAGCGCGCCGCGGCTGGTCTTGCCGCCGGCGTAGATCACGTTCGTGCAGGTCGCCAGCTCCTCGCGCACCACCGCGTCGATGCTGCGCGCGCCCGCGTCGCCAAAGAGCTTGGTCTTGCGCAGGATGTTCATGTCCAGGTGCAACAGATCGAGCTTGTCCGTGCAGCGGGCGTATTCGCCGTACTGCTCCAGCTTCACCGTCACCTCCGTCTCGGTCAGCATGACGCTCTCGCCCGGCTCGCCCTCGGTCAGGGTGTTCGTGTTCGCCTCCAGCGGGATGATCTTGCGCATGTTCATCACCAGGCCGCTGTTCTCCGGCATCCTGTGCTCGTCGCCGAACTGCAGGTGCACCAGCTCCGGTTCAAACGTGCGCAGCAGCTCGCGGTTGTAGTAGGTCTGCATGCCCGGGGTCAGGCCCGCGCTGCCCGTCATGTTCGTGTTGGTACTCGTATAAGCCATCTTGCTTCCTCCTCATTCCTGTTCATTTTTCTTCAATATGCTGGGGCCGCAGGCCCCTTCTTCGCTTCGCGCCTGCAAAAAGCGTCTCAGCAGAATCCGTCACTTCATCGCCGCATCACATCCTCACCTTTTTGCCCATCATCGCCGCGGCGCGCGCCTGCCGGGAGAATTCGTCGAACTGCGCGTCGCTCATCGCGTCGATCCTGTTGTCCGGCATGGCCGCGCCCGCCGCGCTGCTTCGGGTCACCGGCACGCCGCGCCTGCGCGATGCCTGCATGGCCCGCATCTCCAGCAGCTGCCTGCGCAGCATCCTCGCCGCCGCGCGGATCAGGTCGATGCCCGCCGCCACGTCGCTGCGCACGCCCTCGTCCTGCGAGAGCGCCGCCAGCTCCTCGCCGGTCCAGCCGTCCTCAAACAGCAGGCCGACGCCCTCGCGCAGGCTCGCCGCCAGCTCCTCGTCCTCCTGGGCGGCGCGTTCAGCGTTCTCCTCCATCAGCTCGCCCGTGATCTCCTGCGCGTCAAGCGGCGCGCGCAGCATCTCCTCGTTCCTCTCTTCCATCCTTTTCTCCTTTCCTTCTTTCCGCCGGCGCCGGGCCGGCTTTATTCAGCAGCGGGCTCAGCCCGCTTGACTGCCTGCAAAACGCTCTCCTTGATCCGGTGGCCCTCCAGCAGCCGGATCACCTCCGCCGCCGGCAGCGGCGTGCCGGCCTGAGCGCAGATCTGCACCGCCTGCAGGATGAACTCGTTGTCCTGCGCGATCTGATCCGGGTTCCCGCGCTGCACCTGCACGCGCACCGTGTATGCGGGCCGCGGCACCGCGCCGCCCCTGCCCTCCGCCGTCTCCGGCGCGATCAGCTCGATCAGCCTGTCGCGCGTGCCGTCCCCGCCGACGATGCGCAGCGTGCGTCCCGGCTCCATGTACTCGCTGAGCACCCAGAGGAGCATCTCCACCATCTCGCGGAAGCTGTCCTTGAATCGCTCCGTGTGCCAGCGCGCGATCTTGCTGCCCGCCTGCTGCAGGGCGCTGATCGCCGTGCCCGCCGTCACGTTGAGGCCGCCCTCGCCGCGCGCGAACTGATTCTGACCGCAGTCCTGCTTCATCGCGTCGGCCATGTACTGCATCATCTGGTAGACCTGGCTGTTGAGCGGCTGCGTCTGCACCGTCTGCAGCACCTCGCGGATGTCGCTGCCGTCCCATTCGATCACCGTCTTGCTCAGGTCGGCCACGTCGTCGGCGTTCACGCCGCTGCCGCGCCGGATGAAGTGGCGCTGCACGCTGCTCTCTCTGGCGTTGTCGTCGATGTATTTGGCGTAGCGGTCGATGGCGTGCTGCGTCTCGCGGTAGTCGTGGATCAGGCCCGAGCCGAACGGCCTGCGCCATACGTCGCGGTAGCGGAACAGCACGAACGGATACTTTCCGTGCGCGTACACGCCGCCGTCGTATTCGCCCGGCTCCATGTTAAGACCAAAGCCCGTCTGGGTGGAGACGAGCAGCGCGCCGCCCGCAAACTGCGCCATGTGCACGATGCTCCTTCCGCTCGCCGGGTCGTAGCGCTTGTACCAGAATTCGATCAGCGTCACCTTGCTGTCCCCGTCCGGCGCGTCGGTCTCCGCCTGTTCGTTCTGCCGCGCGTATTCGTCGCCCACGACAAAGCCCCGTGCGATCGGGTAGTGCTCCTCCACCCAGCCGACCGTGGTGTGCGTCGCCTTGAAGCAGGCGCGCCCGTCCTGGATGTCCTCGTACATCGGATCGGGGTAGAAGTCCTCCGGATGCCAGCACAGCACGCTCGCCATGCCCTCGCCGTCCTCCATGTCGTCGTCCCAGAACACCTGCGCCACGCCCGTGCCGGTGACCACCGCGTCCTCCATGATCCGCTGGTACTTGCCCGGCCAGCCCGCGTGGTAGAGCACGAAGCTCACCACGTCGCTCATCTCCTCCGCGCTGCGCAGGGTCTCCTCGCGCTCGGGCACCATCCTGGCTTCGGGCATGTTGTCGATCTGGTCGGCCACCACGTTGTCCACGCAGCTGTTGAGCGTGCTCATCGTCGGGCTCGTCGCGCTCCTCTCGCTCTGGCGGAGCGAGCGCATCCGCCGCGCGTCGCGCATCTCCTCGTGCTCCTCGCGCAGCTGCTCGTCAAAGTGCTCAAACAGCGCGTATCCCCGCCGCAGAAGCTCGCGCTCCTCGCTGCTCATCGGCTGCTGGATGCCGGCAAGCTCGCCGCTGCGCACATCGGCCATCCGTTCCTCCCGTCGTCTCCTTCTCATGAATCCTCCTTTTCCGGGCTGCCGCCCGGGCCCGCCTGAGGGGCCTTGTCCCTCAGACTCCCTTCTTCGCTTCGCGCACTTCTTCCAATTCTGTGCGAAGCAAACATGGGGTCAAGGGGCGAAGTCCCTTGGCAGGTCTTAGGGCGGCAGCCCTAACGTTCCTCTCAGTCCCCCAGCGGGTCAAATCCGCAAGGCTTCCCTTTGCGCGTCTCCGCCCTCGGCGCGATCGGCCTGCTCATCAGGAAGTAGCGCGTCTCGTCGTAGATGTGATCCTCGCCGCTGGTGTCGATGTCCTCGGGCTTTTTCTTGTCGTAGATCAGCGCGGGGATCGTCCGGATGAAGTCCCGGCAGGTTTCAAAGACGTACAGCATCGGCCGCCCGTCCTCGCCGAACTTGAGCCGCTCGTGCAGCTGCATCTTGCCCGGCAGGCGCGTGTTGTCGCCCTTCTGGAAGATCACCCCGCCGAAGCCGCTGCGGATCTGCTCCTCCACGCTCATCCCCCGGCTCCTGTCCCAGATGGCCGGATCGGCGATTCCCCTGGGCCGTATCCCGTCCGCGAACTCGCTCTCTAGGAAGCCCGCCAGCTCCTGCGCGATTTCGCCCGGCGGCAGCATCAGCCCCGTGTTGGGTTCGCCCGGCACGCAGCCGTAGAGCTCCTTGTAGCGGTATACCCGTCCCTCCTCGTCCACCGCCCATACGCCGAATGAAAACGGCCGCGTGTATCCGTGATCGAAGCTCACGTACCGCGGCCAGTGATAGGGAATTTCGAACGGGCGGATCACGTGCGTGTACAGCCCATCCTCGTAGTGCGCGGGATCGTCTGTAAACTCCGGGAACGCCTGTCCGTCGAAGGCGTCCCATTTGCCCTCCAGCAGCGCCTCCCGCAGCGCCCTGGGCTTCTGCTCCAATTCGATCACGTAGTCCCTGGTGATGTGTGGGTTGTCCGTCGCCAGCGCAGGAATGTACTGCACCCTGCGCACCGCGACGGTGCCCAGCACCTCGCTTTTCACCGGCATCTCCCTGATCTGCCGCCCGCCGTCCGTCGCGTCCACGAACCGCGCCTTCACCCAGGCGTGCCCCGGCCCGCCCGGGTTGCTCGCGCAGCGCACGCACGGCACGATGCCCAGCCGCTTCTCTGCGCGCAGCCTCGTGCGCAGGTAGTCGTACATCGCCTTCGTGAAGTGCGTCAGCTCGTCAAAGTACAGCCAGTGAATCTCCGCGCCCTGGTATTTGAGCAGCCCTTCGCCCTCGTTCTGCAGGTGGCAGAAGTGCGCCACGCTCCCGTTGATCAGCTTCAGCTCGTGCGTCCCCGCCACATACTTGCCCAGCTCCCTGGGCACGATGGAGAGCATGGTCTTCACCAGCGTCATTTCCAGCTCCGGGTAGGTCCGCCTGAACAGGTACGCGTGCGTCCCGGGGTATTTCAGCAGCCGCATCAGCGCATCCCAGCAGATCGCGTAGCTCTTGCCGCCGCCCGCCGCGCCGCCGTAGAGCACCTCGTCGCATTCGCTCTCGTGAAACCGGCGCTGCTTGTCCGTCGGCTTGTAGTTCAGGAGGATGTCCATGCGTCCTCCTCATGCCGCTTCGGCATGCCGATCCTGGGCGGCTCCCCGCTGAAGCGGATCGTCACGTCCTTTTTGTCCTCCCTGGCCACGCGCACGCCCGCCCGGTCCAGGATGTCCTTGGCCGCCCGCTGCGTCACCGCCTGCGCCGTCTCCCCGTCCCGCAGCAGCTGCGCCTGCTTGCGCGCCGCCTCCTCGGCGCTCTCGTTCACGCAGATCTGTGCGCGCAGCTTGGCGGCCTCGCTCCGCGTGTGATACGGCTCGAGCAGGCGCTTGTCGCTCAGGACGGCCAGCACCGACCGCGGCGACAGCTTCATCTGCCGCGCGATCTCCTCCGCCTCCAGCCCCTCCTCAAAATACGCGTGCAGCACCTCGCCGCATCGCTTTTCCGACAGCTTCCCCATGCCTCTCCTCCTTTCGGGGATCAAAAAGCCGCCTCTCGGATCGAGAAGCGGCTTGTTTGTTCCTTCTTTTGACAAGCCTATCATACCACAGCGCCATTTCCTCCGCAAGCTGACATTTGGTGACGTTTCAGGACATCCCCGGCGACTCGATCTCCCGGCGGTAGCGCGCGCATTGCCGCTTGCAGCGGTCCAGCGCCTGCCCCGTCTCCTCCATGGAAAATCCGTTGATGTAGTACATCACGCAGAAGGAGTACAGCTCTGGCCGCATGCCGTCCATCGTCTCGCGCGCCTCGCGCTCGTATCTGCGCAGCACCTCGCTCTCCCGCCGGAGCATCCGCTCCATCGCCTCCCGCTTTTCCATCTGCATCTCCAGTCCCCTCGCCGGGCCGCCCGAGGCCCTGGGCATGCCGTCAAGCCGCAGGCTGTGCATGCCGTCCGGCGACAGCTCCCTCAGCTGCTCCGTCAGCCGCCGCACCAGCATCACCTGCCGCCTCACCCGGTTCAGCGCTTCCCTTCTCTCCATATGCTCCTCCTTTATGCGAACTTATGTTCTCATTATAGCCCCGAACAGCCGCATCGTCAACCCCAAAAAGCAAAAATGCCCTCCCCGATGGGGAAGGTGAATCACAAAAGGACGGCCGGGGCTTTTGCCCGTCCGTCCCTTAATTGCTTAATCTCTCCTGTACAAGTCCCTGGTGTAGACCTTTTCCTCCACGTCGGCGAGGTCCTCGTGCCAGCGGTTGGCGATGATCACGTCGCATTTTTGCTTGAACGCGTCCAGGTCGCGCATCACCAGGCTGTTGAAGAAGCGCTCCTCCTTCATCGTCGGCTCGTAGACGACGACCTCCACGCCCTTGGCCTTGATGCGCTTCATCACGCCCTGAATGCTGCTCTGGCGGAAGTTGTCGCTGCCCGCCTTCATCGTCAGGCGGTATACGCCCACGACCGGGTGCTCCTTTTCCGGGAAGCCCGCGCGCATGAGGATCCGCTCGGCCACAAAGTCCTTGCGCGTCCTGTTCGCATCCACGATGGCGCCGATGATGTTGTTGGGCACCTGGTCGTAGTTGGCCAGCAGCTGCTTGGTGTCCTTGGGCAGGCAGTATCCGCCGTAGCCGAACGACGGGTTGTTGTAATGGCTGCCGATGCGCGGGTCCAGGCAGACGCCCTCGATGATCGCGCGCGTGTCCAGGCCCCGGACCTCAGCGTAGGTGTCCAGCTCGTTGAAGAAGCTCACCCGCAGCGCCAGGTAGGTGTTGGCGAACAGCTTGACCGCCTCGGCCTCCGTCGGGCTGGTGAAGAGCACCGGCACGTTCTCCTTGATCGCGCCCTCCTGCAAAAGCCCGGCGAAGGTCTTGGCCGCCTGCTGCATCCTCTCATTGTCCGCGCTCGCGCCCACGATGATGCGGCTGGGATAGAGGTTGTCATAGAGCGCCTTGCCCTCCCGCAGGAATTCCGGGGAGAACATCACGTTCTTCACGCCCATCTTTTCGCAGACCGCCTCCGTGTAGCCCACCGGGATCGTCGATTTGATGACGATCGCCGCGTCCGGGTTCACGCGGTTGACCTGCGCGATCACGCTCTCCACGCTCGAGGTGTCAAAGTAGTTCAGCTTCGGGTCGTAGTTCGTCGGCGTGGAGATCACGACGATCTCCGCCTCCCTGTACGCGCCGTCCCCGTCGAGGGTCGCGGTCAGGTCAAGCTCCTTTTCCGCCAGATACCGTTCAATCTCAGCGTCCTGAATCGGGGACTGACGGCAGTTGATCTTCTCCACCTTCCGGGGATCGATGTCCACCGCCGTCACCTGGTGATGCTGGCTCAGCAGAACCGCCAGGGACAGTCCCACATAGCCCGTGCCCGCAACCGCAATCTTCATCTCGTCTGTGCTCCTTTGCTGCGTACGCCTGGTCCGGCTGTTGATTCGTCTCGCCGCAAAGCACCGTTCCCGGGCACAGAGCTGCAAGACTTACTGAGGTTTTTCGGAGATGCCGCCGGCAGCATGCCGGTCACTTGTGATACAGGTTGTTCTTTTCATAGGTCGGCTCGCAGGTCAGGTGCATGTTCAGGCGCTTGAATACGCCGTCATCGACGGAGGAGAGGATGACCGAGCAGTGCACCTCGCAGCCGTTCAGCTCGTTGATCCGCTGCATGGCGCGCATGGCGTTTTCGTCGCCCGCTGCGCTGATGGCCAGCGCGACGAGCATTTCGTCCGTGTGCAGGCGCGGATTCTGGCTCTTCATGTAGTCGGTCTTGAGTGTCTGGATGGTGCCGATGACCTCCGGGGAGATCAGCTTGACCTCGTCCGGGATGCCCGCCAGCGCCTTGAGCGCGTTGAGCAGGACCGCGGACGCGGGGCCAAAGAGATCGGTCGTCTTGCCGGTCACGATCGTCCCGTCCGGCAGCTCGATGGCCGCGGCCGGCTTGCCAGTCCTGTCCGCCACGGCGAGGGCGGCGGGCACGACGGCGCGCGCCTCCGGCTCGAGGTTCAGCGAGCTCATCAGCAGCTCGATCTTGCTGACCTCCGCCTCGGAGGACAGGCCCTGGCGGACCTGGCAGGCCGCCTTGAAGTAGCGGCGGATGATCTCCTGGCGGGATGCCTCGCGGCAGGCCTCGTCGTCCACGATGGACAAGCCGACCATGTTGACGCCCATGTCCGTCGGGCTCTTGTACGGGCACTCGCCGTAGATGCGCTCGAAGATCGTGCGCAGCACCGGGAAGATCTCCACGTCGCGGTTGTAGTTCACCGTCGTCTGGCCATAGGCCTCCAGGTGGAACGGATCGATCATGTTCACGTCGTTCAGGTCCGCGGTCGCCGCCTCGTAGGCGAGGTTGACCGGGTGCTTGAGCGGCAGGTTCCAGATCGGGAAGGTCTCAAACTTCGCGTAGCCCGCCTTCACGCCGCGCCTGTGCTCGTGATACAGCTGGCTCAGGCAGGTGGCCATCTTGCCGCTGCCCGGGCCGGGCGCGGTCACGACGACCAGCGAGCGGGTGGTCTCGATGTAGTCGTTGCGGCCATAGCCCTCGTCGCTGACGACGAGGCGGATGTCCGTGGGATAGTTCGGGATGGGATAGTGCCGGTAGACCCTCAGGCCCAGGGCCGTCATCCGGTTTTCGAACGTGACGGCGGAGGGCTGGTCGGCGAACTGCGTCAGCACGATGGAGCCCACGTACAGCCCGAAGCCGCGGAAGATGTCGATCAGGCGCATGACGTCGGAATCGTAGGTGATGCCCAGGTCGCCGCGGCGCTTGTTCTTCTCGATATCGCCGGCGCTGATGGCGATGACGATTTCCGCCTGATCCCTGAGCTCCAGGAGCATCTTGATCTTGTTGTCCGGCTCAAAGCCGGGCAGCACGCGCGAGGCGTGGTAATCGTCAAAGAGCTTGCCGCCGAATTCCAGATACAGCTTGCCGCCGAACTGCTCGATGCGTTCGCGGATGCGCTCAGACTGCAGGCGGATGTACTTGGCGCTGTCAAAGCCGATTTTCTTCATATGCCGTCTCCTCTGTCTCCCTCACCGGTGTAAGCCTACAAAAAACGATAGATAGTATAGCAAAATTCACGTTTGCTTGCAAGGTGCGCGCGCATATTTTACGCGTACTGCGTCCCCTGTATGCGCCCGGCGTTCACGCCGCCGAACACGCGCAGATTGGGCGCGCAGCCGTCGAAGGCAAAGTCCGCCACGCGCGTGGTCGCAGGCATCTTGACAAAGGAGAGCCGCGTGCAGCCGAAGAACGCCATGCGCCCCACGCTCGCCGTGCCCCAGGGCAGCGTCACCTGCGCCAGATTCTCGCATCCGGCGAACGCACTGTCGCCCACGCGCTCCAACCCCCGCTCCAGGCTCACGCTCGTCAGGCTTCTGCAGCCGAAGAACGCGCTCTCGCCGATCTCCCGGACGCCTGCGCCGATCGTCAGGTGAGCAAGCGTGCCGCAGGCGAAAAACGCCTTCTCCGCCACGCCCACGATGCGCCGCCCGCAGATCTCCGCCGGGATCTCGATGCGCTCCGGCGCCGCCTGCCGGGGGCCGGTGACGATCAGCGAGCCGTCCTCCTGCTCCGCGAGCACAAGCGTCTCGTCCTCGCGCCAGTTTTCGGAGTCGTAGCGCACGCCGTTGAGCTGGGCGTACTGCTGCGCCGGCGCGTCCTTCGCGCCGTACAGGCACAGCTGCCGGCCGCAGCCGAAGAACACGCCGCCGCCGAAGGAGGCCAGGCTGGCGGGCACGTCCACCCGCTCAAGGCCCGTGCACTTGGAGAAGCACGACGGCCCCAGCGCCTGCACGCCCGGCTCGATGCGCACGCGCGTCAGCCCCGCGCACTTGGCAAAGGCCAGCGTGCCCACGCGCTGCACGCCGCCGGGGATCACCAGCTGCGTCAGATGGCTGCAGCCGGAAAACGCCATCTCGCCGATCTGCCTGAGGCTGGGCGGCAGCACCACGCGCCGCAGCGCCGCGCAGCCCTCGAACGCCCTGGCCGCGATCGCCGTCACCGGGCACGCGCCCGCCTCAAACTGGATGTCCAGGTCGTCGGCCTGCGGATCGATGCAGCGTACCGCCGTCAGCGTGCCGTCGCCGTTGTCCGAAAAGTCCAGCACGCGGCGGCCCACCATCGCGTAGCCCGCATTGGCGCGGTACGCGCCCCGCGCAGCCTGAGGGGCCTGCGGTACCGGCGCAGCTTGCGATACCGGCACAGCTTGCGATACCGGCGCGGCTTGCGTCACCGGCACAGCCGGCGGCGTCCAGATCGCGGTCGGGGAGGAAGCCGGTGCTGCGGCGGGCTCGTCGTCATGCCAGGGGCGCGGCGCAGCGTACGGCGTCTGCGCGTCGAGCGTCGCGCTGAAGCCGTCCTGCGTCACCGTCTTGTCCTGCTGCGCGTCTGTGCCGCTGTCCCGCCTGAATTTTCTGATCAGCATTGGTTTCCTCATCCTTACATATTTTGTCGCATTTGGATGTATTATAGCACCCGCGCGCCGTCCAGGCAATGCCGGAGCGGTTTTTCTCACTTTTTGTTCCAGCCCTCTTGACATTTTTTCACAGCAGGTTTATCATCATGATATCAAAACAATATCAACTCACTTCCAGAAAGGAGCTTCTCTATGGAAAAAACTGCCTCTCAGGTCCCCCAGACCAAAGCTGCCCCGCATGCCGGCGGCATGCTGATGCTCTTCGTGCTCATCCTGGCCACCCTGCTCTCCGTCGTGGTCTTCGTGCTGGGCATTGCCTGCCTGGCCACCTTCAGCGGTTTGCTCGGTTCTCTCCTGCTCATCGCGGGCATTGTGGGCATGATCGCCTTCCCGATCTGCTTTGCGGGCCTCAAGGTGCTCGCCCCCAATCAGGCGTATGTCTTCACGCTCTTTGGCCGGTATTACGGCACGCTCAGCCAGCCGGGCTTCTACTTCGTCCATCCCTTCTGCATCGCCAACGCACCCGCGGTCATGAACGGCGAGGCGACCGGCCCCGTGCACAAGAAGAACCCCGCCACCGGCCTGGAGACCACCGTCTCCGCGGGCAGGCCCAAGAAGATCAGCCTCAAGACCCGGACGCTCGACAACCGCACCCAGAAGGTCAACGACGCGATGGGCAACCCGATCGTCATCGGCACCGTCGTCATCTGGCGGGTCGCGGATCCCACCGCCGCCGTGTTCGCCGTGGAGAACTTCGAGGAATACCTCTCCAGCCAGTGCGATTCCACGATCCGCAACATCGCGCGGCTGTATCCGTACGACACCATGGAGTCGGATACGGACGAGAAGACGCTTCGCGGCTCCAGCAGCGAGGTCAGCGAGATCATGCAGCGGGAGCTTGCTGAGCGTGTGCAGGGCGCGGGCATCGTCATCGAGGATGTGCGCATCACCACGCTGGCCTATTCCGATGAAATCGCCGCCGCGATGCTCCAGCGCCAGCAGGCGACCGCCATCATCGCCGCCCGGCAGAAGATCGTCGAGGGCGCGGTGGGCATGGTCAAGATGGCCATCGACCAGCTGGGCGAGGAGGAGGTCGTCGTGCTCGATGAGGAGCGCAAGGCCGCCATGGTCAGCAATCTGCTGGTCGTGCTGTGCGGCAGCAAGGACGCGCAGCCCATCGTCAACAGCGGCAGCCTCTATTGATCCGCGGAGGCGACCCGATGAACGAAGACGAACTCATCACCAAGGAAGCGCAGCTTGCCGCGCGGCTTGCGCGCGTGACCGAGCTGGAAACACAGATACTCAGGAAGGAGAAGGCGCTCAAGGATAAGGAAAAGGCGAAGAAGCAGGTGCTTCTCCGCCTTGCGCCCTCGCTTTGGGATGAGATTGCCGCCTGGGCCGAGGACGATTTCCGCTCCATCAACGCACAGATCGAGTATCTGCTGACCGAGGCCGTCCGAAATCGCCGGAAAGGAAAGTGACCACATGGCGTGCATCTTCTTTTTCTCGCTGCCCGCGCACGGGCATGTCAACCCCACCCTGCCGCTGGTGCGCGAGCTGACGGCGCGCGGCCACCGCGTGCTGTATTACGATGCGGAGGCCTTCCGGGAGAAGATTGAGGCGGCGGGCGCGCAGCTCGTGCCCATCGACGCCTTCATGCCGCCTGCGCCGCAGGATATCGACCGCCGTGTCGGCAAGGATTTCGCCCTGCTGATGGAGATGGCCGCTGATCTCACGCTGGCCCTGGACGAGCGGGTCGCGCAGGACGTCGCCGCGCATCATCCCGCGTGCGTCGTGGGCGATTCCGTCTGCTTCTGGGGCAAGCTGCTGGCCCGCAGGCACGGCCTGCCCTTCGTCTGCTCCACGACCAGCCTCGCCTTCAACGAGCACACCGCCAGGATGATGAAGCAGGGTCCAGGGGAGATCCTGCGCATGCTGCTGGGCATGCCGCGCGTCAACCGCAAGCTCCGCCTCCTGCGCGAGCGCGGCTTCGACGCGCCGGACGTCGTCTCTTTGGTTCAGAACGACCGTGAGACGCCCACCGTCGTCTACACCTCGCGCCTGTTTCAGCCGATGGCGGAGACCTTTGGCAGCCGCTATGCCTTTGTCGGCCCGCTGGTCATGCAGCGCTATCCCCGCAAGGCGCACGACAGGCCGCTGGTGTATGTCTCCCTGGGCACGGTGCTGCACAACGCGCCGGACTTCTACCGCAGCGCCATCCGCGCGCTCTCCGGCATGGCCTGCGACGCGATCCTCTCCATCGGCGACGCGGTCGATCCCGCGGCGCTCGGTCCCCTGCCCGACCATGTGCGCGTCTTCCCGTGCGTCAATCAGCTCGAGGTGCTCGCCGGCGCGGACGTGTTCCTCACGCACTGCGGCATGAACTCCGTCTCCGAGAGCCTCCTGTGCGGCGTGCCGATGGTGCTCTTCCCGCAGCAGAGCGAGGAAAACGCCGTCGCCATCCGCTGCGAGCAGCTCGGCGCGGGCCTGCGGCTGAAGCGCCCCTCTGCGCGCTGCATCCAAAGCGCGCTCGAGGCGGTGCTGGGAGACGGCCGCTATCGCCAGGCCGCCCGGACCGTCGCGGAGGACTTCGCCCGCTGCGGCGGCGCGGCTGAGGCGGCGGACTTCATCGAGGCGCATTTCTGAGGATTATTCTGAAAGATTTCTTGAATCCGCGCGAAGCGATGAAGGGGTCTGGGGACAATGTCCCCAGGCAGGTTTGGGCGGCAGCCCAACGTATCCCAATAAAACAGAAAAAGTAGTCTCAGAGCAGGAGACGCAGTCTCCTGCGATTGAGACGGGTTGTATTCGAGCTGTATGGATTCATACTTTTCGACCCAAACCCGTTTCAATCGTAGGCTGCTATGCAGCCTGCTCTGAAACTACTTTTTTTCGTTGATTAGGATACGTTAGGGCTGCCGACCCGGGGAACTCGCATAGTCGCGCCATCGGGCGCTCCTTGCGATTCCCGACGCTTCGCCTGCCTACTCCCGCCACTGGCGGCGGCAGGCTCCGATCCCTAAAACCTGCTTGGGGCGCCGCCCCAAACCCCGCAAGGGATTTCATCCCTTGACCCTTCTCCGCTTCGCGCGGCGAAAAGCATCTTACAGGTATTTCGTGATACTCTCGTACACCCTGCCGTTCAGCCCGGTCATCTCGACGGCCGCCGTCAGGGAATTGAGCACCGCCTCCTGTGTCGCCTCCGCAGCCGCGCGGAACGCGAATTCCAGCGTCTGCTCGGTGAGCACCTGCTGCGTGAGGACGCGGTGCATGCCGCCGTGCGGCACGCGGTTCGCCGTCGTGAAGCCGATCATCACGTCGCCGCTTCCGTGGCCGAAGTAGGAGCCGTTTCGCGCCAGGCCCACGGCGCAGCGCTTGAGGATGCGGCGAAGCTGCCTGTCGGATACCGGCAGGTCCGTCGCCAGCACCATCATGATGGAGCCGCGGTCATTCGGCTCCTGCGCGGGCTGCGCGCTGCGCCTTTGGATGATCTCCCGGCCCAGCGGGCGCTCCATCACGTGCAGCTCCTCGAGCGTGCCGTGGTTGCTCTGCACCAGCACGCCCAGCGTGTAGCGGCCTCCCGCGATCTCCAGCACCCTGGAGGCCGAGCCGATGCCGCCCTTGAGGCCGTGGCACACGGTGCCCGCGCCCGCGCCGACGCAGCCCTCCTCAAAGTCCTCGCAGGCCGTTCCAATCGCCTGCAGCACATGCTTAGCCTCGACCGGGCGATCGGTGATCGCGTTGAGTGCCGCGTCGTTGCACTCGCCCACGACCGGGTTGATCGAGCTCATCTCGACCCTGTCCGCCTCGCAGCGCGCGGCCATGTATCCCACCAGCGCGTCGTGCACCTTGCCCACATTCAGCGTATTGGTGAGCGCGATGGGCGTCTCCAGCGTGCCCAGCTCGTCGATCTGCACCAGGCCCTGCGTCTTGCCGAAGCCGTTGAGCACGAACGACGCCGCCGTCAGCTTGTTTTTGAACATGTTGTCCGCGCACGGCAGGATGACCGTCACGCCGGTGTGATGGCGCTCGTCGTGGATCGTCGCGTGGCCCACGCGCACGCCCGGCACGTCCGTGATCTTGTTGCGCGCGCCGCGCGGCAGGCTGCCCACCTGCACGCCGTAATCTGCAATCCTCATTATCCCTGTCCCTCCTGCTCATCCGCCTGCGTCGCCTTGCGGATGATCTCCACGGCCTCGCGCGCGGCCTGCTGCTCGCTCTCCGTGAGGGCCGCAAGCGCCGCGGCGCTCTCTGCGTCTACGACGCGGTATACCGTCTCGTCGCTGACCCGCTGTCGGGCGATGTACACCGGCGTGCAGTACATCTCGCCCATCGTGGTGCGGCGCGTCGCCGGGTCATAGGTGATGGACACATGCGCCACCATGCCCGCCGTGTTTTCCGCCGTGCGCGAATCCGTCAGCAGGCAGCCCAGCGAATAGCACACGACCGCCTCGTGCGTCAGCCCGTCTGCGCGCTGCACCGTCAGGCGCTCGGTTCCCTGCGGCACGTTGGGGTGCGTGCCCAGGATCACGTCCGCGCCCGCCTCGGCCAGCTGCACGGCCAGGCGCTTCACGTTCTCCGGCGTTTCGCTGATGTTCTTGGTGCCCCAGTGCGGCAGCACGATCACGACATTTGCGCCGTCCGCGCGCGCCTGCCGGATGTCGTCGATCATCCTCTGCGTGTCCATCAGCGCCACAGCGGCCAGCTTGTCGCCGCCGGTCTTCTGGCTGCCCTCCTCGCTCAGGCCGTAGGTGTAGGAAAGCACGGCCACCTGCACGCCGCCGATGCGCATCATCGTCGCGTCGCTGCTCTGTGCGTCGGCGTTCGCGCCCGCATAGGCCAGGCCGCGCGCCGTCAGCGAGCGGATCGTCAGCTCCAGGCCCTCGTAGCCCTTGTCAAGCGCGCGCTCCGTCGCCAGCGCCACCAGATCCACCCCGCAGCCCCGCAGACCGTCCAGGATCTCCGGCGCGGTGTTGTAGTTGCCAAAGCCCTTGTCCTGTCCGGCGGTCGTCGTCTCCAGCGTGACGATCGCCAGATCCGCGTCCGAAAGCGTATCGCCCAGCCCCGCGAAGACGGGCGCAAAGTCGTAATGCGCGCCCGTCAGCGCGCTCTCGCGCACCACCTTGGGCGCGTAAACGGTGCCGGCCACCGCGAGGGTCATCGTCGTCGGCATGGGCGCGGGCGTCGGCGTCGGCGCTGCGGTCGGCGCCGGCGTGTCCTCGATCCAGAAGGCGCTCTCCGCCGCAGCGGGCGCGGGCGTCGGCGTCGCTGCCGGCGCGTCAAAGAGCCCCTCCTGCGCCAGCCTGCGCAGGAAATCGCCCGTGCGCGCATAGAGCCCGTCGCCCACGATCATGGAGAGAAAGCAGCCGCAGCCGAGCACGACCAGCGCCGTCAGCAGCAGCATCGCCATCGAGCCCAGGGACATCCTGCGCCTTGGCTTCCTCGCCATCGTGCTCACCTGCCTTTCCCATGCTCACAGCAAGAATTTTTCCGCTTTCCCCATACCGCCAAAGCGGGCCGTGCCCGCTGCACGGCCTTTACGCGATTTCCTGTGCGTGAAAAAAGTGCATCCCGGAAACCCGGGATGCACTTTCATCGCTATGATTAGCCCTGAACCGGAGCGCCCACCGGGCAGTTCTCGGCGCAAGCGCCGCACTCGATGCAGGTATCGGCGTCGATCACGTACTTGCCGTCGCCCTCGCTGATCGCGTTGACCGGGCAGTTGCCGGCGCAGACGCCGCAGGAGATGCAATCATCGTTAATAACGTATGCCATAACAGTATACCTCCAAATAATTTGTGGTTTTGTGGTTGGGTTTATTCTATCACGACAGGGGCCGAATTGCAAGACGTTTTGTCAATTTCCATCAATTTTCGCTCCGCGTCCCGCCGTCTTCTTTGTTATATGGTGCAAACACGCTCCATTACAGCAGATCCTCGACGATGCTCTCCTCCACGATCTGCAGCACGTCGGCGTCGCTTTCCGGCGCGCTCTCCTGCTGCGGCTGCTTCGCCTCGGCGGGCGCCTCCTGCGGTGCGGGCCTTTGGGGCTGCGGCCTTGCCGGCCTGTCGCCGCGCTTCGGGAAGCGCTCCGCGCGCTCGCCCTTCTCCGGCCGCTCCGGGCGCTCGCCCCTGTCCGGCCTGTCGCCGTGGTCCGCGCGCTTGCCCTTGGGGGGCCGCTCTCCCTTGTCGGGGCGCTCCGCCTTCTCGCGGCGTTCCGGCTTCTCGCCCTTGTCCAGCTTTTCGCGGCGCTCCGGCTTCTCGCCGCGTTCGCCCTTGTCCGCCTTCTCGCGGCGCTCCGGCTTGTCGCCCCGCTCGCCCTTGTCCGCGCGCTCGCCCTGCGGCGCAGCCGGCGTCTCCGGGCGCTGGCAGTCGTCGATGGGGTACTCGCGCAGCTCAAACGCGTCGCCCACGGCGATGCGCACGCGCACGGTCTCCTCCAGCACGTTGATCGCATTGATCGTGCCCACGCCGTCCGGCGTGATGATCTCCCGGCCCACGCGCGGCATGCGCTTGCGGGTCGTCTCGTACTGGTCCTGCTCGTACTTGAGGCAGCACATCAGCCTGTCGCACAGGCCGGAAATCTTGGTCGGGTTGAGCGAGAGGCTCTGCTCCTTCGCCATCTTGATGGACACCGGCGTGAAATCGCCCAGAAAGGTGCGGCAGCAGATGGGCCGTCCGCACGGGCCGATGCCGCCGAGCATCTTCGCCTCGTCGCGCACGCCGATCTGGCGCAGCTCGATGCGGGTCTTGAAGATGCTGGCCAGGTTCTTGACCAGCAGGCGGAAATCGACGCGGCCGTTCGCCGTAAAGTAGAAGATGATCTTCGAGTGGTCGAACGCGTATTCGACGTCCACCAGCTTCATCTCCAGCTTGTGCTCGGCGATGCGCTCCAGCGCGATGTCGAACGCTTCCTTCTCGTATTCCTCGTTGCGCTTCTGGGTGAGCATGTCCTGCTCGGTCGCGATGCGCAGAATCGGCTTGAGCGGCGCGTTCACGCGCTCGTCCGGCACCTCGATGATGCCGGACATGCACTCGCCCAGCTCCACGCCGCGCGCGGTCTCGGTCACAACGTGCATGCCGTTGTGCAGATCGAGCCCTGCGGGGTCAAAATCATACAGCTTGCTGGCGCGCTTGAAGCGCACCCTGATTACCATGGCCATTTGGCATATTCCTCCGATATTTTGAGCAGTACCGACTCGAACGCCGAGGCGAACGCCACATTGCTCGCCATCATCCTGCGCGCCTTCGCGACGCAGGCGGAGAGCTGCAGTCCGCCCGCCAGCGGCACCGCGCGCGCGTAGCTTTCCGCCTCGCGCGCATAGCCGCTCTCCTCCAGCGTGCCCTTGCCCGCCTGGGCCAGCAGAATATCCCGCACAGCCGTCTCCAGCAGGTCCATCACCGCCTTCTGGCGTTCCTTGTCGTCCTTGTAAAGATTGACTGTGGCCAGCACATCGCCGGGGCGATGCACGGAAAACACGTCCTTCGTCACGCGCTCCATCAGCGCCAGGCGCTCATCGTCGATCTCAAGCGCCTGACCGACGCATCCCTCCGCCATGCGCGCGCGCCGCCTTGCAGCAAGGGGCGATTGCCCCAGCGCGATCAGCCGCTTCTCGCAGTCCTGCTCCGTGAGCGGGTGGAAGCGAATCACGCGGCAGCGGGAGACGATCGTGGGCAGCATCGCGCCGGGCTGATCGGTGATCAGAAAGAACACCGTGTCCTGCGGCGGCTCCTCGAGCGTCTTGAGCAGGCAGTTCTGCGCGGCGGCCGTCATCTTCTCCGCCTCGGGGAAGATCATCACCTTGGTCGTGTCCTCAAAGGACCGGGTCGCCACCTGCTCGAGCACATCGCGCAGGACGTTCACGCCGAGCGTCTGCCTGCCCTTTTCCGGCACGATCGTATGCAGATCGGGATGCGTTTCGCTCATCACACGCCTGCACGGCCCGCATGTCCCGCAGGGACGCTCGCCCTCGCCGCGGCACACCGCCGCCATCGCGCACAGGCGCGCGACGGATTTCTTGCCCGTGCCGCGCGGCCCGCAGAGCAGATAGGCGTGCACAAACGTGTGATGCGCGAAGTCCGCGTGCAGCTGCGCGACATGCGCGGACTGCCCGCTGAAATCCTCAAACGACAGCATGGCTTACACCTTCATGAACTGGGAAACCTCCAGCACGAAGATCGTCGCGCCGCCGACGGTCACGCGGATGGGATACGGCACATACACGCCGCCCGCCGCGCTGGAGCCCATGGGCGCCGCGGATGCGGTGATCTGCTCGCGGCTCTTGCAGATCTTCTCGATGATCGCCAGCGCCTCGTCCAGCTTCTCGTCCTCCACGCCGCTGATGAGCGTGGTGTTGCCTGCGCGCAGGAAGCCGCCGGTGGTCGCCAGCTTCGTCACGCCAAAGCCCTTATCCATCAGTGCGGAGACGACGCGGCCCGCGTCCTCGTCCTGCACAATCGCAATCACAAGCTTCATAAAATCTATTTCCTCCATTCGTCCGGCGCTTTCGCGCATGGAAGTGCCGCTGCGCCCGACCGGCGCAGATGGGCCTTGTCTATATTATACAGGAACCCCGCGAAAAAAGCTAGTGCTTCGCAAAACTGGAAAGCGCGCGGCAGAAGCCTCTGCCGCGCGCCCGTGATACAGTTTGCACTGATCCTTGATGAAAACACGCCTTCGGTGCTCTCATCGGTTTGGAAATGATTCCCCGTCAGGTATCGCTTCGCTTCCTGACTGCCTTTCTTCTGATCGCTTCGCGGTGGGGTGCGTTGGGCTGCCGCCCAAACCCGCTTGGGGATTTCATCCCCAAACCCCTTCTCCGCTTCGCGCATCTGCAAGCGATCGGGAATCAGATCGCCCGCGTCGCATGCCTGAGCCATGCGCGCTCGTCCTCGTTTGCCATCAGCGGCTCGAGCTTCTCCAGCACGAACGCATGGTATTCGTTGAGCCACTCGCGCTGCCGCCTGGTCATCTGCTCGGGAATCACCGCGTCCAGATCGATCGGCGCGCAGGTGATCGCCTCAAAGCCCATGAACTGGCCGTACTCGTTCGCCTCCAGCTTTCTGCACACCAGCTCGTTCTCGGTGCGGATGCCGTGGCTGCCCTCGATGTAGATGCCCGGCTCGTCGGTGGTCACCATGCCCGCCTCGAGCACCGTGTCCTCGTTGCGGGTGGCGGACTTGTACCAGCGGAAGGCGTTGGGGCCCTCGTGCACGCTGAGCATGTAGCCCACGCCGTGGCCGGTGCCGCAGCGGTAGTCGATGCCCAGGTCCCACATCGGGCCGCGCGCCAGGATGTCGAGGCCGATGCCCGTGACGCCGTGCAGGAACTTCGCGTTCTGCAGGTTCAGCACGCCGCAGAGCACGGCGGTGAAGTGCTCCTTCTGCTCCTGCGTCACCTCGCCCATGGCGAACGTGCGGGTGATGTCCGTGGTGCCCTCCAGGTACTGCGCGCCGGAGTCGATCAGCAGCAGGTCCCTCGCCTCGATCTTCGTGCTGGACTCCTCCGTGGCCTTGTAGTGCATCATCGCGGCGTTCTCGCGGTACGCGCAGATCGTGTCAAAGCTCGTGGAGACAAAGTGCTCCTGCTCCTGGCGCAGCGCGAGCAGCCTGCCCGTCACGCTCAGCTCGTCCATGGGCGCCTTGCCCGCGTTCTGCTTGAGCCAGTACATGAGGCGCGTCACGGCCAGGCCGTCCTTCACATGCGCCGCGCGCAGGTTGTCAAGCTCCACGTCGTTCTTGATCGCCTTGAGCCGGAACGCCGGGTTCTCGTGCTGGATGATGTTCGTGTCGGCCAGCGCCGCGCACAGGCGCGCCGTCAGCTTCCTGCCGTCCACCATCACGCTCGTGCCCGGCTCGATGGCCTCCAGCGCCGCCTGAATCTCGCTGTACTCGCGCAGGTACACGCCCTCGGAGAAGAGCGCCTCGCGCACGGGCTCGCTCACCTTGTCGTTGTCCACGAACCAGATCGCGTCCTCCCTGCCGATGAGCAGGTAGCTCATCACCACCGGCGTGCAGTGCACGTCGCTTCCGCGCACGTTGAGCGTCCAGGCGATGTCATCGAGCACGTTCACCACGTGCATGTCCGCGCCGGCCTTGCCCATCACCTCGCGGATGGCGGCGAGCTTTTCGCTCACGCTCATGCCGGTATAGGCGTCCTCCAGCAGGTACACCGGGTCCTTGGGCATCGGCGGGCGGTCCGTCCACAGGTCCTCAAACCAGTCGCCCGTGTCGCGCAGCGCGATCTCGCGGCCGGCCAGCATGTCGCTCATGTCGGCGGCGAAGTGCGAGCTGATCACGGAGAAGTCCACGCCGCAGCTCTCGCCCGCCTTGGCCAGGCGGCAGACGTACTGCTCCACGGTCGGCACGCCCTCGGTGCCCATGCGCATGAGCGTGATGCCGGTGCCGGCGATCTGGCGCTCCGCCTGAATGAAGTAGCGGCCATCGGTGAACAGCGCGGCCTCCTCGCGCCCAACGACCAGCGTGCCGGCAGAGCCGGTGAAGCCGCTGAGCCACTGGCGGGTCTTGAAGTGCTCCGCCAGGTATTCGGAAGCGTGGGAATCCGCCGTCGGCACGATGACCACGGCCATGTTTTCCGCTTCCATGCGCGCGCGCAGCGCGCTGAGTCTATCTATGATCTGCATACAGCATTCTCCTTTTTGATCTGATCTTATCCATTATAGCGCACCCGCGTCCGTATCTCAATCCCCGCGCCGTATTTTTTCCGTGGACAAATCCGCCCGGGTCATCTACAATAGAGCTATCCCCCTGCAAGGAGCATCGCCCATGAACACCCGCCACGCCCGCCTGATCCTCGCCATCGTGCGCGAGGGCAGCTTCACCGCCGCCGCCAAGGCGCTCTCCATCACCCAGCCCACGCTCTCCCAGACCGTCCGCCAGATCGAGACGCAGCTGGGCGAGCCCATCTTCGTGCGCGGCAAAACGCCCGCCGCGCTCACGCCCGCCGGCGCGCTGTATGTGGAGGCCGCCCGGCGGATCGTGCAGACCGAGACGCAGCTTGCCGAGGCCATCAGCCTGCTGCGCGGTCACGCCGTCGGCACGCTGCGCATCGGCCTGATGCGCCACCGCAGCGAGGAGCTGCTGCCGCAGGTGCTGGGCGATTTTCTCACCAGCTATCCGGATGTGCGCCTGGAGGTGCGCGAGGACGACGTCGCCCAGCTGGAGCAGATGCTGCTGCGCGGCGAGCTGGACATGGCGCTGCTCACCTGCGGCAGGCCGCATCCGCGGCTGGAGTACCGCCAGATCGCCTCGGAGGAGATCGTGCTGATCGCCGGCAAGCAGACCGCGCTCGCCCGCCGCATCTCCTCCGGCGCCACCATCGGCCTGCGCGAAGCGGCACAGGAGCGCTTCATCCTGCCGACGAGCGACCATGTGCGCCGCAGGCATTTTGACGATCTGCTCGCCCAGTGCGCGGTGCATCCATCCGTTTGCATGTGCTGCGACAACGTCGGCGCCGCCATGCGCGCCTGTGCCGGGGCGAATCTGGTCATGCTCTGCCCGTTCATCTCGCTCCTGTGCGACAGCGGCATGATGCAGCGGCTCTCCCACTATCACCTGGGCACGGACGCGGTTCTGCCGCCGTTTTACATGGCCTACGCGAAGGATCAGCCGCTCGCGCCGTATGCCGAATCGCTCTACACCATGCTCAGCAACCGCTTCCGCGCGATGACCGCCTATCGCGCCTGATTGCCGGAAATTGCCATCCCGTTTTATTTCTCTTCTCAGCTCAAAAATGGATAGATTTATAGTATTTTGGAATGTAATTTTCAGCGCATTCAGGATATCATGAGGGTATTCTTAATTCGCGGAGGGGATCACGATGATCGTTTCCTACAAGACGATCGGACAGAACATCCGTGCGGCGCGCAAGGACGCGGGCCTCACGCAGGAACAGATTGCAGAGCAGCTCAAGATGTCCCAGCTGCACTTTGGCCGTCTGGAACGCGGCGAGCGCCCCGCCTCGCTGGAGCAGCTTGCCCTGATCGCGCAGACGCTGCATGTGCCGCTCGCCTCGCTGCTCAACGGCTGCGTCATGGAGGAGAACTTCTCCAGCGAGCCGGACGACAGCGCGCAGGCCCTGGGCAACGCGGTGGCCAGGCTGGCCAGCGGCTGCTCCGCCAGGACGCGCAGGCTGATGCATACGCTCTGCCAGGCCGTGGCCTCCAGCGAAAAGCTCCCGGGCAGCGACTGATGAAACGAAATACGCAAACGCCATGCACAGGGCTTGCCTGCGCACGGCGTTTTTGTTGCGTTCACTTCACGGCTCCGGCCCGCATCCCTCGCCGGCCGCTGCGCGCTCCAGGACGCTGCTCAGCATCCGGACGACCTCCTTGACGTCGATCGGCTTGGAAACAAAGCCGTTCATGCCGCTTTCCGCCGCGGCCCTGCGGTCCCCGTCAAAGGCATTGGCGGTCATGGCAACGATGGGAATGGACGCCCGAACCGGATCGTCCAGCTGCCGGATTTTCCTCGTGGCCTCGTAGCCGTCCATCAGCGGCATCTGTATGTCCATCAGCACCAGGTCGTAGTCGCCCGGGCGGGAGGCTGCGACCTTTTCAAGGGCCTCCGCGCCGTTTTCCGCCGTATCGATGAGGAACCCGTATTCGCTCAGGAGCTCCACGGCGATCTCCCGGTTCAGCTCGTTGTCCTCCGCCAACAGCAGGCGCTTCCCCTTGAAGCACGCGGACGCCTGCAGGTCGGGGAGAATGCCGTCGCGCCCGGCCTCCTGCCGTCCAAGGGCCGTCATCAGCGTCTCTCTCAGGTCGGACATGAACATCGGCTTCGAGCAGAACGCCGTCGCGCCGGCCCTTCTGGCCTCCTCCTCGATGTCGGACCAGTCGTAGGCGGTGAGGATGACGATGGGGGAATCCTCTCCCAGCCCGCGAATCTGGCGCGTCACCTCGATGCCGTTCATATCCGGCAGCCGCCAGTCGATGATGTACGCATGGAAGGGGTCAGCAAGCTCGATCGACTGCCGGGCCCGCAGGACCGCCTCCTTGCCGGAGAGCGTCCACTCCGGGCGCATGCCCACCTGCACCAGCATCTTGGTCACGCTGTCGCAGGCGTTGAAATCGTCGTCCACCACCAGCGCCTTCAGCCCCTCCAGCTCCCGGATTCTCTCCACGCGGCGGCGCGCCGACTGCAGGCGCAGGGCCAGGTGAATGATGAACTCCGTGCCCTTGTCCTTTTCCGTCTGCACCGAAATCGTGCCGCCCATCATGTCGATGATGTTTTTGGAGATGGACATGCCCAGGCCGGTGCCCTGAATCCTGCTCACCGTGGAGGTGCGTTCCCGCTCAAAGGGCTCGAAAATCCGCTGCGCAAACGCCTGGCTCATGCCGATGCCGGTATCCTTCACCCGGATCTCGTACAGGCCCTTCCCCTTGGGCGCATGGGGCAGCTGGGCCACGCGGATGGATACCGTGCCGCCGGCCGGGGTGAACTTGATGGCGTTGGACAGGAGATTCAGCAGCACCTGATTCAGCCGGGTCCTGTCGCAGAACACGTCCTCGTCGGTCACGTCGACGACGTCCATGTACAATTCCAGCTGCTTGGCGTGAATCTGGCCGCCGATGATGGTCTTGATGTCGTGGAGCAGATCCGACAGGTTGACCTCCGTCTCCTCCAGCTGAATCTTGCCGCTCTCGATGCGGCTCATGTCCAGCACGTCATTGATCAGCGAGAGCAGATGATTGCTGGAGGCGAGGATCTTGCCCAGATAGTCCTTGACCTTCTCCGCGTTGGCCGCATTGGCGATCGCCAGGGTCGTAAAGCCGACGATGGCGTTCATCGGGGTCCGGATATCGTGGGACATGTTGGACAGGAACGTGCTCTTGGCCTTGTTCGCCTCCTCAGCCAGGTGGAAGGACTGCTCGGCCAGATGCCTCGCCTCCTCCAGCGAGGCGTTGTTTTCCCGAAGCTGCGCGTTGAGCCTTTCCAGCTCCTGATTCTGGGCGTTCGTCTTCTTCTGAGACTGATCGACCACCAGGGAGATGGCGAGCAGGGAGAACAGGACGATCAGCATGACGGCCAGCAGCGCCGTGCTGCCGATCCGCTCCACGCTTGAAAGCCTCGTTCCCATGACCAGGGACTGGCTGATGGAGATGACGATGTGCCAGTCCGTGTCGGGGATTTGGGAGAAGCTGACGATTTCGTCTTCCCCCGAGGGGCGCACCACACGAATGGCGTCGCTCGCCCCCGAGAGGACGTACTGCCTGAAGGCATCGCTGTCCCTGACGGCGTCGTGGTGAAGAAACTGCGCGTCCTTGAAGGTGCTAAAGAACAGATACCGGTTTTCGGAATCCGGGAGGTTGTCGGAATGCAGCAGCGTCGTGCCCTTGCCGTCGATGATCCGGATCTGGCCCTTTCCGCCGAAGGACTCCATCTTCAGAAGGCTCAGGTAGGAATCCAGCTTATAGTACATAAACAGGTATTCCATCTTTCTTTCATCCACGGACAGGGGATCGATTCTCGTCCCGAACGTCAGGATATCCGTATCCTTGTCCTGACGCAGCAGAAGGATTCTGTCCTCCCCCTGTATCAGGGGCAGCACGTCCTTCGTGATCTGCTTGAGGCCCCTGCCGCCGGCCCTGTCCAGATAGCTGCCGTCAGGCGAAAGCAGCACCATGTCATACGCATCGGCTGACGCGTCCTGCAGAAAGGAGACGACCTCGCCGGTCGGATGGCCGTCCAGGCGCTTGAGCGCCAGGCAGATCGTGTCGATCTGCTTCCAGTTGTTATGAAGCTGATTGGCGATGATGTTGTCCATCTGCACAGCGTTTTCCGTCAGGAGCGCAAGGGCCTCCCGCCCGCTGACGTCGTTGATGGAATTCATGGCGCCTGACAAAAGAAAATAGGTGAGCAGCAAAGACAGCATGAGAACCCCTGCAACGGTCGGCGCGCTCTGAATCGGTTTTTTCCTCATGACGGGTTCTCCCTCGCAATACAGTCCGCCCTCATTTCACGATGCACAGGCTGTCGGGCGCGCCGGAGATTTCGCCTCCGACGCTGTCAAGATAGCTGACGAACATGTCGCGGAAGGCGAGTTCATCGTATGTCCTGACGACCGGAAGGCGCTTTACAGCGCCCCTCACAGAAGCCGCGATGAATTCGTCCTCCGGCGCGATGTTCCTCCCGTTTCGCCTGATGGAGAGGTATCGTTCGCCCTCCGGCCTTGAAGGGTCGTATTCGACGTCAAGGCCCGCAAGCCCTACGAACGTGTCCTTGTTTTCCTCGAGAAGCTCCATGAGCTGCTGCCCCGTGATTTTCACGGTGACGATGCTGATGTGGTTCGGGTCCTCGAAGACGACGCCCGCGCTCATCCTCGTGGTGGTCAGGATGTCGATGGCCTTATCGGTGATGGGGCCTTCAAACAGCCTGTTCTTCATGCCGAAGTTGGCCCTGCAGGGGACGATTCCGATGTCCGCGCCGGTGGCGTGAAGATACGCCTCTCCGACCACAACGGCCGTTTCCTCCACGGAGAGCATCTCCCTGGACGTGCCGTAGGCGGGCTCCTGCGCCGGCCTGCTGGCAAGCGCCTCGTCCCTGACGCGGTCAGCCTCCCGGAGCCAGTCCTCGATGGCGATGTTTCCGTCCACCAGGTCAAGGGTCGTCGCGTGCATATAGGATTCCACCTCGGCGGACTTGCCCGCGAAATTGAAGCGGGAGATGACCCTTCCCTGGCTGAAGGTGTCCCTGACCTCATCGTAGAACGGATGATCCGTCAGGTTGCTGTCCTTGAGCAGGTTGATCTCTCCGCCGCCGCCCTCGATCATCAGATCCTGGCCCTCCCTGGTGCTGAAAAAGGCAAAGATCTCGAGAATCGCCCGCTTCTTTTCCTCATCCTGCGCGGCCTTTTTGGTCATGCCGAAATAGCATCTGGGCATGGACATCAGATAATCGGAGCCCTCCTCGTCGCCGGTATAGAAGGGCATCATGCCGATTTCATGCAGGTTGCCCGGCATATCGGCGTTTTCCCGCTCGTTGAAGCCCAGCGCCGACTGGCATTCGATGGTCATGAGCGACGTGTGGTAGCGGTAAAGCTTCGCCGTGCGCACAGGCGCCCTCACCTGAAAGAATTCAGGCGAGAGGATGCCGTCGTCGAACAGCCCGATCAGCTTCTGCGCGGCGGGCTCCATGTGGCCGATCATGCTTTCCCGGCCCTGCTGATACCTGTCCAGCCAAAGCGCGTTGTCCGCGCCCTTCAGGCAGTCGCCGTAGATGTAGGAATCGAAGATAAACGTCCACATGTCCGCCCACATCACCGTGGGCACAAACGGCTCGACGTCCACCGTCACCCTCGCATCAGGGTTATCCGGGTCCGGCTCTGTGCCCTTCATCTGCATCGCCCTCACGTCGTCAAGCAGCTCCACAAACGCCGTGTAGCTGTGCGGGACGCTGAGGCCCAGCTCCGCAAACGCCGTCTTGTCATACACGATGCCGTACACATACACCGGCCCCGGCAGGTAATACAGCCCGCCGTCCTCGTTGACGCACGCCGAAACGGCGGAAAGATAGAAGTTGTTGGTGAACTCCTCCCGGGAAAGGTCGTAGAATTTCTCCGCGACGAGCTGATCGTCCATCTGGCACAGGCCCTCGTAGAGATAGACGTCCGGCTCGATGCCATGCTCCATCTCTTTCGCGATGATATAGTTCGGGTCGCCGACCAGCTCATCCGTCACGATATCGACGCCGGGGAATTTCTCCTCCAGCACCGCCTCCAGATCGAGGTTCATTCTGCCGCACATGTACTGAACCCGAATCTGTATTCTGTCCTCTGCCGTCCGGCTTCCCTCCGCCGTCCGGCTTTCCTCCTGCGGACTGCATCCGCTCAGGCTCCATGCCAGGGCCATAGCCAGAAGCAGACCCAGGACCTTTTTCCCCCGCATTTTTTCTTCCTCCTTCGTTTTCATGCCGCCGACGGCATGACTGTGCGCTCCATGGGTGAAAGGGCAAAAAGACATCGTCCATTCGATCCCGTGCACCTATCTTATTCAGGCGCTCTGCAAAATATGTCGAACTTTTTGAGATTTTGCCCTTTATACTTCCGATTGGCAGAAGGAGGCTCGATTCGCGCGAAAAATGATGAACGTCCAGCGGCGCGCCGGGGGCCGGGCATTGGGAGGAAGCAAATGCGAACGCCCGCAGGCGCTGAAGGCGGGCAGACCAAAAGCACCTATCCGAAGAGATCTGCGCTTTCCAGCGCAAATCTCTTGGACAGGTGCCGCTGTATTCTTTTTAGGCGCATCCGCAGCCCGGCGAAGGGCGCTCAGTATCCCAGCCTGCGATAGTAATCGAGGAAATTGCGGCCCGCGATGTCCTCGACGGCCTCCTCGCTGTAGCCCCGCCTGCGCAGCTCCTCCAGGATCGCCGGGATATCCGCCGGGCTCTGGCAGTCGAACGGCGCATATTCGATGCCGTCAAAGTCGCTGCCGAAGCCCACGTTCTTCGCCGCGCCCAGCTGGCACATGTGGTCGATGTGATCGACGATGTCCGCGACGCCTGCACGGCCGTCCTCGCGCAGGAAGCGCGGATAGAAGTTCACGCCGATCCAGCCGCCGCGGCTGGCCATCGCGCGGATCTGGTCGTCGGTCAGGTTGCGGAAGTGCGGGCAGAGCTTCGCCGCGCAGGAGTGAGAGGCCATCGGCGGCTGGCTGTGCCGGTCGATCAGGTCCCAGAAGCCCGCTTCGTTTAAGTGGCTGGTGTCCGCCGCCATCCTGAGGCTGGCCATCGCCTTCAGGATCTCCCAGCCCTGCGGCTTGATGCCCTCCTTGGAGCCGCCCTTGGCCGGATAGCCGATCTCGTTTTCGTTGTTCCAGGTCAGCGCCGCCATGCGGATGCCGCGCGCATGGAACTCGCGCACGCGCTCCACGCTGCCCTCGAAGATCTCGCCGCCCTCCACGGACAGGAGAATCTTCACCTTGCCCGCCTCGGCCTCCAGCGGGGAGTTCACCTTCTCCCAGCCCTCCGTCTCCGCCAGGCGCTCAAAGGCGGCGTACTCCGCCATCGCCTTGTCGTGCGGGTGATCGCTCATGCCCTTGCTGCCGGCAAAGAGCGTGCAGGTCTGCAGGCTCATGCCGCCCCGCTTCATGTTTTCCATCGTCACGCAGGGCGTTTGCTCCGGCTGGAGCGCCCGCATGTACAGCGTGTCGCAATGCGTATCGCAGATGATCATATTCTTTTCACCCTCGGCGGGCCGTGCCCGC